>CAMFDG010000046.1 GCA_945949045.1 uncultured Lachnospiraceae bacterium
CTTCAGTCTTTTCCAGCAATACCAGATATTCAATGTTTCCCTCCGGGCCCTTGATGGGAGAATATTCCAGATTGTGAACGGAAAATCCGTGTTCCAGGGCAAAGGTGATCACGGCCGTGATGACCTCCTCATGGACCGCCTTATCCCTGACCACCCCCTTCTTTCCAACCTTTTCCCGACCGGCCTCAAACTGCGGTTTGATAAGACACACCATCTGTCCGCCATCCCGCAGAAGCGCCCGGGCCGGTCCCAGAACCTTCGTCAATGAAATAAAGGAAACATCCACCGAAGCAAAATCCAGCACATCCGCAATATCCTCCGGCGTAACGTAACGGATATTGGTTTTCTCCATGCAGACCACCCGCGGATCCTGTCTTAACTTCCAGGCAAACTGTCCGTAGCCCACGTCCACGGCGTAAACCTTTGCGGCGCCGTTCTGCAGCATGCAGTCCGTAAAGCCTCCGGTGGAGGCTCCGATATCCATGCATATCTTTTTGTCCAGTGAAATGTCGAAATGGGACATGGCCTTTTCCAGTTTGAGTCCGCCACGGCTCACATATTTTAATGTATTACCGTGAATCTCGATCTCACACTCCTCCGGAAAGGTGCTTCCCGGCTTGTCCTCCCGGTTATGCCCCACAAAGACATTTCCTTCCATGATCATAGTCTTGGCCTTCTCCCGGGAGGGCGCTAAACCCTTTTTCACTAACAGTACATCCAAACGTTCCTTCATGCCTTCCTCACTTTATCCAAAATCTGCTCTGTAACACTCTCCGCATCCAATCCCAGCGCCTGCTTTAACTGCTCCACACTTCCATGCTCCACAAACTGATCCGGGATTGCAATTCGAAGAAGCGCAACTGCTTTTCCTGCATCCGCCAGAGCCGCTGCCACATGTTCGCCCATTCCACCACTTCGTACATTTTCTTCCATGGTCACCAGAAGCTCATGAGTTGACGCAAGCTCTGTGAGACACTCCTCATCCAGCGGTGACGCAAACCTGGCATTCACCACCGTAGCCTCGATGCCCTGATCTGCCAAAAGCTTACGCACCTGCCAGGCGGTTTCCACCATGGATCCGATGGCAAACAGAGCCACCCTGCTTCCCTCTGTCAGAAGTTCGGCCCTACCCTTCTCAATGGGAGTACGCTTATCCTTCCAGAGATCACAGGCATCACCACGGGGATACCGGATTGCCACAGGTTCCTCTCCCGCAATGGCAAACTTCAGCATATCGGAAAGCTCCCACTTATTCTTTGGCGCCATAACTGTCAGCCCCGGAATCGAGGTCAGGTAGGAGAGATCAAAAATCCCCTGATGGGTTGCCCCATCCTTTCCCACCAGACCGGCCCGATCCACTGCAAACACAACCGGAAGCCTCTGAGCACACACATCGTGCAGGATTTCGTCGTAAGCCCTCTGCAGGAACGTGGAATACACCGCAACAACGGGCTTAAGCCCTTCCTTGGCAAGACCTGCTGCAAAGGTCACAGCATGCTCCTCCGCAATTCCCACGTCAAAAAAACGGTCCGGATAGAGATTATGAAACCGCTTAAGACCGGTTCCGTCCTCCATGGCGGCAGTTACCGTCACCAGCCGGGAATCCCGTTCCCCCATCTTCTTCATAACGGTGGAAAAAACATCTGTATAAGCTGCCTTATTCTGTTTCATAAGGGGAAGTCCGGTTGCAATGTCAAAGGGCTCTGTCCCGTGAAAACGGGCCGGATGCCGTTCCGCCGGCTCATAGCCATCCCCCTTCTTCGTGATCACATGCACAAGTACCGGTCCCCGGACACGCTTAGCGTCTTCCAGCATCCGCTGCATTTCCTTCAGATTGCTTCCATCTACCGGCCCCAGGTAGAGAATCCCCATCTCTTCAAACAACATTCCCGGCACAAAGAGCTGCTTAATGCCGCTTTTGGCATTGCGGATCTTTTTAACCAGACGCTCACCCACAATCGGAATGCGGTTGAGAGAATGCTCTACGCCGTCCTTTAAATCCCTGTATACATCCTTCGTCCTGAAATTGCTCAGATACCGGTTCAATCCGCCCACATTCTCGGAGATTGACATATTATTATCATTCAGAACAATGATAAAATTGGATTTCATGGCAGAGGCATTGTTTAACGCCTCAAAGGCAAGTCCACCGGTCAGCGCCCCGTCTCCGATGACAGAAACCACATAATAGTTTTCTCCCAGGATTTCTCTTGCCGCCGCAATCCCAAGGCCTGCAGAAATGGACGTGGAACTGTGTCCCGTATTAAAGCTGTCCGCCGGATCCTCCTCGGTCTTTGGAAAACCGCTCATGCCTCCGTATTGCCGCAGAGTTTCAAAGCCCTCCTTCCTGCCGGTCAGGAGCTTATGGGTGTAGGACTGATGCCCCACATCCCAGATAATCTTATCCCTGGTCAGATCAAAGCACAGATGCAAAGCCATGGTCAGCTCCACAACACCGAGATTGGATGCCAGATGCCCTCCCGTTGATGCAATACTCTCGATCAGAAAGCTTCGGATCTCACCTCGAAGCTGTTCCAACTGGCTCTCATCCAGCTTCTTGATATCATTTGCCTTGTATAACTGGTCTAAAATCATGATGATCCTCGATTCATCCTTTTCTTTCGATTATTTTTTCCGGTCGATAAGAAACAGAAACAGTTCCTTCAAAAAAGCGTGATCCCCACTACACTGTTCCAGAATGGAAACCGCCTCTTCAGAAAGCCTCTCCACATCCTTTTTCGCCTGTTCGATGCCCTCGAAAGTCACATAGGTGGACTTTTCATTGCGTCCGTCACTGCCAATGGGCTTTCCTAGCACCTCCAGAGTACTGGTCACATCCAGAATATCATCCTGAATCTGGAAGGCAAGCCCAAGCCTTGTCCCGGCCTCCTCCATAAGCGAAGCCTCCCGTTCCGTGGCTCCGGCCAGAATCGCACCGATCTTCAGCGAAGCCTCGATTAAAGCAGCTGTCTTCAGACGATAAATGAAATCCAGCTTTTCCCGGTCCACGCTCTGGGCCTTTTTCTCACTCTCCACATCCACTACCTGGCCGCCGATCATCCCGTATATTCCGGCCTTAGAGGCCAATACGGAAAAAGCCTCCACGCGGCGCGGATCCTCCGGATGGCGGCAAAGCTCTGCTGCCACCGTCTCGTAGGCATAATTGAGAAGTGCGTCCCCGGTCAAAATGGCCATCGCCTCCCCGTACACGGCGTGAGTGGTCTTCTTGCCCCGTCGGTACTCATCATTGTCCATAGCCGGCAGATCATCATGTACCAGGGAATAGGTATGGATCATCTCTATAGCCGCCATAAAAGGATAGATTTCCTCCCCCTGACCGCCGAAAAGCTGATAGGACGCCTCCATAAGCATCGGACGAAGTCTTTTGCCTCCGGCAAAAACACTGTAATCCATGGCAGATAACACGGTCTGCTGTAAGCCCTGCTCCTGTGGCATAAAGGGACGAAGCTTCTCTTCAATATGTTCTGCTCTCTGTGAAATCTGCGCTGCAATATTCATCAGAATTCCTCCAATTCATTTCCATTCATGACAAGCATCGCCTTCTCAATGGTATCCAGGGATGCATTGGCCGCCTGGATCTGGGCGATTCCCTGTTTGTACAGTTCAAAGGAAGCATCCAATGTAATGTCTTCGGATTCCATCTGATCAAGAATCGATTCGATCATCTGAAAACGCTCCTCCAGTCCCGGTTCCTTTTGCTCTTCTTTTTTATTTACAAAATCTTTCTCTTCCATCTTACACATGCCCTTATTTCATCTATTCTCACTATGCACAAGCCCGGTGAAGGCTTCGATTTCCTCTGCCTCACAGCATACAGTTCCGTCGACCAGATGAATACGAAGCTTATCCTTTTTCGTGACCTCACCCACGCTGCGAAGTGCCCTGCCATCCTCTTTCTCCACATAAGCATAGCCTCCGCTCAGCTTATGCATAGGGGAATAGCTCTCAATGGTATTGGAGAGCAGCACCAGCCTGTGGCGCTTCTCCTTCAGTATATCCTGCATACGGGCGGTGAACTTTTCCTCCAGCTGGGCTGCCCGACGCCGGTTCTCGTTCAGCCGGCTCTGGGGGCTGAGGTAACGAAGCCTCATGCTCTGATGCTGCAGGCGCGCCCTGGATACTGTAAGCTTTCTCTCCAGCTCCTTCGTTAACCGCTGTTTCAAGGAAAGTATATCCTGCCGGACCTGCTCATAATCAAATACCGCCAACTCTGCCGCCGCCGAAGGGGTCGGTGCCCGAAGATCCGCCACGTAATCGGCAATGGTCCAGTCCGTCTGATGGCCCACGGCCGAGATAATGGGGATTGGACAGTCAAAAATAGCCCGGGCAACAATCTCCTCGTTAAACACCCACAAATCCTCGATCGATCCACCGCCGCGGCCCACAATGATCACATCCACGGACAGCTCAGTCAGTGCCCGGATTCCGTTAACCACAGACTCTGCCGCTCCTTCTCCCTGCACCAGCGCAGGATATAGAATCAGCTGAACATAAGGATTCCGTCTGGCAGAGATATTGCGGATATCCTGAACGGCCGCCCCGGTAGGAGCCGTCACCACACCGATCCTGCGGGCATATTTGGGAATAGGCTGCTTGTACTCCTGCGCAAACATCCCCATTTCCTCCAGTTCCCGTTTCAGCGCCTCGTATTTCAGGTACAGATTTCCCTCCCCGTCCAGTTCGATCTGTCTGGCATAGATCTGGTAAACACCATCCCTCTCGTACACCTCCACGGAACCGGTGACGATGACCCGGTCTCCCTCCTTCATGGGAAAGGCCAGGCCCTTGCTGCGATACCCCGCAAACATGACTGCCCGCATGGTTCCCTGGGCATCTTTTAAAGTAAAATAAATATGCCCGCTGGAGTGGTATTTACAATTGGACACCTCACCCTTAATACAGAGATTCCGCAGCATAAAGTCCTGCACGAACATATTCTTAATATACTGATTCACCTGCCCGACGGAATAAATATTTTTCCTCATGCCGCAAACTTAGCCAGGATTCCGTTGACAAAGGAAGGGGAATCCTCTGTACCATATTTCTTAGCCAGCTCCACTGCCTCATTGATGGAAACCTTATAGGGAATTTCATCCTCATAACGAATCTCATAGACAGCCAGACGGATCAAAGTCAGATCCACCTTGCCCATACGACTGGTCTTCCACCCCTCAGAAGCCTCATTGACAGCAGCGTCGATTTCCTCCAGATGAGAAATCACCTCATCACATTTCTGCTTGAGATATGCCAGATCCGCCTCCTTAAGGGCGGGATTCTCCTCCTCAAAAAGCTTCATTTGCTCCGGCAGCTCTTCAGTCTCGTAAAACTCTATGCGAAAAAGCATTTTAAACGTGTTCTCTCTTAATTCTCTTCTTGTCATTTTCTCTCCTATTCGTGACTTTTAACCCCTGTATCATCAAATAAAGGATGCCTGCATTCAGACATCCTTTATTATATCATATCCCTGTTCAAATAGAAATATTTAATTAATTGTTCGCTGTCATATCCACACTTGCGATGCGGACATTCACCACAGCAACCTTAAGACCGGTCATATTCTCGATGGCAGATTTGATCTTGTCCTGCACCTTAGAGGAAACCTCCGGAATACTGAAGCCGTATGCGATATTGATGGCAACATCCACCTTGACCTCATCCTCCAGCACCTCCACCATAATTCCCTTGGAGAGGTTCTTCATGCCAAGTCTGCTGACAATCTCATTGGTAATGTTACCAGCCATGGAACTCACGCCGTCAACCTCTGTAGCGGCAAGTCCTGCGATAATTGCGACTACCTCATCCGCGATCCGGACATCACCCACAGCATCCGACTTAATCTTATAGGTTTTTCTGCTATCAGCCATAATACAATGCCTCCTATGCTCTTTCCTGTTATACAATCTGTCCCTTGGCTACATATACCTGATAAGAGTCATTGCCCGTCAGGGATTTGTTGCTGGTGATCGTAACATTCTTATCCGTGATCACATACTCAACACTTGCATTCTCACCGATAACGGTATCCTGCATCAGCACGCAGTTCTTAACCTTGGCTCCCTTTCCAATATGAACACCTCGAAACAGCACGCTGTTCTCCACCTCGCCCTCAATGACGCAGCCATCGGCAACCATTACATTTTTTGCCTTGGCACCCACAATATAGCGGGTCGGATTATCATCACGAATCTTCGTGTAAATCTGGTCGCCGGAGAAAAGGGCATTCAGGTTTTCTTCCTGAAGAAGCTTCATATTCTCCTCAAAATAACTCTTGGTATCATGGATATGTGCCACATAGCCTTCATAACAATAACCCCTGATATCGAGATTGTCAATCTGTCTGTCAAGAACATCCCGTACAAAGTAGGTATAGCCCCGCAGATAAGCGTCATCGATCATCTTGATCAGCAGTTCTCTCTCAACCACATAGATATTCAGACTGAAATTCATCTCTCCGTCCTCTGTCGGATTGATGTAGATCTTGCTGACACGGTCTCCGTTGATGCCCAGCGAATAGTACAGATCCTCACTGGAGGTGCTCTGACGGATCAGAGTCTCAGGAATCGGCTGCTTGCGATATACCATCGTAACATCCGCGCCGCTCTTAATATGGGCGTCCAAAAGCTCATTAAAATCAAAATTCACCGCAATATTGGCATCGCTTAAAATCACATACTTCTCCGACTGCTTATTCAGATAGCCGCGGATACTCTCCAATGCCTCAATTCTTCCCGCAAAGATCTTCACCTGCTTCTGGGCAAATGGAGGTACGATATTCAGTCCGCCGTTCTTACGGACCAGATCCCACTCACGACCGGATCCAAGATGATCCAGAAGAGAATGGTAATTCTTGCGGACGATCAGAGAAATATTATCAATTCCGCTATGTACCATACTGGAAATAATGAAATCGCACATACGATATCTGCTGGCAAACGGGATGGATGCCATCAGACGCTCCGAGACGAGTTCCGGCACCAGTGAATCATAACTGTTCGGGAAAATAATTCCCAATGCCTCTGCCTTTGAATTTACCATTTCTCCTCGCCCTCCTTCACATCATCATATACCATGGCATTCGGTCCAACCTTGGCTCCGGCCCCGATCGTGACTCCGGCAGCAATCGTCGCAACTTCGCCAACGCCCTCGCCCTCTGGTTTTTCACCAACTTTCGCATTCTCCTCGATCGTAGCATTTTCTGCAACAATACAATGCTTCACCTCAGCACCGGACTTGATTACGGAACCGCCCATCACAACGGCATCCTCCACAACAGCGCCCTCTTCCACCGTCACGCCGGCAAAAAGGATGGAATGCTTCACCGTACCCTTGATATTACAGCCATCGGTAATCATGGAATTCTCAACAATGGCATTCTCTCCAATCCGGTGTCCGGTCATACCACTGTTGCGGCTGTAAATCTTCCAATTCTCGTCAAAAAGGTCAATTCCACTGTGCTCCGGATCCAGGACCTCCATATTAGCCTCCCAGAGAGACGGAATCGTTCCCACATCCTTCCAGTATCCGTTAAAATGATAAGCATACATCCGACGATTGTCGCGAAGAAGGTTCGGGATAATATTATTACCGAAATCATTCTCAGAATTCGGATCTGCCTCATCTTCAACCAAATACTTCTTTAAAATATCCCAATTAAAAATATAAATACCCATAGATGCCAGATTGGACTTTGGCTCCTTCGGCTTCTCCTGGAACTCGGTGATCCGGTCATCCTCATCTGCCACCATCAGTCCGAAACGGGATGCCTCCTCCCACGGAACCTCCATAACTGCGACGGAAAACTCCGCATTCTTCTGCTTATGGAACTCCAGGAAATCACTGTAATCCTGCTTGCAGATCTGATCCCCTGACAAAATAATCACATACTGCGGATCATATCTCTCAATAAATGCAATATTCTGGTAAATAGCGTTAGCTGTGCCCTTATACCAGTCAGAGCCGGATGCCTTCTGATAAGGCGGCAGCACATGCACACCTCCGTACAGGCGGTCCAGATCCCAGGGCTGTCCGTTACCGATATACTCATTCAGTACAAAAGGCTGGTACTGTGTAAGAATACCAACTGTATCGATACCGGAGTTCACACAGTTCGAAAGCGGAAAGTCAATGATCCTGTACTTTCCCCCGAACGGCACTGCCGGCTTAGCAAGCTTCTGCGTCAACGCATATAATCTGGAACCCTGGCCTCCGGCAAGCAACATTGCAACTAGTTCTTTTGCCATTTAAGTATCCCCCTTCCAATACGAGAAAATTATATACATATCGTACCATAAATAGAAAAAAAATCCTAGCCCTATTGTAATATTTTTCTGTTTTGTCACTTTCCCTGTGTTGATTTTTGTATACATTATACTATACTGGAGGCATGGGGCATTAGCGCAGTTGGGAGGATTCCTTATCACCTGCGCAGACGCCCGCGAACGAAGTTCGCCTTCTAATGCGTCTGCTCAAAAAAAGCCGGAGGCAAAAGCCCCCGGCTTTTTCTAGTATTTATCGATTCTGCTGTACCCTTTCTGCCCTCCTCTACCGTACGTTTGTTTGACTGAATTTGACGTTTTATTTTTATTGACAAGTCTATTATAATTTCTATGAATTACCAATTCGAGTCCATTTTGGACAGAATTTCTTCCCGATTTTTGTCACAACAAGGCCAATTCTGAACTATTTCCACTTTGCTCTTGCAATTTTATTCCTGCAATACCTATAATACCTATAATCAAAAAGATATCAGGAGGAATCTGCCATGATCAGCAAAGAACAATTAGTGGAAAACTTTGGAATCAGCATGGAGCGTGAGCGGCTTGCACTAGGTTATTCCCAGCAGCAAATGGCAAAGGCGTTGCAAATGTCCCTCTCCTCATATAAGAGGATCCTGAACGGAGAGACAAACAAGATCGATCTGTATACAGCCTTTCTTCTGACCTCACTGACTGGAAAGCAGTCTGCGGAGTTGTGCGGAATTCTGGATCCGCTGCAGAGAGCCCGCAGTGCCATGGGGGATCTCTCCAAATCCCAGTTGGATTTTGTCTCAGGAGTCATCCGCTTTGAGCTTCAATTTGCCAAAGGCCTGCGGGGCGGGGAAGACATTGATGACTATGTGACATTGATCGTCCCGACGGGAAATATGCAGGACGGGATGTATCTTGATACCTGTTGCATGAAAAAAGTCAATGTAGCCCAATACCGTAAACGCTACGGGGATGCCATTGACTGTGCGATTCTTATTACCAGCAACCATCTGCATCCAACCTACGTCCTAAATGACATTCTGCTCATCAGCCGAACTCCTGTCCGGGACGGTGACACCGGAATTTTTATCCATCGGCCCTCCGGCCTTGCCTATATCCGTAAATTACACCAGACAGTACCCAGCATACTGGAACCTGTCAGCAATCTCGGCCGCTCTTTCACCGTGGATTCCACCAGCAAGGAGGATCTTTCCCAGTGGATCAAGTTTGGTCGTGTGATTACGAAAATGCGAAGCAACCCCATCATCATCACCGTCCCGGAGGACGAAGATCAGAAGAAGTCGTAAAAAGTGACCTTCACTTTCTCTTGTATTTTTTCCGACAGGTGCTATAATATATAGAAGAAATGGAAGCATAGCTCAGCCGGGATGAGCGTTCGCCTCACACGCGAGAGGTCACGGGTTCGAGCCCCGTTGCTTCCATTTTTAAATTTACTGATCAATCAGCCATTCTTCGGCTTGCGTGTCATCTTTCGGTTTTTCTTTCGTTTCATCTTTCGTTTCATCTTTCGCTTCACCTAAATGTAAATGCATACTTGCAAATTTCATTCCATTTCAAGGTACGTTTTTACCGGTTCAAATTACGTTCAAATTGCTTTTAATTGATGCACTCGCTGTTATGATAATGCCCCAAAATCCATTTCTTTTCAAACCTTATTTTATACCAACTCTACCAGTTGCAATGCTGCCTCAAAGCAATTTATCTGTTTGTTCTTCTCCTCCTAAGTCCCAAGTTTAGCATTCTGCCAGACCCCTTAATCGTTATAAAGTACCCACTTTTTATCATCTAAAAAGCTCCACAAAAACACCATTTACTGCTATTTCGCGTAAATCTCGTTCGTATTGATGAACTCGTAGGGCGTCTGCTGATAAACGTAATAATTCAGCCAATTCGCATAGAGAATATTCCCGTGGGATCTCCACTGCAGCATCGGCTTCTGATCCGGATCATCCTCCGGATAATAGTTGAGCGGCAGCTCGATAGGCAGCCCCTTATCCCTGTCCCTGATATATTCCTTGTGGAGCGTCAGGCGATCATACTCCGGATGTCCCATGACAAAAATCTGGCTTCCGGTCTTGTTGATGACGAGAAATACCCCCGCTTCCTTACTCTCTGCAAGAATCATCAGGTCCTCCTGCTTAAGGATATCCTCCCTGCGGACCTCTGTATGGCGGGAATGCGGTGCATAGAAATAATCGTCAAACCCGCGAACCAGCGGAATCTTCCGGTTCATCACCTTATGCCTGTAGACTCCAAACATTTTTTTGTCCAGCAGCTGCTTCGGAATCCCGTAATGATAATAGAGCCCCGCCTGAGCCCCCCAGCACAGATGCAGCGTGGAGGTGACATGCGTCTTGGACCACTCCATAATCTGACAGATTTCTTCCCAGTAATCCACCTCTTCGTACTCCATCAGTTCTACCGGCGCCCCGGTAATAATCAGTCCATCAAAATATTTATGCCTGATTTCATCAAAGGTCTGATAAAATTTGTTCAGATGGCTTAAGGAGGTATGGGTGGACTCATGGGATGCCGGGGTCACAAAGGAAACATCCACCTGCAGCGGCGTGTTAGACAAAGAGCGCAGGATCTGCAGCTCCGTATCCTCCTTTAAGGGCATCAGGTTGACGATCACAATGTTGATCGGACGGATGTCCTGATGCATTGCCCGGTTCTCGTCCATGACAAATATATTTTCTCTCTCCAGGATCTCCTTTGCCGGAAGATCGCTCTGTGTTTTGATTGGCATTTCTATTCCTTCTTTCTTGTGAACATCAGTCCATGCAGGTCATCTTAATGGACATAACGTGCAATAAATTCTTCCTCTGAAATAATCGGGATTCCTAACTCCTTGGCCTTTTTGTTCTTGGAGGATGTGGATTCCACATCGTTGTTAACCAGACAGCTGGTCTTTTTGGAGACGCTTCCGGTCACCTTGCCGCCCTGGCTCTCCACATAGGCCTTGAACTCGTCCCTGTTCTTGTAATGATGGACATCTCCCGTAATGACAAAGACCATGCCGCTTAAGGCTCCGCCTTCCCTTTTGGGCTCCACCCTCTCGATAGAAAGCTCCGCAAGGAGGTGCTGAAGCAGACTGCGGTTGCTTTCCTGTGCATACCAGCTTCGAATGGAGTTTGACCGTTCTACACCGATACCGTCAATATCCTCAAAACCCTCTCCCTTTTCCAGTCTCTGCAAAAAGGCGTCAAAACCGATACTTCCCACAATTTTTTTGCCTGCATCCACACCGATAAAAGGAATACAGAGTGCAAAAATAAAGTTCACCGGATGCACCTTTCTGCTTTTTTCGATAGAGTGATCCATATTGGCAACGGATTTTTCCCCGAAGCCCTCCATCCTTGTAATCTCATCAAAATGCTCTTTCAAATGGTAGATATCTGCAAATTCGTGAATAAATCCGGCGTTGATAAAGCGAAGCATCGTCTGAATGGAAAGACCATCGATATCCATTCCCCATTTACTCACAAACCGTGTAAATTTCTTCACATTCTTAGCCGTACATTCCGGGTTTGTGCAGTGCAGTGTTTTTGTGCCGCTGTGGCTGCTGATACGGATCTCTGTCGGCGCGTGGCAGACCGGACATTCCTTCGGGATTTCAAGTTCTCCCCCGGCATCCTTCACCGCAATGACCTTGGGAATAATCTTATTGGCCTTGATCACGGAAAGTACGCAGTTACGGCCGATCCCCAGACGCTCAATCTCACTTAAATTACAAAGCGAAGCCCGGGACACCGTGGTTCCCTCGATCTGCACCGGTTCGAAAACCGCCACCGGCGAGATCGTTGACACAGCACAGGACCATTCTACATAGGAAAGTCTGGTATCCACCGCTTCATCCTGCCACTTAAAGGCAAGGCCTGCCCTTGTGGCATGATGACCCGTCACATTTCCAGAGGCAGCGTACTCCGTATCATCGTAGGAAATCACCAGTCCGTCCACCGGGATATCCATCTGTCCCTTTTCCACCCGTTTGGTCCAGCGCTCTACCACCTCCGGAAGCCCCAGGGCATCCGTTTTCTCCCGGTCTACTACTGTAAAGCCCAGTTTCTCGAGGAAATTCATCCGCTCCCCCCAGGAATTCATGGGCTCATCCAGATGCACCAGGGTAAAAGCGTGAAACACTACGTGGCGCTCCTTCACCTCTGCCGGATCCTCCAGATTCAGTGTTCCGGAGGCCAGATTTCTGGGATTGGCATACTTCTCGTCATCGTCCTCGATCATATCGTTGATCATGGCAAAATCCGTATAGGAGATGGCCGCCTCACCCCGGACCACCAGATGCCCCTCATAGTCTATGGTCTGCGGAAATCCGCCGATTGCATCCTTCAAAAAAGTAATATTAGTGCCAATGATACCGTTTCCGCGAGTAAGAATTCTGGTCAGCCTGCCTCCGTCATAGGTCAACACCAGCGTCAGTCCGTCTAACTTCCAGGAAAGCCAGATCTCCCGGTCTCCTGCCCACTCCATCAGTTTCTCCACCTGTTTCGTCTTAGCCAGAGAAAGGGCTGGAAATTCATGGGACTCCTTCGCCCCGCTCCCCTCCTCGGAAAAGCCCGCATTCTGCGATGGGCTCTCCGGAAGAATATATCCGGTTTCCTGCTCCAGTGCCGTCAGCTCGTCGAACAGTGCGTCCCACTCATAGTTGGACATAATCTCATCCTGCCCGTTATAGTAGGCGGCAGATGCCTTATTTAGCTGTTGTACCAGTTCTTCGATCCGTTGTTTTTTTTCTTCCATAATATTTTCCATTCTGATTATTTCGATATTCCGGCCGGGGCGTTACTGGAAGTCGACAGAAGTTTTGTCAGCCGTCCGTATTCCTCCGGCGTGACATCTCGATAGGTCCCTGACTCCAAATCTCCAAGCTCAATGTTCATGATCCGAACCCGAACCAGCCGCACTACACGGTAGTCAAAATACTCACACATCCTGCGTATCTGTCGGTTGAGCCCCTGGGTCAATATAATATGAAATTCCTTCTTCCCGGTCCGCCATACCCTGCATTTTCTCGTGGTGGTATTAAGTTCTACTAAGGGCACACCACCGGCAAGTCCCCTGAGAAAGGATTCCGTCACAGGTCGGTTGACCGTCACGATATATTCCTTCTCGTGGTAGTTTCCCGCCCGCATCATTTTATTGACAATATCCCCGTTGTTGGTGAGGAGCAAAAGCCCCTCGGAGTCCTTATCCAGCCGCCCGATGGGATAAATTCGCTTGGGATAATGGATATAATCGATGACGTTATTCTTCTCCCTTTTTTCCGCCGTACAAACGATCCCTTGGGGCTTATGAAAAGCGATCAGGATCATTTTCTCCTCCTTGGATACCGGCCTCCCCATAAAGCAGACCTGCTGTCCCGGCAGCACGCCTTCGCCCATCTTTGCGATTCGTCCGTCGATTGTCACATTCCCCGCCGCAATCTGACGGTCCGCCTCCCGGCGGGAACATATCCCGGCTTCACTTAGAAATTTATTGATTCTGACCTCCACAGACTCTCCCTCACTTGTAAAAAACGCGGAGACCTGACAGCCTCCGCAGATTTTTAATTCTTCTTGACTTCCTTAAGCAGTTCGCTCTTGATATAACCCTTCTGCCCCTGGAACTTCACCTTGGTCCAATCCCCTTCGGTTCCCAGCTTTCTAAGCTCCACGCCGATATCTACCTTACCTAAAAGTTCTGCATCGGTGCTTGGCTTCTGTCTGACATTACAGATATCTAAGGTCTTCACCATAACCGGACCGTCATCTGAAGTCTCTTCCTTTTTATCGGTTTCTTCGGTCTTGTTGTCCTCTGTCTTTGTATCTTCAGCCGTCTGGGTATCCTCCTTCGGCTCCTCGCCCTGAGTATCCCCGGTCTGCGGCTCTTCTGTCTGCTGGGTTTCTCCGCTGTTATCTCCGGCAGACACTACAGAATCCCGCCACTTTGCCATGGCATTGCGGAGGGTTCCCCCCACCATATTGGCAAGCTTCTCGTCGCTCTTTACAGCCTCATCATAGCGGGACTGCACTTCCTTCTGCAGTGCTACAACATCTGCGCTCTTCTCATAAGCTAAAATCATGGAATACAGATTTGCATCCAGTTCCTGGTCCAGAAAACTGAAGTTGTATGCAGAATATACATTATTGATATAAAGGTTGCCCTTACCGTCTCTCTCCACATAGAAGAAATCCAACCCCGGCGCCAGCGTATCTACATCCTTAAACTTCAGGTCATAACATACCGACACCATATAGGAATCATCGGTAGCTCCCGGCATGGAATAGCATACAATATTCTGATAATCCTCATAATATTCGGCAAAGGTCGTGATATAACCCTTCTCGTTATCCGTAAGAGGCTGCGCCAGCATCTCCAGAGACTCCAGATCTCCTCCGGCATATGCCGCGTAATAATTGCTCATCAGCTCCGAAACCTCCGGATTTGCATTCTTCTGAAGCTTTCCGGTCACCTCATATCCATCCGCCGCCTGCTGCGTATCCCCGGGAACTGTTGTCTGCTCTGTTGCCATCTGTGTATCCGACAGTCCGCTTCCCTTTTTCCCTGTGCAATTAACCAAAACAATCACAAAAACAAAAAGAAGCGCTGCCGCGCCAAAATATCTTTTATATTTCAGCAGGAAATCAGTCACTTTCTGCATTTTAATTCTCCATTAATTCATTTAATCTTATCAAAATCTAAATCGCCCCACATCAGCCCTGACAGTTCTCCAACACACGTTCCCGTGTATCATGGCAACCCGACTGCATATGTTACTGTGTACGCCTTACAAGTATCATCTATTTCATTCAATTTGTCAAGTAAAACTTTCCGCTTTTCATAATTATTCTAAAAATGGAATTTTAAATCCCACCGTCCGATAGGTCATTCGGAATTTACTCTCACATAGTTCATACGATCGCAATAAGTTTCCCGCATAAAAAATAAACCGGCTTACAGCCGATTTATTTTTCGTGTCATACGTGCAGGAATTCTCCTTTCCTGCGTAATTCTGTTTGAAAAATCAAAACAATTTTCAAAATCCCTGAAGCCATTGATTTTACTACAGTTTCAAGGGAATTTGTAATGCACCCGGCGGGAATCGAACCCGCATCTCAGGAGTCGGAGTCCTACGTTCTATCCATTATACTACGGCTGCCAACGTAATACTTCCGAAGGAAGTATTACCTACGCACACGTAATCGCGTCAGCGATTCCTGCATACGTGTGCTCCTTCTTCCGAAGGAAGTATTACCTACGCACACGTAATCGCGTTAGCGATTCTTACATACGTGTGCTCCTTCTTCCGAAGGAAGTATTACCTACGTGCCTATTGAATATACCACATCTGTATGTATTCGTCAACAAAAGAAGTGTACCTATTTTCATTTCCTCTCTTCTCTTTATGTATGCCCCAGGCACTCAAAAACAGCCTATGCCCCGCAGTGATGCAGAATCGAAAGCACCTCCTGAAGTTCATCCATCGGCAGTTGTCCCGGAGCACTGGCGGCCACGCCTGAGCCAAAGGTCACGCAGGAGCCGGTAAATTCCCCCGACACCCGGGAAATGCTTCCCTTTGCCCCCATGGACATGGTAATCACCGGACGGTTCGGATACTGCTCATGAAAATGGCTGGTTTCCTCCAGCAGATTTAAAACATCCTGGAAAGATTGGGGCATAACCGCAAGTTTTGCCACATCTGCACCGCTCTCTCCCAGCTTCTCCAAAAGCATCCACATGACATTCCGCTCCGGTGTCTGATCAAAATCATGGTGAGATGCGATGACATGTACCCCCATGGATTGAAGCAGCGCAATTTCCCTCTCCGGCTTGCGGGCCTCGAAATATTCCACATCCACGAAATCCGCAACCCTGCTTTCCGCAGCGACCTGATGAATATCGTAGATTTTATCCTCCCCCAGCTCCAGGAGACCTCCCTGTCTCTTGGATCGGAAGGTAACGATCAATGGCGTCTGCGTAACCACCGGTGCAAGCTCAGCCAATACCTCACGGATGGCATTCAGACTGTCCGCCTGCGAAAAGGCATCCACACGCCATTCCAGCATCTCTGCTCCAAGGTCCCGTAAGCGCTCTGCCTCACGGACAATGTCCTCCCTGGTTTTTTCCATAATCGGCACACATACAAGGGGTTTTCCCTCCCCGATTTTTTTGCCCTTGACACAAAAAAGAGAATCCATCCTCTACTGCCTCCCATTTCCCGATCCATTCCAAATACTTGTAGTCAATTATAGCAGTTTCTTCTGTATAAATAAAGAAATTTTTGCCAGAAAAAACAAGCCGATCAATTTGACATTTCGACGATTTTCGATTAAGATAAACTCTGTATGTCATAATTATTTAAAAAGGAGTATAGTATGAGTTTCGAATTTTTAAATCAGCTACCGACTCCGGCAGACATCAAGCGGGAATATCCGCTTTCTCCGGAGCTTAGAGAATTAAAGAAGAAAAGGGATGTCATGATTTCCGATGTCATCACCGGAAAGGATTCCCGTTTTCTGGTGATCATCGGTCCATGCTCCGCAGACAATGAGGATGCTGTCTGTGATTATGTAAGCCGCCTGACCAAAATTCAGGAGGATGTAAAGGACCAGCTGATCATCATCCCTCGTATTTACACCAACAAGCCCCGTACCACCGGCGAGGGCTACAAGGGAATCGCTTCCCAGCCGGACCCGGAAAAGGCTCCGGATATGGTA
>CAMFDG010000047.1 GCA_945949045.1 uncultured Lachnospiraceae bacterium
TCCGGCGGTACGAGAAATTTCCGGTCTTTTATCATAAAAAGCAGATACAGCACAAGCAAAAGCGCTCCGCCGCCCATCCCCATTCCAATCCATATCGCATTCGCCCCCAAAGGCTTCGAAAGCGCCGCCATCAATACCGGGAAAAACACGCATTCCGGCAGAATTCCAAAGACCATGGCCATGGGCAGCCGCTCTGTACACTCAAAAAAGCCGTTCATAGTGCAAACAAGCATGGAAAGCGGTGAACTGAGGACGATCAGGATGATTCCTGCACGCAGCACTGCATTGGCGCCCATCTGGTAAAAATCCATGATGGGATTGCACAACAGCAGAAAAAGAGCCGACCAGCCGATACAGTAAATCAGTCCCATTTTCAAGGTTCCAGTGAGGGTTTTCTTAAGGCCGTTCACATCCCGGCTGTGAAAGCAGATGCCAAACAGCGGCTCACTGATATGCCTTGCCCCCTCCCCCGGGGTTTTCACCATCGTATGGATACTTTCCACAACGGCGGTGATGGCGAGAAGCTGTGTTCCGTTGGCAAATAGGGACAGTATCAGGTTGTTGTTGATGGTGGAAACAACCGAAGCCAGAATATGTTCGGATGCGGAAGGCACACCTGCACGAAGAATCATCAGCAGCTCCCTCCACACAGATTCCTGCTTCTGCTTGCCCAGCACATTTTCTACAGAAGTTTCTCCCTGTTTCCCTGACTGTTTGCCAACGGACAAAATTCCCTGCTTCTGTTCCTTCGATTGTCTGCCGCCGGAGGCGACTCCTCTGAGACACACAGGATCCGGAAGAAAGCTGATTTTATACCGACGCAGGCAGAAAGCAGCCAGTATGGTCTGCATCAACGCTGCAGCGGAAGAACCAATGCCAAGTCCCGCAATTTTCACCGGTGCCGGCAGCAGCTGAACCGCCAGAATGGATATCACTACGTTGGAGAGCACATTTACCGCACTGCAGAGCATATTGTCCGCTTCATAGCCATAGCATCTCAACTTCACCTGCAAAAGACTGCCTATACCATAAAATGCCACCATACAGCAAGTGGTCCTGATATAAAGTGCTGCAGACTCCGCCACCATTTCTCCGGTTCTCGCGCCTCCACTGAAGCCTGCAAAGACCGGCGCAAAGCAAACCGCAAGAAATGCGCAGAGCACTCCCAATACAATGGCAAGCCACAAGCTCTCCGAATAGATCCGCTGGAATCCTTTTTTATCCCCACGCCCCATATATTGCAGCAGCGTAAAAAAGCAGCCCTGGATAATCAGGACCATCAGGGAAAGCATAAAGGATATGACCGGAAGTCCGATCGCCACAATTGCCACCGCATCGGCTCCCAAAAACCGGCCGCCTATGATCGTATCCACCATAAAAACCATATTCATGACCAAAGCGTACAGCATGCACGCCGGGAACATCCTTTTTAAAATCCAATCTGATAATACATTTGACTCTTTCTTTTTACCCATAAACACTTTTCCTCAATATTCATCCAAACCAAGATTTTTTAAATTATAGTACACAAATGCAGACAAAAGTGAGACAAACATCCTTAGGGATGCCATAAAAAAAGGCTCCCGGGAAAATTATCCCAAGAGCCTTAAAATCCTTGATTTTTTGTGGTTTTATTTAGAACTTACCAGCCTTCGCAGCTTCCTCTACACTAACGGCAACAGCAACGGTAGCACCTACCATCGGGTTGTTGCCCATTGTGTCACTGCAAAAAATCTTTCTCCACCCTTCCCATTCTATCTCGAAAAATCCCATAAAATAAGGGGTTTCCTGTATTCCAGAATAAATATCTCTCAATTCATCCCCATCCATTTTAATCCCTTTCAATCTGTTTCGTCGACGTGACGTCGACGCGGCTCCGGGTAATAAAACCATCGTTTACGTTGACAAATCATTACCCAGCTCTATTCATCTTTAAATAGAATTTCCTCCTCCACCTCTGCAATCATCCCTTCCATCTCCGCTTCATCCAGCTCATATACACCTGTTTTCTCCCTTTCAAAAATAAACCGGATTACACTGCAGCCGCTTTCTGTCTCCGCTGGCCTGAGTCCCCAGGCACCATCAATGCCCACCAGAAATGACTCATAGTCCCCCAATTGTGTGACCGATACTACCAGATATTCCCCTTCACAACCAGTCCCATATCGTTCATGCATCCGCTCATCATATGCCCTGCAGACTTCCGTCATCCGCACCAGATCCGGATCCGTATCATCCTCAAACTTCAGATCAATCACGACCCAGCTGTCTGTCAGATACATTGCCAAAGCTGCACGCAGCGTGCAGACGGAAGCGACTGCCTCCACCCCCTGCTCGCTTCCATTTCCCTGAATCGTCAGACAACACGCAGCTTTTTTCATTCCCAAATCATCTGTTCCTTCCACAGACTTCATAAACTCACGTAATTCACTCATCCTATCCCCTCCCAATCATTCAAACCTATGTATCCGTTTCCAATTTTACCGGCGGAAAACTGAACAGCCGTTTCTTGCATTTCCTTTGAAACAGTTCCGCCAGACACTCCGTCTTCGTCCTCATTAGTTTCTCCCTCAGCAAGATCAGTTCTTCCTTCCACTCCTCATTTTCTGTGGACCTGGCAGCCAGATCCAGAATACAGGCATTCTCTGTTATGTCCGATGAAACAAGAAGCGAATTTAGAAATGCAGTCTCATTAAAAGAAAGCCTCCAACCTTCCAGATCATCCAGTATCTTTCGTGATTTTAAAATCACTTCCTGAATAAATGCATATTTCTCATCCCGGGACATTCGCTGCAGTTTTCCAAACAAAGCTTTGACTATGGTATGTTTGATTCCAAAATTCTCAAATACTATGAATCGGACAGCGATACGCACCAGAGGATTCTCTGAGACCAGTTCAAAATTATTTCCGGCAAATTTCATAATCTGCTCCTTCTTAATAGGAACTTTCTCGTCTCCCCGGTACTCTTTTCCCTCTGTATCGTCAAATCCATATCCCCTGACTATACGGTAACTTTCCCTTTCGCCTGCCCGTATCTCTGGAAGAATCAGCTGCACACAAACGGCATCCTCTTTCCGTTTGCGTCCCAGCTGATTCCATGCTTTCTCCCCACAAACCATTCTGGACTTTGGATTCTGATCATATAAAAGGAGAAGGTTCGTCAAAGAAAGATGCTTGTTCTCCACATACAATCTCAAAAACTGAATTATTTCATTTACAGAAACCACTTTTTCTATGGAATCCTCGATGATTTGTCCAATATCATCCACTTTCATGCTATTTTCCTTTATTTCCTCTTTTTAACCGTTTCTCCTCGCGCTTACGTTCTCTCTCCTCCTCCCGTCTGGCTCTGCTTTTGCGTTTTTCCAGCCGTTTATCATAAGTTCCTTCCTCTGAAAATTCGCCCACAACACGATCCGGTTCTCCACTGCGAAGAGAAGCATCCAGCGTCTTAAGGTTGGTACGAAGCTGCCTTTCCTCCATTTCCCGCAGCTGATTCATCCGCTCCTCCTGCTCCACTTCGGATGCAAAAGCTCCCATGACAACATCGTAGTCGCTCACAGTCTCTTCCACATCCGGCTTTTCCCCGGTCACTGTTCCCTTCTTCTCAAGAAAAAACATCTTCCTGCCTAACGATTTTCTGTTTTTCTGTGGCCTGCAGACACCGGCTGCTTCCTGTGTTCTCATTTTTCCGGTAAAAAGGGACTCCATAGAGTCGAAGAATCTCCCGATTCGTTCCTCCTTCTCGTCCACCTTTCGCTCCCTCTCGTGAAGTTCCTGGTCTTTTTCCAGACGACGCTTTCTGTCTGCCTCCTGCTTCCTGCGTATTTTCTTCCGATACCTGATGATATGTACTGACTCCACCAGCCGGTAAATCAGATACACCACCAAACAAATACACAAGATGGAATCAAAATAAATGTTGTTTAGCGGAGCGGGAAGCTCCCGTAACAAGTTCTGGTAAATGCTGGTATGATACAACCAGCTCTGAAATGAGTAAAAATATGACATAGACACCCTCCTTCCTTTTCCTGCACTTGATAAAATGCACGAAAAGAAAGGGTAGGAAAAAATATTTACAGATATGGCCTTAGCTTTTCAATCAATTCATATATCTTTGTGCCCGGTGCTGAATTTGCCGGAGGTCTTCCATCATTGATTTTCTCAAGATTTTTCGCATTCCTGATTGCCTGATCCATAAATGGTCTGAGAATATTATACATGTCCTCACGACCTTTAGAATACTTGCCTTTTCCAATACTCTCCATCCATTCAGTCAATTTTGGCCAATACTCTTTCCGGTCAATATCTGATTGAAAATAACTGAAATGTAGAAGAAACCACCCAAACATGTTTATATCCATTTGGATTTTCACTTACCCTTTTTCTTGCTTTTTCAAAAAGGCTGAGTGTATTATCCCCTTCGCCATAAATGTCCAGCTGGATTCTTCCACGGTATTGCTGATTAATGACATCTCTCATCGCCTGAAAATACTGTGGCTCCGCATTTGTTCCTTCCGAAACGATCAGATGATACTCCGGCTGAATTCTGATTTCCCGGTCAAGGCGTTTTTTCATCCAGCCTTTATCCAGATCACTTTTCTTGGGAGGCTTTAAACTCATGTCCAATCTCCTTCTGATAGCATATTCGTCAGATAGGGATCCGCTCCATATCTGCCTTCCATATACTGCTTATCGAATGCTGCCGTACTATTTACACGCTCATTATCCTCCCTGCGAATCTCATAAAGAGAATAAATTTCACTTTCATGGTTGGAATTCTCTGCTGCAAACCAGATTTCATCTCTGCGAAAAACGGTATTTTTCATTGTAGTCATATCGTGAGATGTAAACAACAGCTGCGCCCCCTGACGATTCAGTTTTGGATTCTTGAACATGGAAATCACATAACGAAGCAGCTTCGGATGGAGTTTCACATCCAGTTCATCAATAATTACCAGACGGCCTTCCTGAAGTGCGAGCAGAAGAACCGGCAAGGCAGCAATCAACTTCTTTGTTCCATCCGATTCATCCGAATACTTTAGCTCATAGACTTTTCCGTCCATAGTTCTCTGCGTATAAAGCTGTTTTTCCTCATCATCAAACCGATAGCCCGAAAGATCAATCCCCATGTCATTCAAAGCCTGAATCATTCTGTTTCTGAAAGAATCATTTTTAGAAAGCATTATGATACGATCCACGACCGGGTTAGCGTAATTGCGGATAACACAGGATTCAAACCAGCTTTGTACTTCTGCAATCAAAGGAATATCATAATTGATTGCCAAAAATGACAGATATGGCATTTTGGGATTAACCGACACATTAACATTCGCTTTTTTCATACTGGGACCTAATGTAATTTCCGAATACTCCCGCTCAAAAACAGTACCGGTTCGCTTGCCTCCAATCGCCCTCCAATACAATGACTCGGCAACAATCTCTTCGTTTAACAAAGACAAATTATAACGATATTCATTCTTGCCCTGACAGAAGAAAATTTCAAACTCAGTGGGCTGCTCTCTGGATGTTTCATCCAGCAAAAACGGCTCATAGCTTACCCTCTGTTGAATGATCATACTTTCGCGAGTCTTTTCCAAATCACGGATTGGCTTTACAACGGTAGAAATCAGACAGGAAAGTGCCTGCAGAAGATTTGACTTTCCGCCCCCATTAGGTCCATAAATAACTCCAACCGGAAGCAGACTTTCTCCCTTGACTTCCTTGTTTTCCTTTGTTTTAATCTTACACGCCAACAGAGATTCCGAGAATTCCGGAATCGCAGCTGCCTGAAAATCAAAAATCGTTTCTCCCTTGTAGGACTTAAAATTCTGAAATGAAAACTGACAAAGCATCGTCCCTTTCCTTTCCATCCAGATTTATTATATGAATTATAGCCTTAAAAGTCAAGTTTTATACTTGTTTTCATAAAATATTTTTATTATATTGGTTTTATAATCATATTTTGGTTTATAAATCTGTTAGGATGATATTGCGCTGAATTGACTAAATTTGCTTATATAATCAATTATCTTTTCTTTATTCCGGGCGTGATGGCAACTATAGTTGGCTACTCTATTTGCAAATGGTTAGACGGAAATAAACGCGACAACTAGCCTGACGGATGCTGCACCGTAAAATCGGACCCACCGTGTGGATCACATAATCGCAGGGCAGATCATAGGCTTTCGTAATCTTGGCCTGTCCCGTCTCACATCCATGCAGTGTGCGGCATTCTTCCAGCAGTTTCGGGCCGGCGGCCCGGTGAATGGCGCCGTCCACACCTCCACCACCCAGCAGGGAATAATTGGCTGCATTCACGATTGCCTGCACGTTCTGAATTTTTGTAATGTCTCCCCTAATTGTCTTTAATAGTACCATTTTCCATCTCCTTGTTGATCCACGTCATGATCACATCCACCAGATAATCCTGCTGTACCTGACTTAATTCTTTTCCCGGCTGTATCTTATGCCATTTATGAATCTGTTCTGTCTCCGGATAACTGATTGCTTTACCGGTTATGAATAGCTTTTATCATGGTTACATCTATTCTCCATTTTTACATTTCCATTTCAATCTACTTTTGCTTCATAAAATCAATGACCAATTCCCAGATGTGTGCGGCTAGGCTGCCCTAGATGTTCTTCTACAATTTTCTTCCACATATAAGTCCTTACTGCCATGCCAGTAGCTTCAGTAGTTGACGGTCTATATCTGCCTTGGCAGTTCCGTGTGTCATTTAGGTGCCTAATATCTTCCGAAATATCTGACAATAAAAAAAATTTTGTTCATATTGTGTTCAAAGGGTCTGGCACCTCTTGCGGCGTTGTCTTATGCTCATCCGACCAGGCATAGATTTCATCCGGTGTAATATTCACACCATCCTGATATTCCTCATCTCCAAGCACAATATTGAGTGGGAGAATCTCCACATCGTATTTTTCCACCAGATCCTTTGACAGATCACAGGTACTGTCTGCAATTATTTTTACCATTTTACCTCACCCTGTTTTTCCTTATCAGCTGCAGTTCTCTCTACTATTCGGTATACCAGTGTCCTAATTTTGATAACTGTATCACAACATTTTTCCAATTTCAAGAGATTTTTATTCTCGTGACCAAATCGCCGCCTCATTCACAAAACTGATTTGCAAAATGCATCTTAATCATAAATCAGAGGATTTCTGCTTCTTGCACAATTCGTCACGTGCAAGCATGTTGGCAATCATATCACTGAGTACCACCAAATCCGCAGACAGCACCGCCAGCTCCTTTTCCGAAAGACAATCAGATAATCTGCATGCAATCGTTGAAAGAAAATAGAGATTTGAACAGGAATTCATGATAGGCTCCAATTCACTTATTATCATTAATATATGCAGAATGCCGGTTAACGATACAGCTGATTAAATTATGGTATAGATCAGATATGTGAAGAAGATACTAAAGCCGGATAAAGGCAACAACAATCCCAAATAAAATTCACGGATTACAATTTTTGCACGGTAAATAGCCCTCATCGATCAGTTGTTTTCTTGTTCCCACGTATTTCTTCTTATTCCTCTCGCTCATCTGCTTAACCGAATAACAGTCCGGCTTATGAAATTTCTTTGTGTTCGTGTTTAAGATATACGTTTGCTGGCTGCTCTCGGACGTGTTTTGCCTTAAGCCGCTGTCCTTTTTCTCAGAAGAATTCTGATTTTGGTTCTTATCTGCCTTACCGGAAAGATGACTGTCTCCGGTTTTATAGTCGATTGTTACTCCCGGCTGCACATTATAACAATACACGCAGAAAGAAAGCCCTTTTCCCTTGTCCTCCACCGAATAGGCTTCCATCAGAACACCGGATGCCACAAGATTGTTTCCCTCAAAAATCGGTGTCACACGATATAGGACATGATTTCCGGTGCGGTCTACATACCGGGCTGTTTTCTCCTCGTAGGGAAGCATCCCTTCGGTATTCATGTACCGGGTACCCGTGATCAGATTTTTCTTGTTGGCATTCTCCGCCGTCAGGCAGTACGCGATCAGGTGGCACCTGTTATAAAGATAATTGCCTTCGACGACACCGTTGTATTTGACGGTATGCCATCCGGAGGGCTTTACCATACCAATATCGCCACGTTCCTGCGTCGGCATGGTGTTTCTGCTGACATTGGCATAACAGACACCGCATCTGCCCAATTTATCCAGCTTATGATAGGATTCAAAGGTATTTGTCTTTTCTTTTTCCCGCTGGGTGAAATAGGGCTTGTTTCCATTCACCTGGACAGAAGCTTTTCCTTTATACTTTGGAACCTGCTTGATGGAAAAGCTCTCCTGCTTCTTTGTAGCCGCCTGAACCGTAATACCCACTGATTGTGCGGACTTTCCGCTGTCTTTTGGCATCGGAAGCTGCACAAATGCCGCAGAAATCGTGATTAAGACAGTAAGTGCGAGAATCCGAAGTTTCGTTAATTTAGATTTGTTCATGATAGATTCGCCTTCTTTTTGATAATTTCTGTCTATATTTTATTCCTTTACCGGCCCTTATTCAAGAGAATGTATCCAATTTCAGAAATAATTATGATGAAATCTGTCCAAATCTATTTTTATATTTTCCCGTGATGACACTATCTGTCATTCCATCCGGCTATAATGAACTCCATTCAACCAGAAGTTTAATGATTTTTCCATAAACTTCCGATATAATGATGAGGAACATGATAATGCACCGAAAGGAGGTTAACTATGACAACGAAACTTACCAACCGTAACACATTAACAACACAACAGAACAACGGGTACGAAACCCTCTGATCGGATATTACAATACTACGTTTCCAGACTGGAGCAGCTCTGCAGCTACGCATTTTTCTAAACTGCAAAGACTGCTCCACATACATTCACATTTCAAACGCAGCCGTATATCCGGCATGGTTTCTGTATCCTGAAATATTCAAATACAGGAGAAAAATATGGGAACTATGACAATCAACGGAGCATACGCATCCGCTGCTATTTTCACTGCAAAAACACACACAATTGAAGACTATGCCCTCTCGCAGCTTCAGATGATCTGCGACAATCCGGCTGCAAAAGACGCAAAAATCCGCGTCATGCCGGACGTTCACCCGGGGAAAATCGGCCCTATCGGCCTCACCATGACCGTCACGGACACGGTTTTGCCGGGACTTGTGGGCATCGACGCCGGCTGCGGCATGACCATGGCGCAGATAACGGGAAAAGTACGGGATTTCCAGAAGCTGGACACCGTCATCCGAGAAAAGGTACCTTCCGGTTTTTCCGTGAGGAAAACACCCCACCGGCTGATGGAGGACTTTGACTTTAGCGAGCTGTACTGCAGGAACCACATCAATCTGGAAAAAGCCCGCCTTTCCGCAGGCACCCTGGGCTCCGGCAACCACTTCATCGAAGTGGATCAGGATGATCAAAACCATACCCATCTCACCATCCACTCCGGCAGCCGCCATCTGGGAAAAGAAGTCAGTGAATACTACATGAAGGAGGGGCAGAAACAGCTGCAGACCGAAGGCATTACGTTACCTTTTGAGCTGACGTATCTTTCCGGCGAGTTGAAAGAACAGTACCTGCATGACATTATGCTTTTGACTAAATACGCTGCCACAAGCCGTGAGATTATGATAAACGAAATCTGCCGGGGCATGAAGTGGAAGGTTTCCGATCTAAGGACCTGCATACATAACTACATCGACACGAGACCTGAAATAATCCGAGCCCTTGGCGCACCGCTGCTTCGCAAAGGGGCAGTCTCCGCCCTGCCGGGGGAAACGGTGATCATCCCCGTCAACATGCATGACGGCATTCTTTTGGGCACTGGCCTCGGCAATAAGGAGTTTAACTGCTCCGCGCCCCACGGCTCCGGACGGATTTACAAGCGGGAGGACGTAAAGAACCAC
Organism: uncultured Lachnospiraceae bacterium; assembly: GCA_945949045.1. Classification (GTDB taxonomy): domain Bacteria; phylum Bacillota; class Clostridia; order Lachnospirales; family Lachnospiraceae; genus Roseburia. The sequence goes on from CAMFDG010000047.1 coordinate 9,923, forward strand.
TATACCGTTTCCGCCTTCAAGGCCGCGATGAAAGGCATCTATTCCACCTGCATCAGCAGGGACACACTGGATGAAGCTCCCTTCGCCTACCGGGGAATGGAGGAGATGCTGGATGTAGTTGAAGAAACCGTGAAGATAGAAAAAATACTGCATCCCCTTTACAATTTCAAAGCAGGATGAAGAGACATAAGGAGAAAAATCATGAGCAAATACAGGGAAACCCCATGCAAATATTACATCTGCTTCGGCAGCTGCACCAAAGGACGCACCGCCGAGCACAAGGGCTACTGCCAGCACTGCGGCAAATACCTGCCGCGGGCAAGGGTCCATCACATAAACAAAAAGAAATTATACAACGAGAAAGTACGAGGAATGTAATCTATGAATTTACCAGTTACCGTCACCCAGAGTGACTTATTAGAAATACTGATCAATGTGGCACCCTCCCGCCCGGTTTTCATCTGGGGCGCACCGGGCATCGGAAAATCCGCCCTGGTGGAACAGTTTGCGGCTGACATCGGACTGCCCTGCGTGTCCCTTCTCGGCAGCCAGCTGGCACCGGAGGACATCATCGGAATACCAAGAATCAACGGGGAGACATCGGAGTTTCTCCCGCCGAAAATGATTGCAAGAAAGGAACCCTATGTTCTCTTTCTGGACGAGCTGAACGCCTGCTCCCAGGAAGTACAGAAGGCCTTTTACTCCCTCATCCACGAACGCCGGATCGGGGAATACCATCTGCCGGAGGGCAGCATCGTGGTGGGTGCAGGAAACCGTGCACAGGATTCCGCCATCGTAAAGACCATGTCCTCTGCCCTTGTGAACCGTATGTTCCACGTGCAGATGAAGGCAGATCCCCGACAGTGGATCAAATGGGCACAGGAAAACGGCCTGCACCCATGGGTCATCGACTACATCATCCAGCGGCCGGATCACCTGTTTTCCGAGCCGCCGAAAACGGAAGAGCCTTTTTCCACACCCCGTTCGTGGCATATGTTAAGCGATGCCTTAAAGGAATACGGCGCCGGAAAAAGAGATGTGCCGGCATCTGTCCTAAAGATGCTCTCATACGCCTGCCTTTCGCCATCCCACGCCGGGATGTTTATTGCCTACACCAAGAGTCTTAGGAACACCCACCTGCTGGATGACATCATTGCTGGGAATAGCAAGTGGCCGTCAAAACCGGAGGACCGGGACATTCTCTATTTCCTGGCACAGTCTTTCCGGGCGAAACTGCTCACCGAGCTTCCGAAAAGCAAACAGGGTATCACCGGCAACATGCTCTCCTTTGTCTACCGGGCCAAGGGCATGATCAAGGAACTTTCCGTCATCAACTTTGAACTGGCACAGATGACCGTCGCATCCGACGGGGAAGAGGCTCTGCCGGACTGGTTCATAGTGGAGGTGATCCGGGATCTGCCGAGACTGGTACAGACCACAGGAAACCATACATAAAAATAAAAAACAGGTATCAGACAACCATGCTGACAGAAATCCGGCAGTGTCTGATACCGAATAAGGAGAACTACCATGGCTTACTTACATTATAAATATTACGGCAGCTACGACAATTACCCGCCGGGGCTTAAGGTATTATGCTCCGGGGTGGACATCCTCAACGACCATCCGCTGCTCTCCCGGTTGGAGGGCGGGGTCTATGTCAAAAATTCACACTTAAACCACAAAGGCAGCGCCGCCTGCGTCACGAGAAACGGGCAGGTCTATGTAAACCAGTCCGCCAAACTCACACCGGAAGAATGGGCCTACGCCATCGCCCACTGCCTGCTTCATCTGGCCTTCGGGCACTTCGATGAGGAGAAAATCCCACAGGATATGGAGTATTTTCCGGCAGTCTGGAACAAAGCCTGTGACATCTACGTGGCCCGGTTTCTGTCAGACATCGGTTTCGGAAGTCCACTGTTTATTGACCCGGCAAAAGACTATTCCTTCCGGCAGAATGATGAGATCAGAATCTATGAAAAACTGCTGGAAACAGAAGGCAGCCAGCCGAAACAGACCTTCGGGCTCAACTCCCCGGAGGCTTATGACATGATCGGCATCGAGCATCCGCTCACCTATAAAAACAATGAGAAAAACGAATACCGTGCCGCCTTTTCCTACGCAATCACCCATCTGGCCAGCAGTGCCGTAGGTACCGCCGGCGGACACAGTGTCACAGACGACGCAGACACACCTGTGAAAAAAGCGGCGGCCTGGTTTCTTGCCCGCTATCCGCTTCTCGGGGGCCTTGCTGCCTCTTTCAAAATCATCGAAGACACGGCATTCTGCCAGCGTAACGAAATCCAGATCGCGGCCGTGGATGCCTCCCTGGGGGAAATCTACGCCAATCCCGTCTGCGGCTACACCGAACAGGAATGGCGTTTCGTACTGGCCCATGAATATCTCCACGCCGGCCTCTGCCACCACAAACGCTGCCAGGGACGGGATCCCTATCTCTGGAACGTGGCCTGCGATTATGTGATCAACGACTGGCTCCACGAGATGAGAATCGGCGAAATGCCAAGGGACGGCCTTCTGTACGACGAAACACTGCACGGTCTCTCCGCAGAAAACATCTATGATATCATAGTAAAAGAAATGCGCAGATTCAAAAAGCACGCCACCTTCCGGGGCTACGGCAAAGGCGACATTTTCCGCGGAGGAGAACCCCATTTCTCCGGTCTTGGCAACAGCATGACACTGGATGACTTCTTCAAAAACTCCCTGCGGGAGGGGCTGGACTACCACATGGCAAAAGGACGGGGTTTCCTGCCTGCCGGTCTGGTGGGGGAGATCCGTGCCCTGACCATGCCGCCCATTCCCTGGGAAGTGGAGCTGGCAGAATGGTTCGATATCCAGTTCCCGCCTCTGGAAAAGCACCGAACCTACGCAAGACCCAGCCGCCGACAGGGCTCCACCCCGGACATCCCGCGTCCCAGCTACACCTTACTGGAACAGGACTTAAACAGCCGGACCTTCGGCGTCGTCATCGACACCTCCGGTTCCATGTCCGAAAAGGAAATCGGTCTGGCACTGGGTGCCATCGCAAGCTACGCCGTTGCCAGGGATGTGCCCTTTGTCCGGCTCATCTTCTGCGATGCCCAGGCCACCGATGCCGGCTATATGGCACCGGAGGACATCGCAGGCCGTGTAGAAGTCACCGGCCGGGGCGGAACCGTACTGCAGCCCGGTGTGGATGCCCTTGAAAAAGCACGTGATTTTCCCAAAAACGGTCCTATCCTCATTATCACGGACGGCTTGATTGAAAACGACCTGAAGGTAAAACATGAGCACGCTTATTTGATTCCGAAAGGAGCCAGACTGCCATTCACGCCTAAAAGAAAGGTCTTTTATTTTCAAGAATAAAGTCCGTTGGCATGACACCACCTGTCATACCCGTTTACTAAGATAATCATATCAAAAGAAACAGACAAAATACTAATGGGAGGTATGAAACATGGAAACAAACGCATTCAATTTTCTGAAGGGACACCCTTCCGAAGAAAAATCAGAACCCGTAAACCTTGTGTGGAATGGCACCACCATCCGCAGTCTCTCAGACCTGCGGGAGCATTTCATCCCGGAAGAACTCCTTCGGGCACACATGAACCACAGCCTTGTGCCCTGGCTCCGCCAGCACTACTACGACGAGGAGGCAGACCGTATTGAGAATGTCCGCATGGAGGATCCCGACTGCCTGAAAACCCTCTGCAAAATCTTAAAGATCACCAGCGAACTGGAAAAGCACCTGTCCGAGGAAGAACGTCAGATTCTGCAGAAAAAGCGGGAAACCTTAAGCAGATTCACAGAAGACGACAACATCCTCAGCAATGCCGCATGTGCCGCCACCAATCAGGAGGAGCTTGCGAGGCTGCTGGATGCAGGCTGCAAACAGATCTACCTCTGCGACAACACCTTTTCCCTGCCTCTGCGAAAATCCGGCATCCACTATATCGGTGTCGGTCCGGTGGCCATTGAAAACGCCTACACCCGGGAACAGTATGAAAAAGCCGGCATCCGGGTGGACGGTATTTCCCTCCCGGAATCTGTTTCCGATGAGAAAAATGCACAGGCAAAACACGCAGCAAATGCCAACGGCTACGACGACTATGCGGAAAACCACAGCCCGCTGGCAGCCGCATTCCACGAAAAGCTGAAAGCCCCAAAGCTCTTTGACTACTGTGATCTGCCGAATAATCTCAATATTGTGTCCGAATTCTTCAAGAGCAGATCCGCCTGCGAAAAGGCAAGGGACAACTGCCTGAAAAATGCCTACTGGGAGGCGAAAAACTACTTCGATATCAACTCCACCAAAGCAGTCAGCCGGAAAGCTGCTGATTTCTACAGCAAACGGCTGGAGCAGGTATTTATCCCGGTCATTGACCGTCTGGAGCTTCTGTGCAGGATGCAGAACCAGACCAGTGCTTTTACCAGCTTAAGGGAAAAAATCAATGACTGTCACGAGAATCTTCTGAAAACCTTCGAGGCGGAAATTCTGGATAACAGGGACTACTACTCCATGTACGACTACAACTATTTTCTGGAGCAGACCAGCATCGAAAAACACGATTTCCGTGTCAGCGATTGTTGATTTATAATTAAAACTGACCCGGGATTTACGAGGAAAATTGACCCACC
>CAMFDG010000048.1 GCA_945949045.1 uncultured Lachnospiraceae bacterium
AATTGCGGGAGTTGCGGAGCAACGGAGCAATTCGTATATCAGTGAGTGGCAAAAGAACTTTTGACACTCACATCATATTATATAGAAATGATACATACACAGGAACTGGAAAAAGGAGAAAAGTTATGGCAGTTGATTATGCAGCACTGAAAAAAGGCGGCTTTATGCGGCAGAAACAGAAGAACCATTTTTCCCTGCGTCTGGCTGTGGTAGGAGGAAACCTTACGGCAGAGAATCTGAAAATTATCGCAGAGGTAGCGGAGAAATACGGAGACGGGCATGTGCATCTCACCTCCAGACAGAGCGTGGAGATTCCTTTCATTAAGTTGGAGCAGGTGGAAGAGGTCAAGGAAGCGCTGGCCACCGGCGGCTGTAAGCCGGGTGTCTGTGGACCGAGAGTCCGTACTATCACCGCCTGTCAGGGATCGGCAATCTGTCCCAGCGGTAACATTGATACCTATGATATTGCAAAGAAGCTGGATGAGCGCTATTATGCAAGAGAGCTTCCGGGCAAATTCAAGTTCGGTGTCACCGGATGTCAGAACAACTGTTTAAAGGCAGAGGAAAATGACCTGGGCATTAAAGGAGCTTCCATTGTAGAATGGAAGGAGGATGCCTGCATTATGTGTGGTGTCTGCGAGAAGACATGTAGAGAGAGTGCCATTTCCCAGAAGGATGGTAAACTGGTGCTTGATTCGGAGAAATGTAATTACTGCGGCCGCTGCGTGAAAGCATGCCCGACGGAGGCGTGGAAGGGAACACCGGGTTTTCTGGTTTCCTTCGGTGGACTTTTCGGAAACCGTGTATATAAGGGAGAGGATTATCTTCCGGTCATTACCTCGGAGGAGCAGCTTTTTGCAGTGACGGACGCGGCAATCCAGTTCTTTGATGACCATGCCAACCCGGGAGAGCGCTTCCGCACAACGTTAGAGCGGGTGGGCATAGATGAATTTCAGAAAGTGATAAAGGAGGCATATGATGGCTGATTACGAGATTGATGAAAGAGTAGATATTACGGATGTGGTGTGCCCCATGACCTTTGTGAAGGCAAAGGTGGCAATGGAGGAGCTGGAGATTGGGCAGGTGCTGGCGGTGACCATGAACGATGGTGAGCCGGTACAGAATGTGCCGAGAAGCTTTAAGGAGGAGGGTCAGCAGGTTCTTAAGCTTATTGATAATGAAAACGGCACCTATGATCTGATTGTGAAGAAGTTAGAGGAGTAGACAATGGCAGCAAGAATCAGCAAGGACGATTTTGAAGAGAAGGTTTTAAAGAGCAGGGTTCCGGTAATCGTGGATTTCTATTCCGATTCCTGTATTCCCTGCAAGCAACTCTCCCCGCTTCTTGGAGATATTGAGGATGACTATGAGGACCGCCTGAAGGTCTTTAAGGTGAATGTCAATTTTGACGCTGAGCTGGCAGAGCAGTATGAAGTGATGGCAAGCCCAACCCTGGTCTTTTTCAAAGATGGAAAAGAGACAGACCGCATCCGGGGACTGGTGAAGAAACCGGAGCTTTCAGAGCACGTGGAAGCATTGCTGAATTAGAAAACAGGTAACGGACATTGCGGTCCGGGAATAGAATGTGTAAAATGAAGGGAGAATAACATGAAAGTAACCGTTTCAGGAAATACGAAAGAGATTGCAAAGAACACTACCGTTGCACAGCTGGTGATCGATGAGAAGGTGGAGAATCCGGATTACGTCACGGTAACCATTAACGATGAATTCGTGGAGCATCACGATTTTGAAAATACAGTTTTGAAGGAGAACGATGTGGTTGAGTTCTTATACTTCATGGGAGGAGGAAGCTTCTAATGGCATTTACAAATGAGCAGATGGAGCGCTACAGCCGCCACATCATCCTGCAGGAGGTTGGTGTCAAGGGGCAGAAGAAGCTCTTAAACGGAAAAGTATTAATCATCGGCGCCGGCGGCTTAGGAGCCCCGGCCGCCATGTACCTGGCAGCAGCGGGTGTGGGAACCATTGGGATTGCGGATGCAGACGAGGTGGATCTTTCCAACCTGCAGAGACAGATCATCCACGGCACTGCAGATGTGGGCAAGGCAAAAGTAAAATCCGCCAAGGAAACCATGAACGCCATGAATCCGGATGTTCAGGTCAATACGTATCGGGAATTTGTTTCCTCCGAGAATATCTTGGACCTGATCAAAGACTACGATTTTGTCATAGACGGAACCGATAACTTCCCGGCAAAATTCCTGATCAACGATGCCTGCGTCATGGCGAAAAAGCCATTCTGTCATGCGGGAATCATCCGCTTCAAGGGACAGCTCATGACCTACGTGCCGGGGGAAGGACCCTGCTACCGCTGCGTTTTCAAGAATCCGCCGCCAAAGGATGCGGTTCCCACCTGTAAGCAGGCCGGCGTCATCGGTGCCATGGGCGGTGTGATTGGAAGTTTACAGGCGATGGAAGCCATTAAGTATCTCCTGGGGGTGGGCGATCTGTTGACAGGAAAACTCCTCACCTTCGATGCCCTCAAGATGGAATTCCATACGGTGAAGCTGCCGAAGGCCGACAAGAACTGTGCCATCTGCGGCGAGCATCCCACCATCACCGAGCTGATCGACTACGAACAGGCAGAGTGCCCCGACCATAAATAAAATTCGAAAAGTGATTGCGCAAAACGAAAGGAAACTATGATACAGCTAAAAAAAGCAGATTACGAAAAAATCATCGCTCATGCAAAGAAAAATCTCCCGGAGGAGGCCTGTGGTCTTCTCGGCGGAAGGAAGGACGGCGATGTAAAAACGGTAGAGAAGGTCTATCTTCTCACCAATATCGACCACACCAACGAGCATTTTTCCATGGATCCCAGGGAGCAGCTTGCAGCCGTAAAGGATATGCGAAGCAGTGGGCTGACATTGCTGGGTAACTGGCATTCCCACCCGGAGTCGCCCTCCCGGCCGTCGGAGGAGGATAAGCGTCTTGCCTATGATCCTGCGGTCAATTACCTGATTCTTTCCCTGATGGAGGAGGAGCCGGTGCTGAAAGCTTTCACGATCGATAAGGACCGGAATGTGACGGTGGAGGAAATCAAAATCCTGTAGCATTGCGGCAAAATCTACTATTTATAGAAGGGGAGAGTTACAGAATGTATGATTTAGTGATTATCGGAAGCGGACCGGCGGGGCTGTCGGCTGCAGTATATGCAAAAAGAGCCTGTCTGAATCTGGTTCTTGTGGAAAAGGAGCCTATGGGCGGCGGTCAGATCATATACACAGAGCAGGTGGACAATTATCTGGGGCTTCCGGGAACCAACGGCTTTGACCTTTCCCAGAAATTTGAGCAGCACGCAAAGAGCCTTGGCGTCCCAATCAAAAAAGGTGAAGCGGCATCTGTGGAGCAGGAGGAGAAGGCATGGAAGGTGGTCCTTGCTTCCGGCGAAGAACTTTTGACGAAAACAGTGCTTCTTGCTACGGGAGCCAGTCACAGGGCTTTAGGGGTTCCGGGAGAAAAGGAACTGACCGGGGCCGGCGTATCCTACTGCGCGACCTGTGACGGAGCTTTTTTCCGAAATAAAACCGTAGCGGTGGTGGGAGGCGGCGATGTGGCTCTGGAGGATGCGCTCTACCTGGCCAAGGGCTGTGAACAGGTATTTTTGATCCATCGGAGAAAGGAGCTTCGAGGAGCAAAGGTTCTGCAGGAGCAGGTGCAAAAGGAAGAAAAGATCACGTTCCTTCCGGATACGATTGTGAAAGAAATTCACGGAGACAAGAAAGTGGAGGGTGTTACTCTTGTCGGGACAGAGAACGGGAACACAAAAGAGCTTCCTCTGGATGCTGTTTTTATCGCGGTTGGAATGAACCCGCAGACGGAAAGTGTTTCCGGAGTGCTCACACTGGAAAATGGCTATGTGCCTGCCGGTGAGGACGGCGTGACGGAAAAACCGGGCATTTTCGTGGCCGGAGATGTCCGCACCAAGAGGCTTCGTCAGATCGTGACGGCAGTGTCGGATGGTGCCAATGTGGTGGCATCCATAACGGAGTATCTTCATGAGAATGGCGGTTGAGAAAGGCCGCAAAAGCGATCATAAGAGATCACGATTATATAGAAAACGGAAAGGTGGTGAGCCTGTGCTGATATCATCACGTGGACAGTACGCAATTCGAATTTTGCTGGATCTGGCTCTCCATGAAAACGGAGATGCCATCAATGTGAAAACAATTGCACAGCGTCAGGAACTTTCAGAAAAGTATATGGAACAGATTTTGAGTGTGCTGCAGAAGGCTGGATTTGTTGTCAGTACACGGGGATATCACGGAGGTTATCATCTGGCCGGAAAACCCGAGAACTACAGTGTCGGGAAAATTCTCCGCACGGTGGACGGGCCTTTGATTCCTGCAAACCAGCAGTCGGAGAATGGAAATAAGCCCATCGATCTGGTGGTCAACGAGCTGTGGGTGAATCTGCAGGATAAAATAGAGCAGACACTGGATGCGGTGACACTCTTAGATCTGATGAACAGCTATCATGAGAAGGTATGTTTTAGCTATATGATATGATACAAGGGTCAAAAGGTCAGAACTCGTTCCTGCTTGCAGGATAAGAGCTCTGACCTGTTGACCCGCACACACATGAGGACTGTCACCAATCTTTGATTGATGACCCTGTGATTTTCCATGGAAAATCAACGGATTCCGAATGTGTGTAGAATTGCGGGAGTTGCGTAGCAACGGAGCAATTCGTGTATCAAGTAAGGGTCAAAAGTCAGAAATCGTTATATGATATAAGGAGGCAGACACATGGCAGAGTTGCAGCAGGGAATACTGGGATTGATTGGACATACACCCCTTGTTGAAATCCCCAATTTCGAAAAACTTCATAAGCTTAAAGCACGTCTTGCAGTCAAGCTGGAATCCTTTAATCCCGGCGGAAGTGTCAAGGATCGTATCGCCCTGGCAATGATAGAGGATGCGGAAAAAGCCGGTAAATTAAAACCGGGAGCCACGATCATTGAACCCACCTCCGGCAATACCGGAATCGGAATCGCGGCGGTGGCAGCGGCGAAAGGGTATCACGCCATTATGACCATGCCGGAGACCATGAGCATCGAACGGAGGAAACTTTTGAGTGCTTACGGCGCAGAAGTGGTTCTGACCCCGGGGCATCTGGGAATGAAGGGGGCTATTGATAAGGCCAGGGAGATGAATGAGGAGATTGAAAATTCTGTGATATTAAGCCAATTTACCAATCCATCCAATCCGAAGGCACATGTGGCTGCTACCGGCCCGGAGATCTGGGGGCAGACGGGCGGGGAGATTGACTTTTTCGTGGCCGGAGTCGGCACCGGCGGTACGATTTCCGGAACCGGTATGTACCTGAAATCCAGAAATCCGGGGATACATATTGTGGCGGTGGAGCCGGCAGGATCACCGGTGTTAAACGGAGGACAGGCAGGTCCCCATATGCTTCAGGGAATCGGTGCCGGATTTATCCCGGACACGCTGAACCGATCCGTCTACGATGAGGTCATGGATGTGGAAAACGAGGCGGCTTTTGACTGCACCAGAGAACTGGCAAAGACAGAGGGCATTCTTGTTGGTATATCTTCGGGGGCGGCCCTGGCGGCAGCCGTGGAAATTGCCAGGCGTCCGGAGAACGCCGGGAAGCTTATCGTAGCGCTTCTGCCGGATACCGGCGAACGCTATTTATCTACCATGCTGTTCAAGTAAGCTATGATAAAAGGGAGAATCATTCATGTCAATTAAGAAGATCGCGGCCAGTGTAGGTGTTTCACCTTCAACGGTGTCCCGGGTGTTAAACAACCCGGATTACCGCTGTTCGTCTCCCAAGCTGCGGGAGAAGATCTGGAATACCGCAATGAAAATGAATTATGTGCCCAATGAGGCGGCGAGGCAGCTGAAAACCGGGCAGGCACAGACGGAAAAGACCTACTGCATCAATGTGCTGATGACCCGGATGGATGCGGCGTCATCGGATCCTTTTTTTCAGGAACTGCTTCGCGTGGTGGAGAGCGAGATACACAGGCAGGGATGTATACTGTCAAAAGTGTGGTATCGCTCTCTTTTTTCGGATGACAAGCGCTGCAGAAGAGAGGATGTGGATGCCGTCATCGGCAGGATGCTGGAGGAAACGGAGCGTCCCGGGGATGGATTGATTATCATCGGGAAATGTAATCATAAGGCAATAAAAAAATTAAAACAGCATTATCGGGCCACCGTATATGTAAACCGGGATTCCTCCCAGGGAGAGGTGGATGAAGTCATCTGCAACGGGAGAAAAATCTCCCAGAGTGCAATCGAATATCTGATCGAGCTGGGACATGAGAATATCGGGTATGTGGGCAGCTGCCATAATGAGGCCCGCTATCAGGGCTATATTGAGACCCTGCAGGATAATGGTATTGATATTGACAGTGACTATATCATCGAGACAAAGCAGACGGAGATGGAGGGGGTTTGGGCTATGGAGCAGTTCTTAAATTCGGATAAGTGCCCCACAGCCATATACTGCTCTAACGATATTACGGCAATCGGAATGCTGAAATATCTCAATAAGCAGAAAAACCGCTATTACACACCCTCCATCATCTCCAGCGATGGTATTGAGGAAGCCCAATATACCACCCCGATGCTGACCACGGTGCAGGTTTCCAGGGAGGAGATGGGAAAATTTGCTCTTTATCTTCTTGTGGACCGGTTGAAGGGTGGACACCGGGGCAATGTGAAAATGGAGTTGGAATGTAAGCTTGTCAAAAGGGATAGCTGCGGGCCGGCGGAGGAGAGCCGGTGGTGTGAGTACTATATTTAGCCTTTGGGAACATGATTTTGGTACTTTTTTCTACTTGAAAGAAAACCCCTTCACTGGTAAAATATTGGTATTATTTAACCAACCTGGCAGATTTACAATTGATCTGCTGCAATTCAGATTTTGAGCCCATATCCTGAAGGGAGATTCTGTATGGGCCAATGTTTATTTAAGAAAGGGGTAGATTCATGAAGAACATGAAAAAACGAATGACAGCGGGATTTCTGATGGCACTGATGCTGGTGGTCAGTGTGTTTGGAAATGTGACAACGGCAGATGCCGCTACACTTTCCGCGAAGCAGTACATGGTTAAGATGGAAAAGGTTATGTCCAAGGTGAAGTCTGTGGAAATGTCTCAGTCGACTACCGTAGGCATGAGTATGAATGGAGAGAAGATTTCCTCCAAAGTATCCGGAAGCATGGTTCTTTTCAATGATTCCATGAAGGCAAAATGTGTGCAGAAGGCTACGGTCACCATGGCGGGACAGAAGCAGACCAGCACAGTCAGGATGTATGTGAAGCAGTCCAAAGGTAAGCTTTACGTCTATACCTCTACGGACGGAGCGGCTTACGAGAAAACCGAGCTGGGCGACATGTCAGAATTTACAGCAGCTGCGGGTCAGGTGGATGTAGACACGAATACCATTTCCAATGCGAAGATCGTTGATAAGAGTGCGAAGGTAGGGAAGTCAGATACTGTCAAGATCTCATGCAGTATTACAGGTAAGGATATGGCCCAGGCTGTGAAACAGACCGGGATGGACACCTCTTCCCTGGATCAGATGGGAATTGATTTTAGTACTATGAAGCCGATTAAGGTCACCTACTGGATCGATAAGAAAACCTATCGTCCACTTAAGTGTTCCGTGGATATGACAGCTTTTATGAATGATATCTGCAATACGGTTCTGAAGGCAATGGTGGTGGCAGATCCGGAAGCTGCATCCGGTGCGTCTATTGAGATGAAATGTACATCAGCTAAGAGTACGGTTGCCTATAAGAATTTCAACAAAGCAAAGAAGTTTAGTTATCCGAAGGCTTGCAAATAGGATACAATTTGATATGAAAAAGAATCAGGAGCTGCATGACATGTCATGCAGCTCTATTTTGCGTTAGATGGAAATAGAAACTTCCCGTATTCAAAAAGACAGCGCAAAAAAGTCCCCAATCCCTTTAGCTTCAACGTGCAATCGTTTTCATAAAGAAGACAGTCAATTTGAAAAAATAAAGTAAAATCAGTTTGAATTCCACATAAATGCGTAAAAAACAGCAATGAATCCTGAACTATATGCAATCGTTTTCACGAATAATGGTTGCCTTTTCCTGCTTTCTAAACTATTATTCCAATATAACCTATCGGAAAGATAGGAAAATAAAAGAAAGAAAGGAAAAGAACATGAGAAAGAAATTACTTCCATTACTTACAGTTGCAGCATTAACAATCGGGAGTCTTGCAGGCTGTGGTTCCACAAGCACTGGCGCAGCCAATACACAGAGCGGTTCGGCAGAGGGAAGCGTAGAGATTACCAACGTGTCCTACGATCCCACAAGAGAGCTTTACGAGGAGTACAACAAGATCTTCCAGACACACTGGAAGGAGAAGAGCGGACAGGATGTAAATATTGTCCAGTCCCACGGAGGCTCAGGAAAGCAGGCCCTGGAGGTAGCCAACGGACTGCAGGCAGATGTGGTGACCCTGGCTCTGGAGGGCGATGTGGATGCGGTGAAGGACGCAGGCCTCATTGATGACGGTTATGTGGATGAGTTTCCGTTAGACAGCTCGCCTTATACCTCCTCCATCGTATTTCTGGTAAGGAAGGGAAATCCAAAGAATATTCTGGATTGGAATGATCTGATCCGTGATGATGTGGGAGTGATCACACCAAACCCGAAGACCTCCGGCGGTGCAAGATGGAATTACCTGGCAGCCTGGTACTATTTTGAGAAGCAGGGGCAGAGCGAGGATGAGATCAAGGCAAGTATGAAAAAACTCTATGAAAATGTGCTGGTTTTGGATTCCGGTGCAAGAGGTGCAACCGCCTCCTTTGTAGAGAATGGACAGGGAGATGTCCTTCTGGCATGGGAAAACGAAGCTTTTCTTTCTCTGGATGAGCATCCGGGAGAATACGAAATTGTGGTTCCTTCGGTATCAATTCTCTGCCAGCCAACCGTGGCAGTGGTGGATAAAGTGGTAGACCAGAGAGGCACCAGAGAGGTATCCGAGGAGTACTTAAATTATCTGTATTCGGATGATGCCCAGAAGCTGGAGGCAGAATGGTATTACCGTCCGTCCAATGAGGAGATTGCAAAGCAGTATGAGTATCAGGGTGAGGGAAACACCATCACCGAGCTGCCAGAGGATCACAAGTGGATCATCAGCGACATTGATCTGACCAATATTGATCACTTTGGCGGATGGACTGAGGCAACAGAAAAGCATTTTAAGGATGGAGGCATCTTTGACTCCATTTACGAGGAAAAATAAAAGCTGCGGCAGCAGTTGAGGAAAGGCAGTGAAACCATGAAAAAGAAGAAAAGCGTGATTCCGGGCTTCGGATTATCATTTGGAATTGTAATGGCCATGCTGGGATTGATTGTCATTATCCCGCTTTGCTCGCTGGTGGTCTTTTCTTTAAAACTGTCTCCCCGGGAATTCTGGGAGACAGTGACAAGACCGAGAGTGCTGGCAAGCTATAAAGTCAGCATTATGACCGCGTTTATCGCGTCGGCAATCAACGCGGTCATGGGGCTTGCCATTGCCTGGGTACTGGTCCGTTACGATTTTCCGGGTAAACGCATCATGGATGGCATCATCGAACTGCCCTTCGCACTGCCTACGGCTGTTGCCGGTATCGCGTTGACGCATCTGACGGTACCGGAAGGGTGGGTCGGTAAGATTTTTGCCGGAGCAGGTATCAAGATTGCCTACACCCGCATCGGAATTACCATTGCCCTTGTGTTTATTGGCATTCCCTTTGTAGTGAGAAGCGTACAGCCGGTACTGGAAAAGGTTGATAAGGAATACGAGGAGGCAGCCGCTATGTTTGGGGCCTCCCGCATCCAGATCTTTTTTCAGGTAATTCTGCCGGAAATTAAGCCGGCACTGATTGCGGGCTTTACCATGGCCTTCGCAAGGAGCATCGGAGAATACGGAAGCGTTGTGTTTATTGCTGGAAATACACCCTTTAAGACAGAGATCACTCCTCTTATGATTATGGCCAAGCTGCAGGAATTTGACTATGCCTCAGCTACCTCCATTGCGCTGGTAATGCTTCTTCTGGCCTTTGTGATCCTGTTTGTCAATGCTTTGATTCAGAGCCATACATCAAAGATCGTAAGCGGAATAGAATGATGCATGGACCGTTATTGTAGTAGGAAAGGAGTTAAAAATGCAGATTCGAAATAACAAAGGCCCGGTGAAATGGCTTCTGATCGGGCTGTGCACGGTATTTCTGCTGGTAACCCTGGTGCTGCCGCTGGTATACGTGATCTTTACGGCACTTCGTGACGGAATCCGGGCGTACCTTGCTTCCGTAACGGATCAGTATGCGGTGAAGGCAATTCTGCTTACTGTGAAGGTGGTTCTGATCACAGTGATTCTCAATTCCATTTTTGGAATTTTTGCCGCATGGCTGATTACCCGTTTTCAGTTTCGTGGGAAAAAGATCATATCCACATTGATTGATCTGCCTCTTACCATTTCACCAATCATCGCAGGCCTGATTTTTGTCCTGACCTTCGGACGGCAGAGCGCCATTTATCCACTATTAGAAAAGTGGAACATACAGATCATCTTTGCGGTTCCGGGCGTGGTTCTGGCAACGATTTTCGTCACCTTCCCCTTTATTTCCAGGGAGATTATCCCGGTACTGACAGCGGAGGGAACTGACGAGGAGGAGGCCGCTGCATTGATGGGAGCCAATGGATTCCAGATCTTTACCCAGATTACTTTTCCACATATCAAGTGGGCTTTCCTGTATGGCGTTGTGCTCTGTTCTGCCAGGGCAATGGGAGAATTCGGCGCGGTGTCCGTCTTGTCCGGACATCTTCGGGGAATCACCAATACGATGCCACTTTACATAGAGCTTCTGTATCAGGCCTTTGACTTTACGGGGGCATTTGCAATGTCATCCATTCTGGTCATTATGGCACTTGTAATCCTGGTTCTCAGAAATATCTTAGAGTATCGGGGCAGAAAAGAAAAGGATGCATAGGAGGAAAAACCATGGCAGAAAATGCACAGGCTTACGTAGAACTTAGACATATCAACAAAACATTCGGAAATTATAAGGCGTCGGATGATGTAAGTTTTTCGGTGGAAAAGGGAAAACTGATTGGACTGTTAGGACCCAGTGGCAGTGGAAAGACGACAATTCTTCGAATTCTTGCGGGCCTGGAGACCGCAGATTCCGGAGACATTTTTATCGATGGACAGAAGGTCAATGATATTCCGGCCAGCAAGAGGGGGATCGGCTTCGTGTTTCAGAGCTATGCCCTTTTCCGTTATAAGACGGTTTTTGACAATATTGCCTTTGGCCTCAAGATCCAGAAGCGCAGTAAGGCGGAAATTAAGGACCGTGTGGATGAACTGATCGAGCTGGTGGGGCTGAAAGGGTTGGAAAAACGTTATCCGAAACAACTGTCCGGCGGACAGCGGCAGCGTGTTGCCTTTGCAAGGGCTCTGGCTACCCAGCCCCATCTGCTGCTTTTGGATGAGCCTTTTGCGGCGATCGATGCCAAGGTGCGCAAGGAACTCCGCAGCTGGCTGAGGGAACTGATCAGTCAGGTGGGAATCACCAGTATTTTCGTTACCCATGACCAGGAGGAGGCCATTGAGGTGGCGGATGAGATTATTGTCACCAACAAAGGAAGAATTGAGCAGATCGGGACTCCGGTCACGGTGTACAGCGACCCGAAAACACCCTTTGTGGCTCAGTTTCTGGGGGATCCGGTCTCCATCAAGGATTACGCAAAGTTCAAGGGCTTTCATGAGACTTCAGGCGGCAGTCTTGCTATCATCCGTCCGGAATTTGTTACCGTCACGAAAAAGAACGAATTTAATCCTTATCCGGTCACCACAGAGGAGGGAATCGTGGAGCATGTGGCTTTTCGTGGAAGCATGCTGGAACTTAGTATCCGCATCCGGGATGAGCACCTGATCGCCCATCGTCAGATCGGACAGGAACTGATCAAGGAGGGGGAAAAGGTAAACGTCTTTTTACAGCGTATTTATCTGGTGGATGATGCGGGAGAAAATGTACACATTGCGGTGAACGAAGCACTTCGCGAGGAAAGCGTGGTGATCTAGCCGTTCCTGTTTACACAGATAAACAACAAAAAAAATACTGCACTTTCTGCCGGATTGGGGTATAATGGAATTAACTACCGACGATATACGAAGGAGACGTGTATGAGGTCAATTCAGACAAAGTACCTCGCGCTGATATTGTGCTGTATTCTGGTGACCAGTGTAACGGCAGTTACGCTGGGGGTAATGAATGGAAATCGGATTCTGGAGGAGGATACGGCCACTATTTTAAATCTTCAGTGCACCAAAGAGGCAAATGAGATAAATGATCTGCTGTCAGATATCAGACAGTCTGTGACGCAGATCAGTAATTATGCGATAGAACAGCTGGGGGATCCCCAGGAACTGATTGAGGATCCGGATCAGCTGGATGAGTATGCGAAAAAGGTAAGGGAGGTGTCTAAAAATGCCGCGGAGACCACAGACGGGGCCGTGGCAGTTTACTTTCGTTTTCATGAGGATATGACGACGAAACTCACGGGAGTTTTTCTGACAAAGGATTCGAGAACCGGCGGCTTTATCGATCATGAGCTGACGGATATTTCCAAATATGATGCCTCCGATACAGAGCATGTGGGCTGGTATTATCTGCCGTTTAAGGTGGGAAAAGGCGTATGGATGGATCCCTACCAGAACAAAAATCTGGGGATTTACATGATTTCCTATATCATTCCCATCTATAAGGATGACCAGCCAATTGCGCTGATCGGCATGGATATTGATATGAACGTCTTGTATAAAAAGGTCTCCAGGCTTACCGCTTATGACAGCGGGTATGCTTTTCTCTGGAGCAGCAGCGGTGATCTGCTGTGTCACACGGATTATCCGGAAGGGGTAAAGAGAGAGGAACTGACAGATAAACAGTTGGAGATGAAGCGGCTGTCCGATAAGGCCAAGACGCAGGATGAACCGATCCTGTATACCTGGAACGGACAGAAAAAGTATCTCAGGGCAAAACCGCTGGAAAATGGAATGACCTTTTCTATATGTGCGCCCCAGCGGGAAATTGAGGAGCCGGTTCGCCGGATGATCTTTTCCTCTTTCATTATGCTGCTTCTGATACTTGTGGTTGCGGTGCCGGTCACGGTCCGGGTGACGAAAATGATGACCAGGCCCATTAAGCAGCTGACAGAATCGGCCCAGAAGATGGTTTTGGGCAATCTGGATGTAACCATAGAGTGCAAAAGCCATGATGAGGTGGGAATTCTGGCAGACAGTTTCCGTCAGATGGCGGGAAAGCTGAAGGAGCAAATTGAATATATCAGGAATCTTGCCTATACGGATGTCATGACGGGGACAAGGAACAAAACGGCCTATGAGGGCTTTGTGGAAGAGCTGGAGGAGCAGATGAAGACAAAACAAAGTGCCTTTGCTGTAATCGTCATGGATATCAACAACTTAAAACAGATGAACGACCTTCATGGACATGAGATGGGCGATGCATTGATTGCCGACAGTGCGGCACTGATGAAATCGGTATTTGATGAAAAGACGCTGTTTCGTATTGGCGGTGATGAGTTTGTAGCGGTGCTTTCGGAGGATGCCGTTTCGCAGGCAGATACTCTTATGGCTGCTTTTCGCCGTAAGATTGACGAATTCAACGGGACGAAGCGCCGGTATGAGGAGGAGGTTCACATTGCAGCCGGAATCACGGAATATGATCGCACTTTTGACCAGAATTACGGTGATGTATTCCGTCGGGCCGATTCCTTAATGTATCAGGATAAAAAGCTTCAGAAAATGAAAGACGGAGGGGCTGGGGATGAGAATACTAAAGACCATTGACAAGGGAGATTATACCTCCGATATGCCGGTGTATGAGAAATACACGGTGCGGGGTGTGATCATCCGGGAGGGGAAAATTGCTGTGCAGCAGTCGAAGGCCGGGGATTATAAAATTCTTGGCGGCGGCGTGGAGCAGGGCGAGGGCCTTGCAGATGCACTGCTTCGGGAAGTGCAGGAAGAATCCGGCCTCATTGTGATTCCGGAAAGTATCCGTCCCATAGGCGAGATTGTGGAGAAACGCAGGGACCTCTTTGATTCCTCCATGATCTATCTGTGCCATTCCTGCTTCTTTTTCTGTGATGCGAAGGAGCGTTTGGAGGCTATGCATATGACGGCCAGCGAGCAGGAAAAGGGGTTTCATCTGGTGTGGGTAACGCCGGAGGAGATGATTAAGGGCAACGAGCCCTTCTGTGAAACCCAGCCCTGGAGTTACCGGGACCGGGAATTCGTACGTATGCTGCCAGAGCTTTTGTAATCACTATACATTTGACATCCGAGCACTTCCCCAGCGGCGTAC
>CAMFDG010000049.1 GCA_945949045.1 uncultured Lachnospiraceae bacterium
GGAGAATCCCGGCAGCAGGCAGAGCCGCACGAAAATCAGTATGGGAAGTTTTAATAATTTAACTATCCTGTCATCTTAAATTTAAAATTATCTTGTTAATTTCTTATAAAACTTAATAAAAGGAGCTGTATAAACAGCTCCTCATTCCTAACACCACTCGTCTAAATCAATACCATCAAAACTACCATCTTTCACATATACAATAACAACATCCTGTTCAACATCATTTATTGTCACTTTACTTGTATATCGTCTGTCATCCTTAGTTCCTAATAACTTAGCATCTTTTAACTTATTTAATGCAACTTTAACTGAAAAACCTTTCTCATCCAAAATCCTCTCAATCGAAGATAGTCTAAACACAATCTGTCTATCCATTACTACACCATTAACAGTACGCTTACGATATGCAGAACGGGTAAATCCTTCTTCTTCTGGATTTAATGAGTATACATTATTCTGTGACTTACAGCCATAATACTCACCTTCAGGGAATAAATCTCTATGCATTCCATAATGTTCTAATAATGTATCATATACACGCTGAGCCATATTAGCTTCATCCGCATTTGCAACAACAATATGCATATAGCAAAAATCGTATATCTTCTTAACACCCAATTTAATATTCAATACCTTATTTACAATTTCTGCTGCTAAAATAAACAATGTAACATAATCTGCAAGGATTGCATTTTTTGCCTGCCGAAGCATAGCTATTGAACGGCTATACATTGTGCTCATATACTACGATCCCCTCCTTTACCGCATCCTCTACTACTGTTCCATCAAGATACCCCAGATTAACAACATCTGCTCTGCCGCAGTGTCTCAAACTGATTTCCCTCTTGAAATCCTTATACTTTTTCTGCTTATATAGGGAATATCCAAGATTATTTAGGCTTTTACACAAATAAAGAAAGCACGGAACAAACCCAACCTTTGTTCTGTGCTTTCCTGTTTCTTATCGTATTATCTGCGTCCGCAGCACTGTTTATACTTCTTGCCGCTGCCGCATGGACACGGATCGTTTGGATAGATCTTTGCGTGTTCACGCTTCTTCGGTGCATTCTGGACACTGTCATCCTTGTTGGTTCCGGTTACCTGGGCAACCTGCTCGCGCTCCACCTTCTGCTCCACCTTCACGTGATACAGAACACGAATGGTCTCCTCCTGAATCGCAGAGATCATCTCGTCGAACATATCAAATCCGGCCATCTTATACTCAACCAGCGGATCTCTCTGTCCGTATGCCTGAAGGCCGATCCCCTGACGGAGCTGGTCCATATCGTCGATGTGATCCATCCACTTGCGGTCGATCACCTTTAAAAGAACAACGCGCTCCAGCTCCCGGAACTGCTCGATTTCCGGGAACTCGGTTTCCTTCTCCTCGTAAAGAAGTACCGCCTGTTCCTTTAAGTACTGCTTTAATTCCTTGCAGTTCTTAACAGAAGCAGTGGACTCCTCTGTCACCGGCGCAAGCGGAATTGTGGGAAGCAGAATCTCGTTCAGTTCGTGGAGATCCCACTCTTCTCTGGAAACCTCATTGGAAATGCAGGTGTCCACAGACTTTTCTACCTGATCCTGAATCATCTTAAAGATTGCATCCCGCATGCTTTCGCCGTTTAATACGGACATACGCTCTTTATAAATAATCTCTCTCTGATCATTGTTGACCTGATCATACTCCAGCAGGTTTTTACGAATGCCGAAGTTGTTATACTCGATTTTTTCCTGAGCCTTCTCGATCGCGGAGGTCAGCATCTTGTGCTGGATCTGCTCACCCTCCGGAACACCCAGCGCGTTGAAAACAGACATCATCTTGTCAGATCCGAACAGGCGCATCAGATCATCCTCAAGAGAAATGAAGAACTGGGATTCACCCGGATCTCCCTGACGTCCGGAACGTCCGCGGAGCTGATTGTCTATACGTCTGGATTCATGGCGTTCTGTACCGATGATCTTAAGTCCTCCGGCTTCCTTAGCAGCGTCATCCAGCTTGATATCTGTACCACGGCCCGCCATGTTCGTCGCAATCGTTACTGCACCATGCTGGCCTGCCTGTGCAACGATCTCAGCCTCCTGCTCATGAAATTTCGCGTTCAATACGGTATGCTGGATACCCTCTCTCTTTAACATGCCGCTGATCAGTTCGGAGGTCTCAATGGTAATCGTACCTACCAGTACCGGCTGTCCCTTTTCATGGGCTGCCTTCACTTCTTCCACAACCGCGCGGAATTTTTCCTTCTTAGTCTTATATACGGCATCCTGGTGGTCCACACGAATCACCGGACGGTTTGTCGGAATCTCAATAACGTCCATTCCGTAAATATCACGGAACTCCTTCTCCTCCGTCAGTGCGGTACCGGTCATACCGGCCTTCTTTTCGAATTTATTAAAGAAATTCTGGAAAGTAATGGTCGCAAGCGTCTTGCTTTCTCTCTTGACCTTCACATGCTCCTTCGCCTCAATGGCCTGATGAAGTCCATCCGAATAGCGGCGTCCCGGCATGATACGGCCGGTAAACTCATCGACGATCAGCACCTGGTCATCTTTCACCACATAATCCTGATCGCGGAACATCAGATAATGAGCCCGCAGTGCAAGAATCACATTGTGCTGGATTTCCAGATTCTCCGGGTCTGCCAGATTATCAATATGGAAAAACTGCTCTACCTTATGAACACCCTGCTGTGTGAGATTTACCACCTTGTCCTTCTCATTGACGATAAAATCTCCTGTTTCCTCCTGCTCCACACCCATGATGGCATCCATCTTGGAATACTCCGGCAGATCCTCACCACGAGTCATCTGGCGCGCCAGAATATCGCAGGCCTCATATAGCTTCGTGGACTTGCCGCTCTGGCCGGAAATAATCAAAGGAGTTCTGGCCTCATCGATCAACACAGAGTCGACCTCATCGATGATCGCATAGTGCAGGCCTCTCTGAACCAGCTGTTCCTTGTAGATCACCATATTGTCGCGCAGATAATCAAATCCAAGTTCATTATTGGTAATGTAGGTGATATCGCAGTTGTAAGCCTCCCGGCGCTCATCCCCTGTCATGTCATTTAATACCACGCCAACGGTAAGGCCCAGGAACTCATGTACCTTTCCCATCCATTCGGAGTCACGCTTCGCCAGATAATCATTGACGGTAACAATGCAGACGCCCTTTCCCTCCAGGGCATTCAGATATGCCGGAAGGGTGGAAACCAATGTTTTTCCTTCACCGGTCTTCATCTCTGCTATACGTCCCTGATGCAGGATAATTCCACCGATAATCTGGACTCTGTAATGTTCCATTCCCAGCACGCGGCGGGCTGCCTCACGCACGGTTGCAAAAGCTTCCGGAAGAAGGTCATCCAGGGTCTCCCCCTTCTCCAGACGGTCCTTAAACTCCCTGGTCTTTCCCTTCAGCTCGTCATCGGAAAGTGCCATCATGGAATCGCGGTAAGACTCAACCTTGTCCACGATCGGATAGATACGCTTCAGTTCCCGCTCACTGTGTGTACCAAAAATCTTTGTGATTGCTTTCATAATATAATAGCTCCTAACTCGCATAGATCATGCCCGACTCATTGGGCACATTTGATGATATTGTAACACTTTCTCTTTTTTTAGACAACTCTATAAGCCATAAATGTTTTATGAACTTTTTGTAAACAAGCGCCTGCGAAAATCACCTGTGGAAACAGAGTTGAAAAGGTGGAGAACGCTTGCTATAATACCCAGAGAAGACAAACACAAAGGAAGGAGAAGAATACATGTCCTACACTTATAAAACAAAAGGAACCTGTTCCACCCAGATTGAAGTGGAGCTGGATGGCGAGATCGTAAAAAACGTGAAATTTACCGGAGGCTGTGATGGCAACCTGAAGGCCATTCCACGCCTTGTGCAGGGAATGACGGTTGACGAGGTGGAACGCCGCATTGGCGGAATCCACTGTGGATTCAAGAATACCTCCTGCGGGGACCAGCTTGCAAAGGCACTTCGCGAGGCGTACAACGCACAGAGTAACGCGTAAGACATCCGGTTATGTAGCGTGAGCACATGGCATCGTGTGCTCACAAAGCAAACCGATCTAAGCACTAATCCTCCGTAACCAGAATCGGCTGGAGCTGCTTTCCCTTCATTGCGGCCTCGATGGTCTCCGGCAAAAGCTCCATTTTCGCAATCATCGAATTCGGCTTGCTCTTATAATTATCCTGTCCGAAAGGCACGAAATAAATATTCTTCATATTCATAAGTGTACCAATCGTCTTAAAATTGATCCCCAATGCATCATTGGTAGAAATCGCGATCACAAGCGGCTTCCCGTTTCTCATATGGGCCTTTGCCGCCATCAATACCGGGGTATCCGTGATTCCGTTGCTGATTTTTGCCGCAGAATTTCCGGTACAGGGCGCAATTACCATAATATCAAGGAAATTGTTTGGCCCGATGGGTTCTGCCTGCTGCATGGACTTGATCCCTTCATTTCCCGTAATCTCGCAGATACCCTCCACAAACTCCTTTGCGCTCCCGAAACGGGTGTCACAGCTCTGGGCCTGGTAGGAGAAAATCGGAATGACATTGGCCCCCATTTCCGTCAGCCGGATCACCTGCTTTCTGGTTTTGGCGAAAGTACAAAAGGATCCTGTAATTCCATACCCTATATTAAAATTTGTAAAATCCATGGTTTTTCGCATTCTCCTTCCTGTGATGGCTGCAGCCTTTCAATTGCATCCGCCAGCACCTTGGCGCTGCTCTTGGTCGTATATTTCCCCGGAAGGCCCAGTGCAGCCACAACCTTAATTCCATAAGCCTCCGCCGCCATCAGATCGGTACCTCCCGGCCGGGATGCGATGTCAATGATCACGGCATCCCGATGCATTTCCCGAAGAAACGGTTCCCGGATCACCAGTGCCGGAACAGTATTCACAATCGTCCGGGCCCCGTACGCCTCCTCCGGTGCATAAGAAAAATCTGCCGCCTCATATCCTTCTCTCCTGGCCTGTTTTCTGGCTTCCGTACTTCTTGCCAGCACCGTAACCTTTGCCCCCATTGCCGCCAAAAGCTTCGCAATCTCTCTTCCACATCTTCCAAATCCGCATACAATAATCTTCTGGCACCGAATGGAATAAGGGCTGTACTTTAATATTTCTGCCACCGTTGCTTCCGCCGTAATGCGTGCATTCTGCCTCACGGTCTCTTCGTCCTCCAATAGATCATACCAGCAAACATTTGCTTCCTGAAACAGTTGTCTCCATGCCGGAGTGACCGCCCCTGCAAACACTGTCCACCCCTCTGTCTGCCTTTTTATTAATTTTTCTTTTAACAACTGTGTAACTTCATTATTTCTCTCCATCCTGGAAACCGGGGTTGGCAGTATCAGTCTCACGTTCCCTTCGAGCGCCTCCCTTTCCTCCTTATCCCTCACCTTCCTCCTCCAATCCAGCCTGTAGATTTTCCCCGGAAGAAATCCCGCAAGCTGCTCCTGTCTCTGATCCGTAACAAATACCACCGTGTTTTTTGCCATAAAAAAAACGCTCCCTTCCATATCTAAGATATGAAAGAAAGCGTATCCTGTTCCCAAATCACGGCGGATTCTACAGCCGCGTCTCTACAAAAATATCGTAAATCGCCTTGATCGCGTCATCAAAATCTTCATTCCTAACGCCGATAATGATATTTAACTCCGACGATCCCTGGTCGATCATCTTCACATTGATGTTGGCATGGGCAAGTGCGGAAAAAATCCTTCCTGCAGTACCGCGGTTGGACTTCATTCCCCGGCCTACGACCGCTATCAATCCCAGATCGGCCTCCAGCTCAATCACATCCGGATTCGTCAGCCGGCGGATAGAACTGATGACCTGCTGCTCTTTCCCCTCAAACTCAGCCTGATGGACAAACACGGTCATCGTATCAATACCGGAAGGCATATGCTCGATGGAGATTCCGTTTTCCTCAAAAGCCTGCAGGGCCTTGCGACAGAAGCCCACCTCCGAATTCATCATATCCTTATCAATATTGACCGCAACAAATCCTTTCTTGCCTGCAATACCGGTAATGGTGTACTCCGGCTTCTGACAGGTGCTGGCAACGATCAGCGTTCCATCTGCCTCCGGGTCATTGGTATTGCGGATATTAATCGGAATACCGGCTTTACGCACCGGAAATACTGCATCCTCATGCAACACCGAAGCCCCCATATAGGACAGCTCCCGAAGCTCCCGATAGGTAATCACCTTAATTGGTCTGGGATTATCAATAATACGCGGATCTGCCACCAGACAGCCGGACACATCCGTCCAGTTCTCATACATGCTGGCATGGCACGCCTTGGAAACAATGGATCCCGTAATGTCTGAACCGCCTCTCGAGAAGGTCTTCACATTTCCCTCTGCATCAGAACCGTAAAAACCCGGAATCACGGCACGCTCACAGGACTCCAGCTTTGCGGAAAGCACCTTGTCCGTCTTCTCTGCATCCAGATTTCCCTTTTCATCGAAGAAAATCACTGTTGCCGCATCAATAAACTCATACCCCAGATAATTGGCCATGACAA
Organism: uncultured Lachnospiraceae bacterium; assembly: GCA_945949045.1. Taxonomy (GTDB): domain Bacteria; phylum Bacillota; class Clostridia; order Lachnospirales; family Lachnospiraceae; genus Roseburia. The sequence continues at coordinate 6,555 of CAMFDG010000049.1, forward strand.
TGCCGTTTAAGTATTCCCCGCGGGAGGCTGCATAGTCTTCCCCAAGTTTAGCCTTAAAATTCTCACTGATTTTCTTAAATTCCTCATCTAAGGACATTTTCAGTCCCAGTCCATTGATGATCAAGTCATAGCGCTCCTTGATCTTCATCAGGGGAACACGAAATTCCTCACCGGCCTCTGCCTTTGCATAGCAGGCATACAGCATGTCTGTAACCTTCGTATCCTTGGAACTGCGCTTTCCCGGTGCACTTGGCACAACATACTTGCGGGACTCATCTGCCCGGATAATGTCTCCCACCTTGGCAAACTGCTCTGCACTCGCCAGAGAGCTGCCTCCGAATTTCACAACCTTAACCATTTCTTCTGCTCCTCTATTTCATTCTTGACTTTCGTTATTATACTTCCATCCGAAACAATCGTCAAGGCTGGAATCCCGGCAGTCTCTATTCCAAGTAGAAAACATCCTCCGCGATATGGTCTGTTCCGCTGTCCACAATCAGGATTCCATAAGAGGGCGGAACTCCCAGCGCCGGGGCTCCGATGCTGCCCGGGTTCAGATAGGTAACCCCGTTGTGTCTTTCGTAAAACACGCGGTGTGTGTGTCCAAACAAGGCAGCGTCCACCTGCCGCTGCTCTGCGGAATACTTCAGATTCATGTATCCCGCTTTCACATTCAATGTATGTCCATGACAGATCAGAATCCTTTTTCCCTCGATCAACAGCTCCCTCTCCTGAAACTCCTGTCTGCAGTCGCAATTTCCCGGTACCTGCTCCATAGGAATGTCCGGAAACTTTTTGCGCAGCCGCTCCGCATCTGCCCAACAGTCCCCGAGATGTATGATCATATCCGGCATTACGCGTTTCACAGCCAGTACCATATTATTCAGATTTCCATGAGAATCGCTCAATACCAGAATCTGCTTCATACGCAATGCTCCTTCCCTCAATTTCTCTGAATAAAGCAAAAAGACCTCTGCCGGGCATCCTCGCCCCCGCAGAAGTCTCTGTTGATCCTTATGTGTCTGTTATGCCAGCCGTTTCCATTGTCTGCTGCACTTATAATAAGAATAAAACATACAATTCTCAGCCTGTGCACACCGCTTTGGTGCATCCTCAATATTGCACTGGCAGTTTACAATCGCATCCGCCTTCCCCTTGCAGCTTCCCTTGATCATAACATCATCCAAAACTTCATCTGACATAACTATAACAATCTCCTTATCACAATGTTTTGTTTCCAACGGAGATTATTATACAATATCTTGTGTCTAATAGCCATACGGCAATTCGCACAAATAGGTTCTTTTCTTTTGGCAATTTTTCCACTTGACGAAAAAGGTCAAATAAGGTATATAGGTTATTCCTTTTCCCCTGTGCTCTTCAATGCCTTCGGAGAATAGATCAAAAAGTAAACCAGATTGATGATAATCCCAAAGACAGTGGCTGTGGGAGCGGACACCCCCAGATAGACCAGAGAATCCGGCATCAGCCGCGACATGGCAAAGGCCATGGGAAGTCGAACCAGAAACGACTGTGCAATTCCCTGAAACAAGACAAAAAGCGTCTTATTATGTCCATTGTAGTAACCAATGAAGGAGAAGAGAACGCTGGTCACGATCGCCTCCAGACTAAAACCTTTCAGATATTCGGCTGCCTTGATCTGGAACATGACACGGTCTGTAAAAGCAGAAGCCAGAAGCTGGCCCCCGAAAAAGGCAACCGCTGTCATGACGATTCCGATGCTTCCACCGATGAGCATGCCAAAGCCCATTGCCTTCTGTGCTCTTTTCTCTTTTCCGGCACCGACATTCTGTGCAATGAAAGAAGACATGGACTGCATCAGGGCAGAGGGAACCAGCATCACCACCGCCGCGATCTTGCTGGCAATTCCATAACCCGAGGAGGAGGCCAGCCGTATCTCCGGTGTCGTCCCCATACTATTGGCAAAGGACAAAAGAAACAGGAAAGAAATCTGGGTCAAAAGCTCCTGGAAAGCGATTGGAATCCCCAGAGATAAAAACTTCGACACCTCCCGCGACAGCCGGAAGTCCTCCCGCGTGAGACGAAACGGCAGTGAAATTCTCCGGCTGACCACCACGGACATCACCAGGCTGACCGCCTGAGCCAAAACCGTTGCTGCCGCAGCCCCTGCCACATCCCAGTGAAAGGCGGCAACGAAGACAAGATCTCCCAGCACATTGAGCAGGCAGGCGATTCCAACGAACAGCAGCGGAAGTTTCGAATTACCAATCCCCCGAAAAATGCTGCTGACCAGATTATATCCTATGATAAAGACAATCCCTCCGCCACAGATGCGGAGATAGAGAGTCGTCTTTCCCGCGGCCGCCTCCGGCGCCTGCATGAGATGTGCCAGTCCCGGAGCAAAGCATAGCAGAATTACCGTAAGGACAACAGCAATTATAAAAAATACTACCACAGAGCCCCCGATAACCTGTTCCAAACGTTTTTCCTTCTTCTCTCCGATATAGCGTCCCATCAGGACCGTTACGCCCATAGCCAGCGCAGAAAGTACAGATACGATCATATTGATCAGACTGCTTCCGGTAGACACTGCCGAAATGCTCTCGTCTGTGCCAAACCAGCCTACCACCAGGATATCTACCGCCCCATACATCGTCTGTAGAACCAGTGCCCCAAGAATCGGCATCATAAATCCCAGCAGTTTTTTTAAAATACTTCCCGTAGTAAAATCCGTATTATTGTTTGACATTGCACCTCTCACCTCATATCCATACCATTTATTAAATCCAGATGATATTTCTCAACAAGTTTTATTCCTTTTTCGTAGGTCTCCCTGTCATAAATCTGTTCCACACAGTGGGCATCTATGCCGAGAATCACCCGGTTGCCTGTTTCTCCTGCAATTTTCCAGAATCTTTCGTCCGGATAATGACGGTTTTCCCGCAGCCCCAGCATATTGATCTCAATGGGAATGTCCATCTCCTTCATGGCCCTGCAGAGTCTGGTCATCTCCCAGTCATAGACCGAATCCATCCCCCGGTAGTTCATAATATCCGGATGTGCCAGATACCGGTAGGTACCCGTGTGCATCCCTTCGATCACCTGATTCACATAGGAACGGATCCGGCTCTCATCCCCGGTGACAGCCGCCGTGCAGGGTCCCTTATCCTCGCTGCACCAGAAATGCTGTCCCATAATCACGTAATCCACATCCAGCGTCCGAAACAGTTTTTTCTGTTCCTCATAGAATTCCGGAATATACTCTGCCTCAAAGCCTGCATAAATGCGGATGTCACTTTGATACTCTCTGGCCAGAGAACGGATTTTTCGCACATATTCCGGAGCCTGTTCCATCGTCATGCGTATGCCGGAAACATATCCGTCCCGAAAAGGGCAGGGTACATGATCCGAAAAACCAAACTCGCGGATCCCCATGGCAATCGCAGCCTCGATATATTCCCGCTCGGTTCCCGAAGCGTGCTGGCACCGAATCGTATGGGCATGATAATTTGCTGTCAAAAAGTTCTGCATTTTCTTTTTCCTTATCTCAACATAAAGTCCGTGCCTATTGTAGCACATAATTTTCTCTGTTACAATTTTAATAAGGGATATTTACGCAAACTATAAAATATATTACTATTAAGAAAGGAGTAATCCTGTAACCAAAGACAAAGCAGATAAAGATAAAAGGGGGATTCTATGATTTCATGTCCACACTGCGGCGGCAATGTCAAATTTGATATTCCGTCCCAGCAAATGACCTGCGAGTATTGTCACGAGTCTTTTGACCCTTATTCCTTTGACAGTAAGACAAAGGATGCCGAGGAGTCAAAATCCGTCGAGGATAACTACGAGGTAACCATATTTACCTGTCCTCAATGCGGAGGCGAAATTCTAAGTACAGACAATGCAGCGGCAGGCTTCTGCAGTTTCTGCGGTGCTTCCACGATTCTTTACAGCAGAATCAGTAAAGAGCATCGGCCAAACTATATTATTCCATTTAAGAAAACCAAGGAGGACTGTAAGGAGGCCTTCGCCCGGAAAATGCGCCGCGCACCCTTCGCGCCGAAGGAGCTCAAAGATCCCGGAGCCATCGACAGCTTTCGGGGAATCTACATGCCTTATTGGGCCTTTTATGTCACCCAGAAGGGACCGATTTCCCTGCAGGGCACTACCCAGCACCGCAGCGGAGATTACATATGCACGGACCATTATTACCTGACCGGCGAAATGGATTCCTACTACAAGGGGCTCTCCTATGATGCTTCCTCCTCCTTTGCCGACAGCATCAGCGAGGCCCTGGCTCCTTATGATGTCAAAGGAATGAAAGCCTTTACCCCAGGCTACCTCAGCGGATTTTACGCAGACACCTCTGATGTGCCGGCAAGCGTCTATCAGCCGGAGGCGGAAGCCACCGCTTCTGAGGAAGCGCTGACCGCTTTGAACAAGGTTCCCGCCTTTGCACCCTATTCCATTAGTATGGCCGGCATCAGCAATCCCAGCGATGCGCTCCACACGAAAACGGAACAGGTGGACAGCACCATGTTTCCGGTCTGGTTCATGTCCTACCGGAAAAAGGACCGGGTAGCCTATGCCACCGTCAACGGACAGACCGGCAAGGTCGTTGCAGATATTCCCATTGATCCGAAGAAATATGCACTGGGATCCCTGCTTCTGGCTCTCCCGATCTTCGTGATTCTGTTGGCCTTTGTGACACTGCTTCCAACCAGACTGCTGACTGTCTCCGCTATTCTGGCTGTTCTTACAGCAGTTATCTACACTGCCGAGCTTTCTGCCATCAAGAACAAGGATTCCTTCAGCGAAGACCGCGGCAAGCTGTTTCGAGAGAACCCCGAACAGCTGAATTTACAGAACCAGAAAATAAATCAAAAATTAACAAAAGCAGCAAAAAAGAAAAATAAATTAGGCTTTGTCAAAATATTCGTGTATTTTCAGATGGGTGTCATACTGCTCAATATGTTATTTGGCGTATTCGGCAGCAGCATCGGCAGAAGTTCCACATTCACCTTCTCCTCGGTGCTTTGGCTCATCCTTATCATTGCCATGGCCATCATTATCGGAGTCGGTTCCAATAAAATGAAGGCACTTCCCTCCGGGCAGAGCATTGTCGGGTTTATTGCTTCCGGTATTGCAGTAGCTGTCAGTTCCGTCATTGCACTGCTCCATCCGGTCAGCGACCTGTTCTACTATGCCGGATCCATTTTTGTTCTGATTGCGGTCATCCTGTCCATTGCAGATGTTATTCACTATTATAACATTCTGTCCACCCGCAGGCTTCCACAGTTTGACAAGCAGGGAGGTGATAATCGTGCGTAAGATAAATTTAACATGTACCAAATGGCTTTTCCTGTTCCTTTGTACTTTTGTTTTTTCAATACTTCTCCTTCCCGCAAAGATAGCGGCATCTCCGGTGAGGGTGAACAATGAAGATACCCCATACGCTTATGTTCTGGATGATCAGGCTGATTTCTTTACGGATGCCAATGAAAAGGAACTAAAGAGTTTAATGTCAAACATCACAGATTACTGCAATGTGGCCCTCGTCACTACCACAAGTCACAACAGTTATTCCACGGAGGATTTCGCCGCAGATTACTATGATGAGGCCTTTGGTCCGGGCAGCAGCGGAACGATCTTTGTCATTGACCGCTGTTTAAATGAGATTTACCTCTACAGTGATGGGAAAGCGCACAAGACAATCACAAACTCCCGGGCCTATTCCATTACCGATAACACCTACAAATACGCGACGGCAGCCCACGGAAGGGATTATTACACCTGCAGCTATAAGACCTTGGAACAGGTAAAAGCTCTGATGGAGGGCCGTAAAATCGCTGAACCCATGAAATATATCTGCAGTGCGCTGCTTGCCATCATTCTTGCCCTGCTGATCAACTACGTGTTTGCAATGTCCCTTTCCCGGTCCCGCAAAGCCGGCATCAAACAGGTGCTCGAGGGCACCTATACCTCCGTAAAGGTGAACAATGCAAATGCAAAATTTATCAACCAGACCCGTGTCTATAGTCCTCCAAGTTCCAGCAGCGGCGGTGGTGGCGGCCATAGCGGCGGTCATAGTGGCGGCGGTGGTCACAGCGGTGGCGGTGGCGGTCATTCCATCTGACAGCCCTCCCATCCGACGGCTCTGCCATCGGACAATCGGAATAAAAAAGCCTGTATCCATAAGATACAGGCTTTTTCAGACGATTCGAAGTCCCTTCGGGTAATGGTTCTTCATCATATTTCCCGCCAGCTTTCCCCATCCGATGCTATAGCCGTCAACCGTAATCAGATACCAGCCCTTATCCCCTTCTGCCGGGAAGGTCTGTCCACTCAGGTAGCTGCGGGCATCCTGAGAATCCGCTGCCAGCTCCCAGGTATGCCACACCTGCTCCGGCTTAAGTGCAAGCGCCAGAGCATGGGAAGGCTCAAACCGATTCTTCTTCAGTGTCCCGAGATGCAGTCCCGGCCTAAGCACTTTCAGTCCCTTTAATGCCGGAAGTTCCTCCGGTGCAAGATATAGCTGTTCTCCAAAGCGAAGAATCTGCCCCTGCGGCATCTCTCGGAGGTTCTCCCGACAAAAGGCGGGATATTCTCCCAAATCCTTTTTTGCCGCAGGCCTCTCATAGCCGCCGCAGCTGCCCTTGAACGCCTCGGGAACAGTTCCCTTCTTTTTAAGTACTGCCAGAAAATGCCCCTCGCCCTCCAGCTTATGAGGAAAAAGGCGACAGGTATGCTCCAGACCGGAAACAGGCTCCGGTATCCAATCCGCTCTCCCGGACTCCATTCCCGGATACTTCTTCGTCTCACACAGTTCAAATTCCGAATGCCGGCACAGGAAGCTGCTGACGCACCCCTCATCTTCCTCCGGGGCAAAGGTACAGGTAGAATAGACAAGTGTACCTCCCGGCTTCAGCATCCCCGCTGCAAGGTCAAGAATCTCCATCTGACGCAGAGCACAGAGACGCACATTTTCCGGACTCCACTCCTCACAGGCTTCCTCGTTTTTCCGAAACATGCCTTCTCCTGAGCAGGGCGCATCCACCATAATCCGATCAAACCAGCTCTCAAACCTTTCTGCCAGCTTCTTGGGGCTCTCATTCGTAACCATTGCATTGGTTATTCCCATCCGTTCTATATTTTCTGACAAAATTTTGGCCCGGGCAGGGTGGATTTCATTGCTGACCAGAATTCCGCTTCCACACATTGCCACGGCAATCTGTGTACTTTTTCCCCCGGGGGCTGCACAGAGATCCAGAATTCTTTCTCCCGGATGTGCATCCAGGAAAGCCGCCGGTGCCATTGCGCTGGGCTCCTGAATATAGTAAACTCCCGCTTCGTGATAGGGGTGTTTCCCCGGTGCATCCATATTCCCATAATAAAAGCCGTTGGGTTCCCAGGGAACCGGTCGCAGCGTAAAGGGAGCCTTCCGCAGGAAATCTTCGATTCCGCCCTTCAAAGGGTTAAACCGAAGCGCCTGTGCCCGCTGCCTCTCATAACTTTGCAAAAAAGCCGGATATTCCTCCCCCAGCATTTGTTCCATTCGTTT
>CAMFDG010000050.1 GCA_945949045.1 uncultured Lachnospiraceae bacterium
AATTTATGATCATTGTATTTTATCTATAAATCCGCTATACTATGTGTAATCAGTAGTATAGCGGATTTTCGAATCTCTGGAGGTATGCGCTATGGCGGCAACGGTTGCAATCGGAATACAGAATTTTGATAAGCTGAGAGAAAAAAACTTATTTTATATTGATAAAACGGATTTTATCCGAGAGTGGTGGGAGAACAGTGACAGTGTTACACTGATCGCGCGTCCACGCCGTTTTGGAAAGACTTTAAATATGAGCATGTTGGAGGCTTTTTTCTCGGTTAACTATGCGGATCGGGAGGATTTATTCCGGGGTCTTACCATATGGCGGGATGAGAAGTATCGCAGGCTGCAGGGAACCTATCCGGTTATTTTTCTGTCTTTTGCCAACGTGAAGGAGAAGGATTTTGAAAGCACCAGCTATCAGATTCGCCAGCTACTGATGATGCTATATGAAAAAAATGTCTTTTTAGAAGGATCCTCCTGTCTGTCTGATGCGGAGAAGGCAACTTTTCACCGGATGAGAACGGGAATGCGTGAAGAGGATGCCTCACTGGCGTTGTATCGTTTATCTGATTATTTATTCCGTTATTACGGGAAAAAGGTGATTATTCTTTTGGACGAATACGATACACCTATGCAGGAGGCATATATCCATGGCTATTGGAAGGAACTGGCTGACTTCACACGCACCTTATTTAACTCCACCTTTAAGACAAATCCCGCTCTGGAGCGGGCAGTCATGACCGGAATTACCAGGGTAAGTAAGGAGTCTATTTTCTCCGATCTGAATAATTTGGAGGTGGTGACAACAACCTCAGAGAAGTATGCAACTGTTTTCGGATTCACGGAGGATGAGGTGTTTGCTGCCATGGACGAATATGGTTACAGTGACCGGAAGGAAGAGGTAAAATATTGGTATGATGGTTTTACCTTTGGCGGACATGGGGATATTTATAATCCGTGGTCTATTCTTAATTTCCTGGACAAAGGAAGGATTGCTTCCTATTGGGCCAATACCAGCAGCAATGGTCTTGTGGGAAAACTGATTCGGGAGGGCAGCAAAAAGATAAAATCGCAGTTTGAAATTCTGCTGAAGGGAGAGAGTATTGCTTGTCCCATTGATGAGCAGATTATCTTTGAACAGCTGGATCAGCGAGAGGGAGCTATCTGGAGTCTTCTTCTTGCCAGTGGATATTTGAGAGTCGTGAAGATGGAGGAACAGCGGACTGCCGGAAGAAAACCCATGTATGAATTGGCTCTGACCAACGGGGAAGTACTTGATATGTTTTACGATATTGTCAGAGGATGGTTTGATGAACCAGATGGGTCTTATAACGACTTTGTGGAGGCATTATTGCAGGGAAACCTGAAAGATATGAATGCCTATATGAATGATGTCGCTATGAAGACATTCAGTTATTTTGATACGGGAAAGAAAACTTCTGATGCAGAGCCGGAGCGTTTTTATCACGGCTTCGTCCTGGGACTGATTGTTGATTTGTCGAATTCCTATACAGTGACTTCCAACAGGGAGAGTGGTCGTGGCCGGTATGATGTTGTGATTGAACCGAAGGATAAAACGGGTGGAGACGCATTTGTACTGGAATTTAAGGTTCATGACAAGGAAGATGGTCAGAACTTGGAGGATACGGTTCGTGCAGCGCTTGCACAGATCGAGGAAAAACAGTATGCGGCATCGTTGATCGCAAAGGGAATTCCGTCAGAGCGTATCCATAAATATGAGTTTGCCTTTGAGGGAAAGAACGTACTGATTGGTTAAGGAAGTAGTTTGCGGGAAGATATGCGTATATTGGGGTCCAGGAAAATTTGTCTTGCATTCTGATGTAAATAAGCATAAACTAAAAGCACAATTACTAATTGAGCGATTAGTAATTGTGCTTTTTATCATTTGACGAATCGAGGCATGTCATGTTTGTTGGAAGAAAACGGGAACTTGAAAAACTGAATAAGATGTATCACAGCAGTCAATTTGAGTTTGCGGTACTTTATGGAAGAAGACGGGTAGGTAAGACAACGCTGATCCGTGAGTTTATCAAGGAAAAAACGGCGGTTTATTACATGGCGGTAGAAGGGACCAAAAGAGAAAACCTGGCAGGATTATCAAAAGCGCTTTTGGAGCGTACTCAGTTGACCGCAGCAACTCCGGTATTTCGTGATTTCGAGGCTCTTTTGGATTATATTGATTCTTTGGCAAAATCCGGAGAACGGCTGCTTATCGCAATTGACGAGTACCCGTATCTGGCAGCTTCCTATCCGGCGATTTCCTCCATGCTGCAAAGCCATATTGACCGGTGTTGGAAAGACAGCCGGTTGTTTTTGATTCTGTGCGGTTCCTCCATGAACTTTATGGAAGAACAGGTATTGGGCTATAAAAGTCCCCTGTATGGACGGAGAAGTGCCCAGTTTAAGATACACCCATTTACCTTCTGGGAAGCCGGAGAAATGTTAGGAAACTATTCTTCCGGGCAGCAGGCCGTTTTTTATGGAGTTACAGGTGGAATACCGGAGTATTTATCACGCATTGACATGAATCTTGGGGTGGATGAAAATGTGATTCAGCTCTTCTTTGAGGAGAGCGGGCGTCTATTTGAGGAACCGGTCAATTTGATGAAGCAGGAACTGAAAGAACCAATGACCTACCATTCCATTATTGCCGCAATTGCCAGTGGAGCCAGCCGTTTAAATGAAATTGCTACAAAAACCGGACTGGAAACCAGCGGCTGCAGTAATCAGCTGTCGTCCTTAATTTCCCTGGGCATGGTAAAAAAAGAAACGCCTGTCACTGAGCCGGAGACCGGACGCAAAACCCTATACCAGCTTTCGGACAGTATGTTTTTATTCTGGTATCGTTTTGTCAGACCAAATGTCAGCAGTATTATCCGCGGAGTTGGTGAGCAAGTGTATGATTCTATTGTGAAGCCACAGATGAATGACTTCATGGGGAGCGTATTTGAAGAAATCTGTAAGCAGTATCTATATTTACCGGAGGTTTATAAAGACTTGCCATTTCCATTGGGGAATGCAGGACGCTGGTGGGGCAATAACAGAAAGAAAAAGCGCCAGGAGGAGATTGACATTATGTCAGTGTCTGAAGATAAAGCGCTGTTCGCCGAATGTAAATGGCGCAATGAGAAAGTGGATGCGGAGGTAATCCATACTCTGATCGAGAGGGGAGAATTATTTCAATATCCGGAGAAACACTATTATATTTTTTCAAAATCGGGATTTAAGGAAAATGCAGTGGAATATGCCACGCAGAACAGCAAAGTGCATTTGATTGATTTCCACCATATGACACAGGGCCTTTCTAATGAAAGAGAATAGCAAAATAAGGATTTTATTGATGCAGTGCAGGTTATTTTAGATGAAATGAAGCATACTATCCTTATATTTATAAGGAGGCAGCTATGGGTTATGGGCAGAAAGAAAACTTATTATAAAACAACTTTATTAAAAGGCACCGACGCAGATCCCTATCCGAAGGCAAACAAGAAGTTTTCCGAGGAGACAGCGGAGATGGATGAAATCCGGCAGAAGAGTCTGTACAATGACGAGGATCGTGCGAGAGTGGACAACAATCAGTTCTTCGAGGCGAGGAGTAATCCCCTGAGCAGCAAGGGAAATTAAAAATAGCGGCTTCGGCTGCTATTTTTTTGCTTTTTTTAAAAAATTTTTAATATTAGGGGTTAAGTACTTCCAGTTTTTCCCGATATATAAGGCAAGTAGGTAGTAGCAAACCAATAAATACAAGGATTGTAACAGAAAGTTACAGGTATTCAAGGAGGAAAAATCATGGTAGTACAGCACAATATGCAGGCGATGAACGCCAACAGAATGTTAAACGTTACAACAAAGAGTCAGGCAAAGGCAACTGAGAAGCTGTCTTCCGGATATAAGATCAACCGTGCAGCAGATGACGCAGCAGGACTTTCTATTTCTGAGAAGATGAGAAAGCAGATCAGGGGTCTTGATCAGGCTTCCACCAACGCACAGGACGGAATCTCAGCAGTACAGACAGCTGAGGGTGCTTTGACAGAAGTTCACTCCATGTTACAGCGTATGAATGAGCTGGCAGTTCAGGCCGCAAACGGAACCAACAGTGCTTCCGACCGCGAGGCTATTCAGAACGAGATTTCACAGCTTACGACAGAAATTGATCGTGTTGCAGAGACAACCAAGTTTAACGAGACCTATCTGTTGAAGGGAAATGGTAAGAACTCCACAGCTGTGATTACAGCAAAGGATGCTGGTATTACCGGAACATTAACTGGTATGGGAACAGGTACGGCAACCTTTAAGATGACAGCTCTTAAGACCGGACAGGAGATTTCCATTGGAGCAAAGGGCTATACCATCGGAACAACAATCAGCCAGATTACCGCTAAGGTTCCGAGTACGAATGGAAGCATCGTTACGATTAACGGAACGGACTACAAGATTGGAACAAAGACCAGTGTAGCAGATAAAGTTTATAAACAAGAGGATCTCAAATCTTTGATTACAGATGGAGATAAGGTCGTTATCGGAACACAGACCTTCGTTGCCATGAAGGATGACAAGGCAGATGGCGTTGGAGATAATGATGCATCCGTAATCTCTGCGAAGAAAGCTTACAGCCTGATTAAGGATGAGCTGATCAGAGCAAGCTCCATCGGTACCGATCCGGGACGCGGAGCCAAAATTAAGGATCCGGCACCAACAGGCGAATATTCTTCAACGAATACACAGGTTACCTTCAAGATCACAGAGGGGGACCGTCAGATCAAGCAGGGTCTGCAGGTGGGCTTACATGTAGGTGCTGATGCGGACGGAACCAATAAGATTGCATTTACCATTGATACCATGGATGCAGCAGGTCTGGGAGTAAAGAACCTCGCCATCGTGGACGAGACCGGTGCCAAGGCAACATACGCCATCGATGCGATTGCAGATGCAATTTCCAAGGTTTCCGCACAGAGATCTTCACTTGGTGCCATCCAGAACAGACTGGAGCATACGATTAACAACCTGGATAACGTTGTTGAGAATACCACAAGTGCTGAGTCACAGATTCGTGATACGGATATGGCAGAAGAGATGGTTGAGTACAGCAAGAACAACATTCTTGCGCAGGCAGGTCAGTCTATGCTGGCTCAGGCAAACCAGTCCACACAGGGCGTTCTGTCACTCTTACAGTAATTATTTTAGGAAGAACTTATATAGGAACAAAAAGGGCGGAGTAATTCGCCCTTTTTCAGTATCAGGGAGGATTTTTTGTGGCAGATCATATTGTATTATCGATTTCTTTGCTGGCATCAAACCGTCCGGACACCATACGTAAGTGCCTGGATTCGCTGAAGCCGATTATGGAGCAGATCCCCAGCGAACTGATTCTGGTGGATACCAGTGGCAGTGAGAGCCTGCATCAGATTTTACTGGAATACACGGACCAGGTAATTCCTTTTACCTGGTGCAATGATTTTTCCAAGGCCAGGAATACCGGGCTGAAGCGGGCGAAGGGGGAGTGGTTTCTGTTTCTGGATGATGATGAATGGTTTGTGGAGATTGATCCACTGGTTCGATTCTTCAAAAGCGGGGACTACAAGTCATATACCTGCGCCAACTATATTGTCCGGAATTTTTATGACAGAGCGTATCTGAATTACAGTGACTCCTGGGTTTCCCGAATGGTGAGGCTGGATCCGGGGACGGAATTCCGCAGTAAGATTCATGAGTATCTGTATCCGGCGGGCACCAGCTGTAAATCGATTTCGGCCATTGCTTATCATTCCGGCTATATTTATGATACGGAGGAGGACAAGAAAAAGCATTTCGAACGCAATGCGTCGCTCCTTCTCGATATGATGAAAGAGGAACCGGATAATCTGCGCTGGAAGGTGCAGCTTGCACAGGAGTACCGCTCCATCAAGGATTGGGAGAAGCTGGTGGAGTTTTGCGACCGGTGTCTGGAGGAGACACGTTCCCTGAACAATAAATACGACAATTACGATATCGGGACCTTTTATGCAGGAAAGATGGAGAGCCTGTTGTTCTTAAAACGATACGATGAGGCCGGACAGGCGGGGGAGGATGCGATGAAGGATCCCCGGAACAGTCTGCTCTGTGAGGCATACATCGACCTGTGTTATGCAACCCTTTATTTCAGGACCGGGGATGATGCAAAGGCGGAGGACTATGCACACAGATATTTAAGAGTCGGCCGGAGACTTCGGAAAGATCCCGTGGGGCTGGAGGATCAGAAAACAGCACTTCTGGTAGGCGAAGCGCTGGACAGTGTGCCTATGAAACGGGTGTATTCCATCCTGATCGCCTGCGGGCTTCAGAGAGGAGATCTGAAACCTCTTCAGAAATATCTGGGGGATCTGGAATGGAACCGGAAGGTCATTTATGTCTTTGATGGAATGGTGGATGTGATTGTGGACGCAGCTGCGAAATTCGGCCCGGAGGAGAGTCTGGTGGAAGCATCTCAGTATTTATGGGACAATGCACAGACACAGCCGAAATATTTCGTCCGGACACAGGAGTGGGCGGACAGGCCCGAAGGATTTCAGAAGCTGCTTTCCGTGATTGCCAGGATGAAGAGTGAACACTGGTATGTGTATTATGCCAGAGTGCGGGTGGCTGACCGGGAAAACCGCACAGAGGATATTGCAGGGGAACTGATGGCTTTTTATCAGCACTGCACCAATGTTTTTATGACGCCGAACGAAATCCTGGAGATTGCCGGGAAATATCAGGTAAACTTGGAAGACCTGTATCTGTCTGTTGATTTTGACCGTTGGAAGGATCAGATTTCGGAGTATATTGAGAAGGTGACTTTGGATGACCTCCTGATCACGGAAAAGGAGTTTATAAACCGAAAGACCAAGGAAAGTCCGTACTATGATTTTCTTTTCTTACGTATCGCGGAGGCAAAAGCCATCAGCCTTGGAACGCAGCAGGAGATAATGGTCAAGAGGGACTGGCTGATGCAGTTCGAACAGACGGCAAAAGCATATCGGAACAGGTATTATCAGCAGTCTGTTTTGAAGGATTATACAGAACTTCTGCCGGAGGATCTTCAGGCCTCTATCTCTATTTCCAAGGGTCTTGAGGAGGAAGAGAAGGATCTGAGGGAGGCCCTGAAGGCCTATAAGATGGCTATGGAGCTTTGCCCTTCTTTTGCGGGGGCCATGAAAAATTATGTGCATTCCCTGCAGGAGGACCACAGGCAGAGAAAACAACGACAGAAAGAGGAAATGTATGCATTGCAGCAGCAGATCAAAGATGAGGCAAGGAAGGTAATGGATGCAGGAAAACCTGTGGATGCATATGGAATTTTGACGGAGCTTAAGAAAATGCAGCCGGATGATCTGGAGACCGCAGAGCTGATTCTTAAGGCGCGGCTTGCCATGCTGGAATAAGAGGAGGAGTGTATGTCAGACCTTATTTTAACAATTTCTCTCCTGGTTTCCGGGAGAGAGGATACCACCGGGAAATGTCTGGATTCCCTTCGGCCTCTGATGGAGCAGGTGCCGTCAGAGCTGATTCTGGTAGACACCGGATGCTCCGAAGAATTTCAGGAACAGTTACAAAGTTATACGGATCAGATTATTCCTTTTGTCTGGTGTGACGATTTTGCGAAAGCGAGAAATGCGGGACTGGAAAAAGCCGGCGGTGAGTGGTTCATGTTTCTGGACGATGATGAGTGGTTTGAGGATGTGACGCCGATTGTCGATTTTTTTGTGTCGGGAGAGTATAAGGAATATGACCAGGCGGTTTACCGGGTCAGAAACTACAATAACATGGAGGGAACCGCTTATTCGGATGACTGGGTTTCCCGTTTGATTCATTTGGAGAGTGATACGCACTTCGAGGGGCGGGTGCATGAGTCTTTAGTGCCGGCTCGGGGCAGATGCAAAAGGATTCAGGCCTTTGCCCATCATTATGGTTATGTATTCCGGACGGAGGAGGAAAAAAGGGCACATTTTGATCGCAACGTAACACTTCTGGAGAAACTCATGGAGGAGGAGCCGCTGAACATGCGCTGGCCGCTTCAGATGCTGCAGGAGTGTTTCAGCATGGGGGATGGTAAAGGGCTTATTGATGCCGCAGACCGGGGAATCGATATGCTTGAGCAGGAGGATCAGTCCTTCGGAAATCTGTGCAGAGGTGCTTTTTTCTCCGGAAAAATCCTGGGGCTGGGCCTTTTGAAGGAGGCCGGGCAGATGGATGACTTTGCAGCTTCTTCCTTGGAAGATTCCAGAAATCCGGCTGCGGCTGCATGCAGTATTTCTTATTATGCGGCCACACGGATGGCAGAGGCAGATGCTTTTGAAAGAACGGTATCTTACTGTAAAACCTATTGCGATTTCTATGAGCATATGCAGCAGGAAGCACGGGATGAACAGGCACAAACGATTTTGGAGAGCATTGTTCTGGTGAAGGATGCCATTACGCAGGAGGCCAGGGAACGGATCGTTCTCCTCTGGGCGAAGGCGTTGATCGCACTTGGAAGAATCAACGAATTTCCGGAGAAAGAGAAACAGGAGATTTTGGGGGCATTACGCCGCTTTGTGGACGGAAACGGTGAATTTCTGGAACTCCCGGAGGAGATCTGGCAGTTGGGGATAAGTGGACTCCTTCCGCTGGAGGAGGAACTGCTTTCTCTGTCGATTTCGCAATGGATGGCTCAGGTCATGGTGCTTCAGAGCAAAAAGAAACCGGAGCTCTGGAAAGAGATTCGTGAGCATCTGCGCGCGGTTCGTACCCGGGAGGATATCCGCTATCATTATTTCGCCATGCATGATGCGAATGCCGTGATGGAGCAGGGGACAAAAGGGGAGAGCTACGATCGGCTGAGAGAAAAGCTTTCTTATTTTGTTGTCAGCAATCTGACCTATGCCCATGAGGTATATACTCCGAAAGCCTTTGAGGGGAGGATGGAGATTCTTCCGGCAAGCTGTCGGGCAGCAGTTCATGCACAGGAATGCTTACAGTGTGGTGCAGGAGACTGGAGCACGCAGTTGGAGGCCTTAAAACATGCTGCAAAAGAGTTTCCGCCTATGGGGGGATTTGTCAAAGCCCTTGCAAAGGAGATTGGAAAAGAACAGGAGCGGCAGGCTGAGGCTGCTGCGGATGCCCGGGATGAATTGCAGGAGATGGCAAAGCAGGTGAGGGCACAGGTGATTCAACTGATGGATCAGGGGATGTATATGGAGGCTTACGAAATTGTGCGCCAGCTTCGGCAGATGCTTCCGGATGACAAAGAGACGAAGAGATTGGAGGAAAAGCTGGAAAAACAGTTTTCCTGAGGGATGCCTATGCAGACAGAAAACAACATTTTACTATCCATCGCCGTCCTGGTCTCCAACCGTCGGGACACCATCCGTAAATGCTTAGATTCCCTGACACCAATCCGGGACGCCATTCCCTGTGAACTGATTCTTCTGGACACAGGCTGTGATCCGGATGTGCGGGCGCTTCTGGAGGAATATGGGGATACCGTGGCGGAATTTACATGGTGCAACGATTTTTCCAAGGCAAGGAACGCGACACTGCCCTATGCCCATGGGGAGTGGTATCTGTATCTGGACGACGATGAATGGTTCGTGGATACGAAAGAAATCATTGATTTTTTCAAAAACGGAACCTATAAGAAATACGGTTACGCCAGCTACATTCAGAGGAATTTTCTAGATATGGAGATGACCCAGTACACGGATGCCTGGGTTTCACGGATGTCCCGCCGGTGGCCGGATCTGCATTTTGAGAGCCGGATACACGAGTATATGACCCCCATGCAGGGGGACTGCATCGGCCTTAAGTCCATTGTGCATCATTTCGGCTATGTGTTTGAGACCGAGGAGGCACTCAGGAAGCATTATGAACGAAACCGTGTGCTCCTTCTGGAGATGCTGGAGGAGGAACCGGACAATCTTCGGTGGCGGATCCAGCTGGCACAGGAGTATCGGTCGGTCAAGGAGAGCCGGCTTTTGTATGAGCTGGGGGAGGAGAGCCTGGCGCTGACGAAGGACCGGACGGAAATGTATGACTGTATTTCCATCGGAGCCTTTTACGGGGCAAAGATTCTGGCACTGAAGGAGGAAAAGCGTTATGAGGACATGCTTGCAGTCTGTCTGCAGGCGGACGCGGATTCTCGGATGACGGAGCTTTGTAACACCTTTACGGCGTTGCGGGAGGCTGACGCCTGCTTTTATCTCATGCGGTATGCAGAGTGCGAAAAGTACGCCGGGCGTTATGTGCGCTGGAAGGAATTCTGGGATGAAAATGAACCGCTTCTTTTTCTTCAGAAGGCAGTACCCTTTGTGGGAGAATGTCTGGATGTTGTGATGATTAAGGAGGGCTATTCCCTTCTGATCTGCGCGGGATTGAAGCAGGGGAAGACGGAGTATTTGAAGAAATATCTGCCAAAACTTGCCTGGGATGAGTCCAGCCTGTACGTCCATGAGGAAATCGTGCAGACCATGATCGAGGCCATGTGCCAGCTGCCCAGAGAGGAGATTTTTGAGGAACTGATCCGCCTGATGCACGGTCACGGACCCTTGTGGGAATATTTCTGTCAAGAGCTTGTGGCATACGAGGAATCGGGACATCGCGTAACACCGGTGATGGACATCATTCGGGATGTGGCGCCGGATGCACTGCGGGGAGACGTGCCGGAAAACCGGATGGAAAAGACTGTTGAAGGAGTCGGCCAAATGTGCACTTCGGTGGTGGAGGAAGCAGAGAGTGTGTCTGCTTCTTCGGGAGAACTCTCACAGGAGATGAAAGAACTTGCGTCCGGTATCAAGAAGCAGCTTCGCCTTCTTATTCAAAACGGCATGAAACAACAGGCTCTTGAGGTACTGATGCAGGTGAAACAGATGCTCCCACAAGATCAGGAATTGGAGGAACTGGAAAAGGAATTGCAGAAAGTGTAAATTCTTGACACGGTACTCCGATAGGAGTATACTAAGACCATGAATAAAGTAATCACTATTTATCATGGTTCTAACAAAATAATCAAATTACCCAAATTTGGTGTTGGAAATCCGCACAATGATTACGGGCCGGGATTCTATTGTACGCAGAGTCTGGAGTTGGCCAGGGAGTGGGCTGTTTCCGGGATACATGACGGCTATGCAAATGAATACCTGTTGGATATGAGCGGATTGAAACTCTTAAATTTGTGCACGGAGGAATACAGTATTCTTCATTGGTTAACTATATTATTGCAGAATCGTGTATTTGACATTCAGTCCGATTTTGGGGAAGAAGCCAGACGGTATTTGATTCAGAATTTTGATATCGGTTATGGGGATTATGATGTTATGATTGGTTATCGGGCCGATGACAGTTATTTTTCTTTTGCACAAGATTTCCTGAATAATGCGATTTCATTGAAGCAGCTATCTTCTGCAATGTATCTGGGTGAACTTGGCCAGCAGGTAGTGCTGAAGAGTCGAAAGGCGTTTGGATGCCTTACGTTTCAGAAGGCTATTGTTGCGGAAGCAGCAATCTGGAATCCAAAGAAGCTGGCGAGAGACGGGAAAGCACGCCGGGATTATTTTACGAACCGAAAGACTCCATGGAAGAAAGGTGAGATATATATGATGCAGATTCTGGACGAGGAGATGAAAGAAGATGATCCGCGCTTACGATGAAATATATCTGGCTAAGGCACGTATGACGCTGGCGTGGATGTTTGATTATGGTGTCAATGGCTGTGGCTTGGAGATGGAACATTTTTATAAAATGTTTCTTACTTCATCTTATGTACACCGATTTGAAGAGGGAGATTGTTCGGTTGTTGCAGGTTTGTCGGGAGTAGAATTGGCGCAGCGGATAATTATGGAAGTAACAGGGATTAGGGAGTTCCCTGAGCCGGTTTTTATGTTGGATCGGAGTCCGGAATACTGGCTTGGATTTTATCTGTCCTATTATCAGTGGTACCGGAACGTCATGTTTGAACAGATTACGGCGTATATTGCAGTTACGGATATTTTGCTCATGTATCGTAAGTATCATGAGATGGATGTGATGAATTTTGTCTATGCATTGGATGAAATGTGTGAGAATCCCGAGGAACGACAGTTGTCACGTCTTCAGGCATATCGCAGGCGGATTGGTATAAGCCAGCGGGAGCTTGCAGAGAGAGCGGAGGTGCCGCTTCGGACAATCCAGCAGTACGAGCAGAAACAGAAGAATATCAATCATGCGAGAGCAGATTATGTGCTTCGGATTGCGAAGGTACTATATTGCAGACCGGATGATTTAATGGAGATAAAAAATGGGTGAACCTCCTGCCTGTGCCGGCTGGTTCACCCTTTTTATACATAATTATCTAACATCATCCCGGAGTAGATGGAACTGATATATGGCGTTGCAAAGTTATGAGCCGGATTCTTATATGCAACAACGATCTTGTTGACGTATTTCATCGGGTTGATGGCAATGTTCTCCGCTTTCTTTCCGATGGCGTCCCGTAAACCGGAAAGTGTTGCAAAGGTATTTTCCGCCCGCTCCGGTGTGACCGCTCTGGAAAGAATGTCCTTATCGATGCTGATGGATCCATCATCCCCCACCATCAGTCCGATATACTGCAGGTTTGCTTTGCTCTGGAGAGATACCGAAGCCAGATCGTTCTGGAGCCTGCGGCCCTCTCCGGCACTGCTGTCCGCATAATCCTCTGCGGTGGAAAGCATCTTATTATATGCGTCTGTCAGTGTCTTAATATTATCTGCAATGGCATCTGTGTTTGCCTTGAAACCGATCGTTGTTCCCTTGTCTTCGGTTACACCCTTCAGCGTCAGTTCAAAGGTATTGTTGATGGAAAAGGTGTTGGACATTGAGGAATGCTGTTTTCCATTCAATTCGAAGCTGGAGTTGTGGGCCTTTTCCGAAATCTGGTCAATTCCGAGAATATCCATGGTCTCCATAGAGCCGGGACTGGCATCCGGGGAGATGGTGAAAAGGTTCTCCTCCTGATCGCTGAGACCGGTCTGCACAGAGGTTAATGCCAATGCACTGGAGCCCTTGCCGTCACTCCTGATATCGGCGGTAATGCCCAGATTCGAGTGGTTCACCAGATTGGCAAGCTTCTTAATAATATCAAGGTTCGTCTCCGACGGGCTCACATTGAACTGCAGCTCGTAGGCGGCGGTGTTGGTTTCCAGGTCAAAGGAATAGGATCCCGGCTTCAGGGAGTGAAAGCTGTCCCTTAAATAGTTGCCGGTGTTAACCTGTGGAGCTGCCAGCTGATCAACTTTAATCTGGAAACTGTCGGTCTTGTTTGCTTCGTTACCGTCTCCGATATAGGTTACTCCTACCTTGTCTTCATCGGAGGATACGGCCACCTTCTTCTGGAAGGAATCCGCAAAGGAACCATATTTGTCGGAAAGGGAAGCAACGACATTCTGAATGGATTTGGCATTTTCCTTGATGTCAATCGCGTATTTCTTTGCACCCTCCATGTTGCGGATCTTGTACAGAGGAGATTCTTTATTTGTCTTGACAATCTGATTGTAGACCTTGCGCAGATCACTCTTCTTATGAGAGTCGTAACGCGAGACTTCCTTATTCGCATAGTTCGACATGTAATAGTCGTATGCGCTGTCGATACGTGCCATAGAGATCCCCTCCTTTCTTCCATGAATAAGCATTATACGCTCGGGGCAAAGTAAATCCATTTATACATATATATTATATCGCCGTTTTTGGGGATTTTCAACACCCATATCTATGAAATTGTGGAAAAAACCTTCCTATATATAATGTGAATGTGGATGAAACAGAAGATTTGCGCTTTTTTACAGAAAAACAGTTGACGGATGCCCGGAATCGTGATATAGTGTGAAGGCTTGAAGTAGGTCTTTTTTTTATGCCTTTTTTTAGGCAGGACAACACAAAGAATAATAACGGAGGTGGAAGTTGTGCGTACAAAGATTACATTAGCCTGCACAGAGTGTCAGCGTCGTAATTACAAC
>CAMFDG010000051.1 GCA_945949045.1 uncultured Lachnospiraceae bacterium
CAATTCGTATATCAGTGAGTGGCAAAAGCACTTTTGACACTCACATCATATAATATCTATCCATTCATTTCCATCACGAAGGCATCCTCCGTGGGAAACTGGTAAAAGTTTTTCCTGATTCCCAGTTTCACAAAGCCTGCAGACTCGTATACATGGATTGCAGACACATTACTTTCTCGAACCTCAAGGACAATCCTTGTCACACCATGATCCGCAGCCCAATGCTTCACAGCATCCACCAATGCCTTTCCAATGCCTTTTCCGCGATGTCCCGGCATTACTGCCACATTGGTAATCTCCCCTTCCGGGGCGGATACATACATTCCAATATAACCGATGGTCCTGCCGTCCTCTTCTGCCGCCAAAAAAACTGCAGATGCATCAAGTCCCTCCGCAAAGCCCTTTTCACTCCAGGGTTGTGAAAAGCAGAGTTTCTCAATGGCAGCCACCTCCGGGATATCTTCCCTCGTCATCAAACGAATCATCATATGCGAAAATCCCGTTCCTTTTCCCTACGCTCACGTTCTGCCTGGGAAAGCCGCAGATATTCCGGCTTATGATCCGCCGCCGTCTCAAATCTGCCTCCGGCATACAGAACTTCTCCAAGAGCCGCCACACTGGCCGCCCGCTGTTTGTTGCAGTGAGCAGGCGCAAAAGCATACGGCACCGTCAGGTTTTCCTTCAGATAATCTGCAAAAACCGGCACCCCATCTCCAAGGAAAACACATTTCCTCCCAAAACCATTTATCTTTTCAGTAATTTCGTCAATCCCAACCGCACATTCTGCAAGCTCCGTCCTCATCTCTCCCTGCGAAAAGGTGTAGAGTCCCGTATAAGCCTGCTGCCTCCTGGCATCCATCAGAGGGCAGACCAGCTCCGGGCTTCCCCAGAGATTATAGGCGAGAGCATCCACTGTAGGAACAGATACAATCGGCTTATTTAACGCAAGCCCCAGCCCCTTGGCGGTAGCAGAGCCAATCCGAAGGCCTGTAAAAGACCCCGGGCCGGCCGACACTGCAATCGCGTCCACGGAATCTAAATCCAGCTCGATCATACGCACCACCTCATCCAGCATTGGAAGCAGTGTCTGAGAATGCGTCTTCTTATAATTAATGGTATACTCCCCCAGCAAATTGTCGTCTTCTACAACAGCCACACTGGCCACAAGACCAGAGCTGTCCAGTGCAAGTATTTTCATAGTCAAACCTCTTATTATCTTTTCGGCGAATGAGCCGAAGCTATATATCCCGGATTGTTATCTTACGATAATCAAATCCTTTTTCCGGATCCTTCTCAATCGTAATCTGCCTGTAATGCTCCGGCAGAATCTCTTCGATCAGATTGGCCCACTCAATCATACAGAGACCATCTCCATAGAAATAATCCTCATACCCGATCTCGTCCATCTCCTCGATATCCCCGATCCGGTACACATCAAAATGGTAAAAAGGTATCCGGCCCTCCTCATAAACCTGCACAATGGTAAAGGTCGGACTGCAGATGGGCTCCGTAATTTCCAAGCCCTTCGCAATTCCCTGGGTCAGCACCGTCTTGCCGACGCCAAGGTCTCCGATCAGCGTATATACCTCTCCCGGTTCTGCCCCACGCCCCATTTTTTCTCCAAGATCGAAGGTTTCTTCTGCGGAAAAGGTCTCAATAATTGTTTCCCTCTGTTTTATCATTTCCTGCTCCTTATTTCTTCAGCTTAAGCCGAAACGGCTCCAGGACCTTTCCTGCCACCTGGCAAAAGCCGTCATACTGATCCCCGATCTGCTCCCTTGGGACCACATAAGCATTCACTCTGGTGGTGTAGATCAAAATCTGATGCTTGTTGGAAACCAGTTTGTACACGGCATCCCACGGCAGATCTCCTGTCTCTTTGCCCTGAACCACATGGATTCCCTTCTCAGATACCTCATAATGAAGTTTTCCTGCCAGAACCGCGTTGGCCTTCAGTGTCTGTTTCGCCCGAAGCCACAGGGACACAGGAATATAAAATAGGAAAATCAGTCCCACTACAATATACATGATCGTATAGGGTATTTCTGCCTTTCCAACAGAAAGCCCCGCCATCACAAACCCAAGGATTCCAAGAACAATGGACAAAACGCCCTGCATTCCCGTATAGGTCTGATACATGTTAAACCGAAACAAATCTTTCGGCTGCAACTGAACATCAAATGAAACTTCCATTTTCCTCTCCTATCTTCTTGAACATCGTTTGTAGTATGTATTATAGCAGTTTCTTTTCAAAAAAGAAAGAAAAAACGCACCGCCGGGACGGTGCGCATCTAATCATGTAGTTATCTATTCCTGTTTTCCCTTTAAAATCGGGGACAACGGCTTGTAGATCAGCATAGAAATGGCCACTGCGATCAGCCCTTTCACGATTGTAAACGGCAGGTTAAAGCAGACCAGACACTGGAAAATCGTTTTCATTGATGGAAGGATTGCCTGATATGCGCCTAAAATTACCTCCTTGGGCATTACATTGTAATATACCGGGTATACCACAAAGTTGTTGGAAATCACACTGATAAGTCCCATTGCAACTGCTCCTGTGAGTCCGCCAATCAATGCCATCTTCTTGGTTTTCTTTTTCCGGTAAAAGATTCCTGCTATGGCAGCAAAGACAGCACCGAGAATAAAGTTTGACAATTCCCCCACAAACATACTGTTGGAAAAGGTCAAATGCAGTAAATTTTTGATCAGGCAGATCATTACGCCGCATACAGGGCCCAGTGCAAAGCTGCCCAGCAGCGCCGGAAGATCCGAAAAATCAAATTTGACAAATCCCGGCATGATTGGAATGGAAATCTCAAAGCACTGCAGGACAAAGGCAACGGCCGCAAGTATCGCGGTCACGGTCACATAACGGACGCTCTGATTCATTCCTCCGGTGGTTGTGTTTACGGTTCTGGTTTCGTTGTTCATGTTTTTTCTCTCCTTTCTACTTTTGGGAACATCGGTCCATGCAGAATTTGCCTTCGGCAAATGTACCGACGCAACATGTCAGGTTTCCTGTGAAAACTTGACACATTTCCAGGAATTCCCAGTTTGTAAAGGAAAAAAATCCCCGATTACATTATTGCAATCGGGGTTCTCATCATGCTCATATAAAGATCTGCTGTATGCAGATCCCACTGATGTTTTCTTCTCTCATCCAGACTATACTGTCGGTACCGGAGTTTCACCGGTTCGGCTGCCAAGGCAGTTCACGGACTATACCGTCGGTCGGGAATCTACAGTCATATTTCCGCTGTATCACCCTGCCCCGAAGAATTCCTGTTCATTTATACGTTACTATTGTATTCACTTTAGGTGCGAATGTCAACTGTTTTGGGTTATTTCACTGCAAAACTATTGATGTAAATATACTGATCCTTCCTGCTGTTTCCAGCCCAGTATACCTTACCTTTTGTGTAAACGGGCATTTCGCTTGGATTCAAATATCCGTTGGCAGACAGCCTTGTGGCTTTGACCACCATTTTCCCAGTGGAATTAATTACCATATAATAAACACCCTGATAAGTTAACCCTTTATAGCGCTCGAATAAAACCACATAGTTTCCCTTCGTGGTGGAAACCACCTGGGGATTGCTGATGGTGTAGCTGCTGCTGTAATTTGTCAGCCATTTCACACCATAATTTGTGACCTGCTCATCTCCGTTTGGTCCCGCCAGGCCGCTTCGCGTCCCCTTGGTAATATATCCGTTTTCCTTGCTGAGATCTTTTTGAGGGTCAAAGATCTGGATGAATAACTGCTCATTTTCCTTCAGGGCTTTGCTGCTTAATGACTTGGCTGATGTGGCAACCAATGCAGCCTGATTACCCTTTCCTGCCGCAATGCCTCCCAAATGTGCAAAATTATTGTTGAGTGCAAACATATTCCAGTCATTCAAGGTGCCCTTTTTCACCCAGAAATCAAAGGTATTCTGTGAGCTGCACATGCCCGCCTGTATCTTAGTGGTGGACAAGGTAAATGCCCGGTCATAACAATCTCCTTCACTGGCAAGAAGAAACTCGTTTTGATAAGGGACTACCCGCTGGGCAAAGGAATGGGAATTATAGTAGGCATCCACATATACTTTTTTCATGGTTTCGGTGTCGACCAAAAGCAGCGAATTACTCTGGTGTCCGCTGTACATTTCTCTTGCGTAATTGACGGCAAGGTAATCGCCGTTTACGGCCACATCGCAATTCCCGCCATCGAAAGGAATCCGGGTACGAAAAGAATCATTGTAATAATAAGCGAGGCTGGAACTTCCATCATCCCCCACAGATCCAAGCAGTTTGCCCTTCGTATCATATTTGGAAACATATACCGTATTCTTATTCCTGTCTGTCGAACTGTTGGCAGCACCGGTTACCACGTAAAAATATCCCTCTGCATCGCAGGTAACTGCACCAAAGGTCGAGGTTTTCTTTTTGAGATTGATCTTGTTCTTTCCCTTTACAACCGTCACATATTTTCCGTTGTCATAGGCAAAACAAAAATTCCCTTTTTCATCGGCAAACTGCGATACGTTTGTCACACCATCCCAGTTGGCATAGGATCCTTCTGCGGTAATGGACTTTTTCACGGACGTTTTCTTTTCCGTACACACACCGGCGTATACATTTCCCACAGATGATATTGTCAGTAATGCCGCAGACAGTACAACTGCTGCTGCCCGAATCATTCTATTATTTTTCATAACTTCCCCCCTAAATTAACGATTGTGCATAAAGTTCTTAAGTCCTGACAGGTTTAGTCCCTGATCCTTCTTATTCTTTCCGCCAGAGTTCCGGTTTCCGGAATCCGCTCCGCGCCCACCGGATCTGCGGTTTCCTCCGGCCTTGTTTCCTCCGGATTTGCGCTCCCCGGAGCCACTGCCGCCAAAGGCTCCGGCTGGATTCTTCACCTGATTGGTGCCGGTCTTCATGGAAAGCTGGATCCGTTCCTTCTTCTCGTCAACAGAAAGCACCTTGACATCCACAATATCACCGACACTCACGGCTTCCAGCGGATGCTTGATAAAATGGTCACAGATCTCCGAGATATGTACCAGACCATCCTGATGTACACCGATATCCACAAACACGCCAAAGTCAATGACATTACGGACAGTGCCTTTTAAAACCATTCCCGGACGCAGATCTTTCATCTCCAAAACATCGCTTCTAAGAATCGGCTTTGGCATATCTTCCCTCGGATCTCTTGCTGGCTTTTCCAGCTCCTTTACGATATCCCGAAGGGTCAGCTCTCCGACGCCAAGCTCCTCTGCCAAAGTCTTGTAATCACTGATTTTTTTGGAAACTCCGACCACGGCGCGGCTCTCCACATCCTTTAAGGTATACCCAAGCTTTTCCAAAAGTTCCCTGGTTGCCCCATAGGATTCCGGATGAACACCGGTGGCATCCAATGGATTTTTTCCACCGGTGATCCGCATAAATCCGGCACACTGCTCATAAGCCTTCGGTCCCAGTTTTGCCACCTTAAGAAGCTGGGAGCGGGAGGTAAATTCGCCATTCTCCTCCCGGTAGGCCACGATATTCTTCGCAATGGTCTTGCTGATACCGGAAATGTGTTCCAGCAGGGAGGCGGAGGCGGTATTCAGATCTACGCCCACACGGTTCACACAATCCTCCACGACACCTGACAATGCCTCACTTAACTTTTTCTGATTCATATCATGCTGGTACTGACCCACACCGATAGACTTTGGATCAATTTTTACCAGCTCCGCCAGTGGATCCTGAAGGCGCCGCGCCATAGACGCAGCACTTCTCTGACCCACATCAAAATTCGGAAATTCCTCCGTTGCCAGCTTGCTGGCAGAATAGACGGAGGCTCCCGCCTCGTTGACGATTACGTACTGCACCGGCACCGGAATCTCCTTCAAGAGCTCCACGATAATCTGCTCAGATTCACGAGAAGCCGTTCCGTTACCAAGAGAAATCAATGTAATGTGATATTTGGAGATCAGTTTTTTCAAAACCGCTTTGGACTCCTCCACCTTATTCTGGGGAGCCGTCGGATAAATAACTGTGGTATCCAATACCTTTCCGGTAGGATCCACAACGGCAAGCTTACAACCGGTACGAAAAGCCGGATCCCAGCCCAGCACCACCTGACCGGCGATAGGCGGCTGCATCAGAAGCTGCTCCAGATTCTTTCCAAAAACCTTAATCGCACCGTCTTCGGCCTTTTCCGTCAGATCGTTTCTGATTTCACGCTCGATGGCCGGTGCGATCAGACGTTCATAGGCATCCTCCGTCACTTCGGAAAGCACCTGCGCCGTTTCTGCCTGTCCATCCGTGATAAGCTGCCGCTTAAGATAATCGATGATCTTGTCCACCGGAGCTTCCAGCTTTACCACCAGGAATTTTTCCTTCTCTCCCCGGTTGATCGCAAGGGTGCGATGACCAGCCACCTTGGAAAGGGCCTCGTCAAACTCATAATACATTTCGTAGACCGATTCGGTCTCCGGATCCTTGGCGTTAGAAAGAAGGCGACCTTCCTTCATGGTGAGCTCACGGATTCTGGTGCGGTAGTCTGCATTGTCGGAAACAGCCTCTGCAAGAATATCCTTTGCCCCGGCCAGAGCCTCCTCCGCAGTCTTTACCTCTTTTTCCGGATTGATATACTTCGCAGCCTCTTCCAGAAGCGGTGTCGTTAGCTGTTGCTGCATGAGCGTCTCTGCCAAAGGTTCCAGGCCCTTTTCCTTGGCAATGGTAGCCCGGGTTCTTCTCTTCGGGCGGTATGGGCGATACAGGTCGTCCACCGCAACCTGAGTCTCCGCTGCCAGAATCTGGGCGCGAAGTTCCTCCGTCAGTTTACCCTGCTCTTCAATAGAGGCAATAACCGTCTGCTTTTTATCCTCAAGATTTCTCAGGTAGACCAGTCTGTCATATAAGTCTCTCAGAATCTCATCGTTCAGTGCCCCGGTAGCCTCCTTCCGGTATCTTGCGATGAAAGGAATCGTACATCCCTCATCGATCAGCTGGATGGCAGCCTGCGCCTGACCTTCCCGAATTCCAAGTTCCTCTGCTATTTTTTTTGAAATATCCATAAAAAAAATTCCTTTCACAGCATTTTTTGCTTTTCCTATTATATATGAAGTGTTACAATAAAATCAATAGTACCTATTATGGAGGCATCACATGGATATGCAAAACCAGCCATACAATCAGACTTTCCACCAGCCAGGCCCAAACCGTCGGTCCGAGCGCATGGAGGCAACGGCAATGACCCTCGGGCTTATCGCCATATTAAGCTGTACCTGCCTGTATGTGTCGATTCCCTGCGGTGCACTTGCAATCATTTTCGCTTCTCTCTCCCGAGGAGGAGGCATGACTTACGGTGCAAGGGCGCAGCTTGGTTTGATACTTGGAATCGTGGCTGTCAGCGTAACAATTTTCCTGTATGGCGTTTCCTTCGCCATAGCTTTACTCGAATACGGAAGCGTGGAGGGTATTCTGAAAGCCTCCTCCGATATGGCCGGCATGGATTACAACGAATTGATGCAGCAGCTTATGCCATAGGCGGCACCCCTGTTATGGCCAATACAAGATTTTTGCCCAGACAGTTGAGTATCACAATAGCCAAAGCAATCCACAGATAAACATCCCGGTAGTGAAGACCTATTTTTATTTTTCTTCCGGACAGGCGTTCCACCGTCTGGGAGAGCATAAACCAGCCACCTACTGCTGCGGTGTAAACTACAACCGGGTGATAATACAGAGATGTCAGGATTTTCCCATGGAACAATGCCATCATGGCACGGGTTCCCCCGCACCCCGGACAATAGTATCCGGTCAACCGGTGCAGAGCACAGGGAGGAATACCGCCGAGCATTTGCAGAACACCCAGCTTTACCGCTATGAGTGCAAGACCTGCCAGTCCCAGACATACCCATCCGATGATATAGAAGCATCGGTCCAGAAGTGGATCTGTTTTTAACATTTGTTTACGCATATTTTTGTTCCTCTAATGGACAATATTTATTACTCTTTGTATCATAATATAGTTGAGAACGAAAGTCAAAACTGACGGAAAGGAGGTTTTCCCATGACCATACAAACCGGGTACAACAATTACAGCCCATATGATTTCCTGTCACGAGTTGATGACTCCGGAACTCTTCAGAAGAATTCCGGAAGTGCTGCTGAAACGCAGAAGGCAGAACCATCTCGCACCGGAGCGAATGACTCTGTAAAAAATGCCGATCCCGACAAGAACAAGAAGCCGGGACGCCGCTCCTCTCCGGAGGACTGCGAAACCTGTAAGAAGCGCAAATATCAGGACGGCTCTGACGAGAGCAATGTTTCATTTAAATCGGCTGCCCATATTTCTCCCCAATCTGCCGGAGCTGCCGTGCGGGCGCATGAGAATGAACATGTAACAAATGCCTACAACAAGGCAGCGAAAAACAACGGCAAGGTGTTATCTGCCACCGTTTCCATCCACACTGCGATCTGTCCTGAGTGTGGGCGGAGCTATGTGTCGGGAGGAACCACCAACACCATGATCAAATACAACAACGAGGACAACCCTTACCAGAAGGAGCTTAAGGCCTCTGATACACCGCGCTTTTTAGGCGCTAATGTGGACCTCGGTGTTTAAAGGAGTTTTACTAATATGAACAGACCCTGTAAAGAACTCAAACGTATTGCAAGACAGAATTTAAGTGGGCGATATGGCATTCCTATGGCAGCTTTGCTCATCACCGGGAGCATTCCAATGGTGGCGGAACTGCCATTTTCCATGCTTCAGAAGAATACCCAGCCTCTGTCCCAGACCATTATTTTTTATGTGGCAGATTTTCTGATTTCCCTGCTGGCCGTGGTATTGTCAGCCGGTCTTGCACAGCTTCATCTGTCTTTAGCCCGTGGAAAGAACTATGAGCTTGGAGTCGTATTTTACGGATTTAAAAATCATCCGGATCGTTTTATCCTGACCGGACTTCTTTTAACCCTGATGGAGCTTGTGTGTCTTTCCCCCTTGCTGGCCGGTTACTTTCTTTTTCTGAATGCAAACGCTTCACCGACTGTCTCACAGATTATGATCTTTGTACTGTTGGCAGTCCTCAGCATGATTTTGACCGTATTTCTCCAATTGATGTACGCGTTCCCACTGTATCTGATTTTGGATGATCCAGAGCTGAGTGCTCCCCAGGCGATTCACCAGGGCCGGCTTCTGATGCGGAAGCAGAAAGGACGGCTCCTTTATATTTATCTGAGTTTCATCGGAATGCAGCTGCTAAATTTATTAACTTTTGGCATCGCAAGTCTCTGGATTATGCCCTATCAGCAGCAGACCCTTACCAACTTTTATCTGGAGCTTCGCGGTGAGCTTCCTCCTTATGAAAGCAGTCAGCGGTAAGACATTTCGCGTTCACGAAGCACCCCCGCATGGGAACTTGTCTGCGACGAGACAGGTGTGCTTTCGTTTCAGTCACATGTTCTCTGCCGACGATCTGTATAAGGATGAGTCGGCTGTGAATCATAATAGTAAATCATACATAAAAGAAGAAGGAGGATTCTACCAATGAATCAACACAAAGACATTATTAAGGATGCCAGTGTCTTAGGCATCCCGAAAATGCTGCTATTAGGCCTGCAGCACATGTTTGCCATGTTCGGCGCAACCATTCTGGTTCCGATTCTGGTCAACAGCTACTTTGGAAGTAAAGGACAGGTACTTTCTGTACAGGTTACTCTGTTCTGTGCAGGTCTCGGTACCTTGTTTTTCCATCTCTGTTCCAAATTCAAGGTCCCTGCATTTCTCGGTTCCTCATTTGCGTTCCTGGGAGGATTTGCAAGTATCGCCAGCTTAGACAGCGGCATTTTCCAGAATATGCCGGACTCCGAAAAGCTTCAATATGCCTGCGGCGGTATTCTGGTAGCCGGTCTACTGTATCTGGTACTGGCTCTGATTATCAAGCTGGTAGGTGTAAAGCGCGTAATGCGCTTCCTTCCGCCGGTGGTCACCGGGCCGATCATCGTCTGCATCGGCTTAAGTCTTGCACCATCAGCCGTGTCCAATGCTTCCACCAACTGGCTCATTGCATTGGTGGCACTGGCTGTGATTATTATCTTTAACATCTGGGGCAAGGGCATGTTCAAGATCATTCCAATCCTTTTAGGCGTTGTGATTTCCTACTTATTTGCCCTGTGCCTGCATTTTATGGGCTTTACCAATCCCGACGGCTCAGCGATCTTAAATTTTGCAGGACTCGCCTCAGCGGCACCGATTGGCCTTCCGCCCTTCCAGCTGCCAAAGTTCAATCTTACCGCAATTTTAATCATGGCTCCAATTGCCATTGCTACCATGATGGAACATATTGGCGACATGTCCGCAATTTCCGCGACGGTCGGTGAGAATTTCTTAGAAGATCCGGGGCTGCATCGCACCTTAATCGGAGACGGTATTGCTACCTCACTCTCCGCTTTGATCGGCGGACCGGCTAACACCACTTACGGCGAGAACACCGGTGTTTTAGAGCTTTCCCGCGTACACGACCCGAAGGTGGTACGACTTGCCGCCGTATACGCCTTGATCTTAAGCTTTTTCCCGGCGGTATCCGAACTGATTGGTTCCATGCCTGCTTCCATCATCGGCGGCGTCAGCTTCATTCTCTATGGTATGATTTCTGCCATCGGTGTGCGCAATGTGGTGGAAAATCACGTGGACTTCACCAAGTCCCGGAACCTGATTATCGCCGGTGTCATTCTGGTATGCGGTCTGGGTTTCACGAACGGCCTGACCTTTACGATTGCAGGAACCACCATAACCCTGACCTCCCTGGCCATCGCAGCCATCGCAGGTATCCTCTTAAACTTGATTTTGCCGGGCAATGATTATCACTTTGGAGATGATCCGGAAGCGGATTCCTCCAGAGGGATTGACCTTCGTCCACATGAGCTGGAGAAAGAACTGAAAGAAGAAGAGAATCAGTAGAATAAAATGTGACAACAATTTTATGGGCAGAGGGAGTCAATTTTTCTCCATCTGCCCATTTTTCTTACCTGTTTATGAAAAAATCTCCACAAGGATCCTCTTTTCCGCAGTCTGTGCCACAGGATATCCGATACATATTTTTTCTGCTGATCGCACCAATGTCTTCCAGCAGATTTACCATACGATACACCGTCGCTGCCCCAATGGAAGAATCCTTCGCCACAGCTTTGTAGTAAATTTCCTTGCAGCAGGAACAATCCTCATTTAATATGACATCCAGAATAAGTTTCCTCTGCTTTGTAATGCGACATCCCTGATTTCTGAGCTTCTGCATCACAATTTCTTTCTGCAGGTCAGTTCTGTGAATTTTTTCCTCGTCCTGTTCCATTTAAGATTCTCCCCTATTCATGCATCATTTGCCTCTTGAAAACCAAAAACTACTTTGCTCTTGCTACATTCACATTCGCACGTAATGTCCTGCTCTCTTTATATGGACGAAACAGTAGATACAAAAGTCCGATCACCAGAAGAATAGCCACCGCCGTTCCCACGCCAAAAGTTCCGACGGTAATCCAGGTTCCGATCTGGTAAATGCAAAGGGAAACCACGTAGGCAAGCAGGCACTGATAGCCGATGGCAAACCAGAACCACTTTGCATTGTTCATCTCTCTCTTTATGGCTCCCATCGCCGCAAAGCAGGGGGCACACAGAAGGTTGAATACCAAAAAGCCGTATGCTGCCACCGGAGTCATGACGCTTGCAAGGCTGCCCCACACCTCTACTCCATCTTCTGCCACTTCCGCGAAGCCAAACAGTAACCCAAAGGTTGCAACCACATTCTCTTTTGCGATCAATCCTGACACCGCAGCCACTGCCATCTTCCATCCTTCGCCGGCCTGTGTCCAGCCCAGCGGTGCAAAAATCCATGCAATCATCGCTCCGATTTTCGCCAGAATACTATTATTTAACTGCTCCGCCTCCAGCATTCCGAATCCGCCATCGGTCCAGCCGAAGCTCATCAAAAACCACAGAACAATGGTGGACAGGAGAATGATCGTTCCGGCCTTCTTGATAAAGGACCAGCCACGCTCCCACATACTCCGAAGCACGTTAGATACCGTGGGCCAGTGATAGGCCGGAAGCTCCATAACGAAAGGTGCCGGTTCTCCCGCGAACATCTTTGTCTTTTTCAGAATAATACCGGAAATAATAATGGCGGCTACTCCCACAAAATAAGCACTCCATGCCACCCAGCCGGAATTGTCAAAGAACGCTCCGGCAATCAATGCAATGATTGGAATCTTCGCGCCACAAGGTACAAAGGTCGTCGTCATAATGGTCATCTTACGGTCCCTGTCATTTTCGATGGTACGGGATGCCATGATTCCAGGTACGCCACAGCCACTGCCGATCAGCATCGGAATGAAGGATTTACCGGAAAGACCGAACTTCCGGAAAATACGGTCCATGATGAAGGCAACACGAGCCATATAGCCACAGCTCTCAAGAAATGCAAGGAACAGAAACAGTACCAGCATCTGCGGCACAAACCCGAGAACCGCACCGACTCCGGAAATCACGCCATCTACAATGAGCCCGGTCAGCCAGTCTGCACATCCGATGCTTTCAAACAAGTTCCCGGCTCCCGGAATGATCCATTCCCCAAACAAGGTATCATTGGTCCAGTCGGTCAGCCATGTTCCGACCGTTGTGACGGAAATGTAATACACAAGGAACATCACTGCTGCAAAAATCGGCAATGCCAGGAAACGATTGGTCACGACCTTATCGATCTTATCCGAAATGCTCGCCTGCCCTTTTTTCGCCTTACTCACGCAATCTCCGATGATGGAAGAAATATATGCATATCTCTCATTTGTGATTACACTCTCCGTATCGTCGTCAAAAGCATCTTCCATCTGCTTAATTTCCGCAGACACATCCAAAGCAGTCTTCATCTGTTCCGCAATCTTATCGTCCTTCTCCAAAAGCTTGATTGCATAGAAACGCTTCTGCTCTTCCGGCACCAGATTTCCCAGCTTATCTTCCACAGCGCAAA
Source organism: uncultured Lachnospiraceae bacterium (assembly GCA_945949045.1). Lineage (GTDB taxonomy): Bacteria > Bacillota > Clostridia > Lachnospirales > Lachnospiraceae > Roseburia. The sequence goes on from CAMFDG010000051.1 coordinate 13,005, forward strand.
TTATGGATTCTGCCTGCTTGGAGAAGCTATGTACCGGAGCAGCCTTTGCTTTTTTCTGTGCCAGTGCCACCGCCTTCTCTGCCGCCTTTTGAATTCCGGTCCCCTTAAGAGCCGAAATCTCTACCACCTCGCAGCCGAGCTTTTCCCTAAGCTTATCCGCATCGATTTTATCACCGTTTTTCTCCACAACATCCATCATGTTAATTGCCATAACCACCGGGATCCCCAGTTCCATGATCTGCGTGGACAGATACAGATTTCTCTCGATATTTGTGCCATCTACAATATTGATAATTGCATCCGGCCGCTCGGAAATCAGATAATTTCTGGCAACCACTTCCTCCAACGTATAGGGGGAAAGGGAATAGATACCCGGCAAGTCCATAATGATAACATCTTTATGCTCTTTCAACCTGCCTTCCTTTTTTTCTACCGTTACTCCCGGCCAGTTTCCAACAAACTGATTGGATCCGGTCAAGGCGTTGAATAAAGTGGTCTTTCCACTGTTTGGATTTCCCGCAAGCGCAATTCTTGACATACTTTTCTCCTTTCTTCGGTCGTGACAATTCAGTAGTTTCACTGTGATCATACATTTCTAACGCTTATTAGTTTTTGCTAACTTCTAATCAAAAAAATCCGTTTACTCCACAAGAATCATTTCAGCGTCGGCTTTCCTTAGAGACAGCTCATATCCCCGCACCGTTACCTCCACCGGATCTCCCAGAGGTGCAACTTTTCTCACAAATACTTCTACGCCTTTCGTAATTCCCATGTCCATAATTCTTCTCTTTACCGGGCCCTCGCCCGTCAGCTTCGCCACCTTAACCGTCCTGCCGCAGGCGACATCTCTTAATGTCTTCATCCTCTCATCCTTTCTTTTATCTATACAATGATGTGAGTGTCAAAAGTGCTTTTGCCACTCACTGATATACGAATTGCTCCG
>CAMFDG010000052.1 GCA_945949045.1 uncultured Lachnospiraceae bacterium
TCGAAGCCTGGGTCCTAAAGTGTGAGTGCTCTAGGTCAGACTGCTGCCATTAGGCAGCGTATGCTAAATTATCTTCAGCGTTTAATTTTAATTGTGGAATTTAACGCATCCCCTGCGACTCGCTTCTCCAGCTTCATGATCCCTGTCGAAACCATTACTACCCCCTGCAATGTTTTTTGCGTAGCAAAAAATATTGCTACGCGAACGCCCTTCGCCGTCAGGCGAACTCTCATGGGCGTTTGCTTCCCGTTGGAAATAAATGCTTCCCGTTGGAAGCCCTACAGATTTCTCACCTTGAAGTCCCTCTCTGCTTCCCGCCTCTGGTCCTTCTTTGCGATATCCTGCCGCTTATCATAGAGTTTCTTACCTTTGGCAAGCGCAATCTGGACTTTCACAAGACTTCCCTTAAAGTAAACCTCCACCGGTACGATGGTGTAGCCCTTCTGGGCGATTTTGCCAAGAAGCTTCTGAATTTCCTTCTTGTGCATCAAAAGCTTTCTGGGACGAAGAGGATCTTTATTGAAAATATTGCCCTTCTCATAGGGACTGATGTGCATGCCATACAGAATCACCTCTCCATTCTCGATATGGATAAAGGATTCCTTGATGCTGCACTTTCCCATGCGCATGGACTTTACTTCCGTCCCGGCCAATGCGATTCCGGCTTCAAAAGTCTCTTCCAGAAAATAATCGTGGTACACTTTTTTATTATTGGCTATTAACTTTCTCGCCTGCTTCGCCATCCCGGCAGCCTCCTTACTTACTTGCAAAATCAGTTTATATGATTTAGAAGAAAAAATCAATAAACTCCCTGTTTAAATTCTAAAAAATTCTTAAATTCAGGATTCCGCCAGGGAAAAATCGATGGTGCGCAGCAGCCGGTCACAGTGCTCCACCCGAATCCGGATCTTCTGTCCCAGCTTATAGCGGCGATTGGTGGCCTCCCCCACCAGCTCATAGGAATCCTCGTAGAACCGGTAAAAATCATCCGTTAGCTCTGTCACCCGGACCAGCCCCTCAATGGTATTGGAAAGCTCCACAAAAAATCCCCACTCGGTCACGCCGGAAATGACTCCCTCAAAAGTTTCTCCAATATATTCTTCCATATACTGCACTTTTTTCAGCTTGACCGTCTCGCGCTCCGCCTCATCTGCCCGGCGTTCCATCTCACTGGAATGCTTCGCCACCTCCGGCAGAATGTGTTCGTAATGTTCCATCCGCTTTTCGTTCAGACGTCCTCTGAGGCTCTCCTTGATGATCCTGTGGATCTGCAGATCCGGATACCGCCGGATTGGCGAGGTAAAATGACAGTAGCAGTTGGCAGCCAGACCGAAATGGCCCGTGTTCTCCACTGTATATTTGGCCTGCTTCATGGACCTGAGCGTCAGCCGGCTGATCAGAGCCTCCTCTTCGGTGCCGTCGATTTTCAGCAAAAGCTTCTGCAATTCCTTTGGATGCACCTCATCCGCCCCGATATGCAGGGAATAGCCAAAATTATTGATAAATGTAGACAGCTTATGGATTTTCTCCGAATCCGGATTCTCGTGCGTCCGATACACAAAAGGAACCTCTCTCCAGTAAAAATCAGAGGCCACTGTCTCGTTAGCGGCAAGCATGAAATCCTCAATCATTTTGGTGGCCACATTCCGTTCATAGGGTTTGATATCAACCGGATTTCCGTCTTTATCCAGAATCACCTTTGTCTCCGGGAAATCGAAATCGATGGAGCCGCGCTTCATACGCTTTTTCCTTAAAATTCCTGCAAGGACGGCCATCTGCTCAAACATCGGCACCAGGGGCTCATACTCTGCAGCAATCTCCTGATCATGCTCCTCCAGAATTTTCTTCACATTGGTGTAGCTCATTCGCCGGTTCACGTTGATCACTGTCTCCGCGATGGTATGATCGATAATCTCCCCCTTCGGGTTCACAGTCATGATACAACTGAGGGCCAGCCTGTCCTCCCCCTGATTCAACGAACAGATCCCATTGGAAAGAGCATGGGGAAGCATTGGAATCACCCGGTCCACCAGATAAACAGAGGTTCCTCGCTTCAGAGCCTCCACGTCCAGCGCGCTGTGTTCCTGCACATAATTCGAAACATCTGCAATGTGAACGCCGAGAATATAGTTTTCCCCATCCATGGTAAGGGAAACCGCATCATCCAGATCCTTGGCATCCTCCCCGTCAATCGTCACCATCTGCCAGTCTCTCAAATCCAGGCGGCCGGCCATATCTGCCTCAGACACAGGCTTGGCCACATGCTCCACCTGCGTCATGATTTTTTCGTCAAATTCCACCGGCAGACCGTAGGCACGCACCATAGAAAGAATATCCACTCCCGGATCGTTGATGTGGCCCAGAATCTCCACCACCTTCCCCTCCGGCTTTTTATTTTTCTTTCCATAATCCGTGATTTCCACCACAACCTTGTGACCGCTGACGGCGCCCTTTGATTTTTCCTGAGGAATAAAAATATCAGAGCCAAATTTCGGGTTATCCGGCACCGCAAAACCAAAAGTCTTGCTCTGCTCATAGGTACAGACCACCTGCTTCATGCCCCGCTCCACGATTCGAAGAACACTTCCTTCTTTTCTACGGCCTCCGGTCAGGGGAGACACGGAAATCTCCACGGTATCCATATGCATGGCACCGTGAACCTCTGTCTCCGGGATAAAAATATCCTCGGCCTCCCCCGGCACAGTGACAAAGCCAAAGCCCTTGGGATGAGAGGAAAAAGTTCCGGTGCACTTTTTTACCTCGGACTTCGCGTACTTTCCTCTTTTGGAACGTTCGATCCTTCCCTCTGCCATCAGCTCCTCAAGAATCTGCTCCAGCTGGGGCCGCTGTTCCTTTGTCACTCCGAGAACAATGGCAAGTTCCTTAATCTTCATGGGAACATACATTTCATCGCACATGAAGTCGTATACTGTTTTTTTCCGTTTCTCATACATTTCATCCATATGTTCCCCTCCTTTTCGGTGCAGACGCATGAGAGGCGAACTTCGTTCGCGGCGTCTGCGTAGGTCGTAAGGGATCCTCCCACTTCGTGGGTCCCTCCTTTTCGGTGCAGACGCATGAGAGGCGAACTTCGTTCGCGGCGTCTGCGTAGGTCGTAAGGGATCCTCCCACTTCGTGGGTCCCTCCTTACGACATAGCAAAAAAGCTGTCGAATTCTCGACAGCCTTTGTATCTTACCAGATTCCCATATTCAGAGCCATTGCAATTACCAGAAATAAGATTACGCCCACTCTGGTCAGCTTAACAAGCATTCCCTCCATAGAACGGCCTTTATTCTTACCCCAGTAAGTATCTGCAGCCCCCGCAATTGCACCGAGTCCGGCAGACTTGCCTTCCTGCATCAAGATAACGACTGTAATAACAATACTCAGTATAATAAATACAACAGTTAAAATCGTATTTAAAACGCCCACGATTCCACCTCCTAGTTCTAAATTCACGACTAGTCGATTATATCATAAAAAAAAGCGCTTTTCAACATTTTTTTATATTTTCATCTACAGCTTTTCATCTAAAGGCTCTCTGCAATACGAAGGAGCTGATTGTATTTTGCCGTTCGTTCTCCCCGGCACGGCGCTCCTGTCTTAATCCAGCCCGCATTGACAGCCACAGCCAGATCCGCAATAAACGCATCCTCTGTCTCTCCGGATCGATGGGAAATCACCGCATGATATCCATTGGTCTGGGCCAGCTCTATGGCATCCATAGCCTCCGTCAGAGTTCCGATCTGATTGACCTTGATGAGAACTGCATTGGCTGCCTTAAGGTCAATCCCACAGTGAATCCTTTTTGTATTGGTCACAAAGAGGTCATCCCCCACCAGCATTGCCTTTTGTCCCAGCCTTCTGGTGAGTTCCTGCCAGCCCTCCCAGTCATCCTCATCCAGTCCGTCCTCAATAGAAATGAGTGGATATTTTGTCACAAGCTCCTCATACAGTAAGATCATCTCCCCGGAGCTTCGCAAAACAACTCCGTTTCCCTCTGTATCCGGCCTGCGCAGGTTTCGTTCCGGCGTGTTTTTCTCTTCACTCTCCCCCGGAAAATGATACATGCCGTCTTCCTTATCGTACAATTCCGATGCTGCTGCATCCATGGCAAAGGCGAAGTCTTTCCCTGTCTGGTAACCGGCTTTTTCTACAGCGCGGCTTAGATAATCAAACACTTCCCCGGCACTTCCGAAATCCGGGGCAAAGCCGCCTTCATCTCCCACGGCAGTGAGCTTGCCTTCCTCGTGAAGGATCTGGCGCAGGGAATGATAGACCTCAGCCCCCATCCGCAGAGCATCTGGAAAGGAATCCGCCCCCACCGGAACGATCATAAATTCCTGGAAGTCCAGAGAATTTTTTGCATGGACACCGCCGTTGATCACATTCATCATCGGCATCGGCCACCGCTTTGCATTGATACCGCCAATATACCGGTACAGTGGCATATCCAGTGCAGTGGATGCGCATCTGGCACAGGCCAGAGAAACGCCCAGCAGCGCGTTGGCACCGAGATTTCCCTTGTTGTCCGTCCCATCCAGTTCCACCAGTTTCCGGTCGATCTTTACCTGGTCCAACACATTCATTCCAAGAATTTCCTGCCGGATTCTGGTATTAATATGCTCTACTACCTTCTCTACTCCAAGCCCGAAATAACGTTCCACACCATCCCGAAGCTCGATGGCCTCAAATCTTCCTGTGCTGGCCCCTGATGGAACCGACTCTCTGCCTACACTCTTTTTCCCGGTGGTCTCTGTCTGGGCCGTCACCTCTACCTCCACAGTTGGATTTCCTCTGGAATCAAGGATTTCACGGCCGTGGACATCAATTATTTTTATTGTCAATGACATGGTTTCTTTCCTCCTTCTTTGAAGTCGCGCAATCATTTTCATCATGTATAGTTTGCCTGGAAACCATGATTTTATACTTTAAAAAAAACATAAAAAATGAGACATACACGAACAAAAATATCCGTATATGTCCCAAACCTTCTTTTTATACGTTAATCTCAGCTTTCACGCCCAGCTCACCCTGATACTTGTCCAGCACCGGACGAACTACATCCCTGAGGAACACTTCCACCTGGCGCGGTGCCCGGCCCACATAAAGCTCTGGCTTCAGATTAGCCTCAATCTGCTCCTTCGTAAGTCCAAAGGCAGGATCTGCAGCGATCAGATCTACGAGATTATTATCCTTTCCCTCTTCCTTGACGGTCTTTCCGGCCTCCATGGACAGCTTGCGGATTTTCTCGTGAAGTTCCTGACGGTTGCCTCCCTGTTTTACGGCATCCATCATAATGTTCTCCGTAGCCATAAATGGAATTTCCGCCATAAAGTGCTTGTAGATTACCTTCGGATATACCACCAGGCCGTCCACCACATTCAGACACAGATCCAGAATACCGTCGATGGCAAGGAATCCCTCCGGAACGGAAAGACGCTTATTGGCAGAATCGTCAAGGGTTCTCTCAAACCACTGGGTAGCGGAAGTAATTGCCGGATTCAGTGCATCCACCATCACATAGCGGGACAGGGATGCGATACGCTCGCTGCGCATAGGGTTTCGCTTGTAAGCCATGGCCGAGGATCCGATCTGATTCTTCTCGAAAGGCTCCTCCACTTCCTTCAAGTGCTGCAGGAGACGGATATCGTTGGACATCTTGTGGGCACTGGCCGCAATTCCTGCCAGTACATTGAGCACTCTGGTATCCACCTTTCTGGAATAGGTCTGTCCGGAAACCGGATAGCAGGCATCAAATCCCATCTTCTCAGCGATCATCGGATCGATCTTGTCGATGGTCTCCTGATCTCCGTTGAAAAGTTCTAAAAAGCTTGCCTGGGTTCCTGTGGTTCCCTTTGATCCCAGCAGTCTTAATGTACTCTGTACATACTCCAGATCCTCAAGATCCATCAGAAATTCCTGCATCCACAGTGTCGCACGTTTCCCTACAGTCGTAGGCTGTGCCGGCTGGAAATGGGTAAAGGCGAGGGTTGGCAGATCCTTATACTTCTCTGCGAAATTGGAAAGCTCTGCAATCACGCTTACCAGCTTTTTATGTACAAGCTTCAAAGCCTCGTTCATCACAATAATATCTGTATTGTCGCCTACATAGCAGGAGGTCGCTCCCAGATGAATAATTCCGGCAGCCTTAGGGCACTGCTGCCCGTAAGCATACACATGACTCATCACATCGTGACGCACCAGCTTCTCTCGCTCCACTGCCACATCATAGTTGATGTCATCCACATGTGCCTTCATCTCATCAATCATCTCCTGGGTGATGACCGGCTTGCCGTTCTCCGAAAGTCCCAACTCCATCTCCGTCTCTGCCAGTGCGATCCACAGTCTTCTCCAGGTAGTAAACTTCATATCCTGTGAAAAAATGTACTGCATCTCCCTGCTGGCATAACGCTCAGAAAGAGGACTTGTATATCTGTCTGTACTCATAATTACCTCCCTAATTTCCGCTCCATATCAATCTCTTTGTCAAAGTATTCGCCCCGGATATCCTCCTTTGGCGGTTCGATGGGGTACTTGCCGGTAAAACAGCCTGTACAGATTGGCAGGCCATCCACCATCTGTGAAAGACGATCGATTCCAAGATAGCCAAGGGAATCTGCCCCAATAATCTGACGGATGTCCTCGATGCTCCGATTATAGGCAATCAGCTGCTCTCTGGCCGGAATATCCGTCCCAAAATAGCATGGCCACAAAAACGGCGGCGAGCTGATCCGGACATGAACCTCCGTGGCTCCCGCATCCCTGAGCATACGCACAATACGGTCTGACGTGGTCCCCCGCACAATGGAATCATCAATCATAATCACGCGCTTTCCGGCTACCGCCTCCCGAAGAACATTTAACTTCACCTGCACGCTGGATTCTCTGCTGCTCTGCTTGGGCTTGATAAAGGTTCGTCCCACATAGCTGTTCTTTACAAAGGCCGTTGCATAGGGAATCCCGGATTCCAGAGAATAGCCCAATGCCGCGGCGTTTCCGGATTCCGGAACACCGGTCACGATATCCGCTTCCACCGGTGAATCCTGCGCCAGATAGCGTCCGGCAAGAATACGGCTGGTGTATACACTGACTCCGTCAATATGACTATCCGGCCTTGCAAAATAAATATATTCAAAAATACACCTTGCTTCCTTTTCCTGGGAAAGCGCCATAGTCATATCGGATTCAATGCCCTTTTCCGGAGAGATGGTAACTACCTCCCCGGGCTTTACATCCCGGACAAACTCTGCACCAATGGTATCCAATGCGCAGGTCTCCGAAGTAATAATATAGGAGTTATCCCTTTTTCCAATACACAGAGGTTTAAAGCCAAAGGGATCTCTTGCCCCGATGAGCTTCCTCGGGCTTGCCACTACAAGAGCATAAGCCCCCTTCAGCTTCTGGCAGGCTCTTCGGACCGCTTCCTCTGCGGAGGAAGAATTCAAGCGTTCTCTTGCAATATGGTAGGCAATCACCTCCGAATCAATGGTTGTCTGAAAAATTGCTCCGGTGTACTCCAGATCCCGGTGAAGCTCCGGCGCATTGATCAGGTTTCCGTTGTGCGCCAGTGCCAATGTTCCCTTGACATAATTAAGAACAAGAGGCTGTGCATTCTCTCTCGTAGAAGAACCCGCTGTAGAATATCGCACATGACCGACGCCAATATCTCCCTTCATCCGGTCCAGATCCTCCGGTGTGAAAACCTCATTGACCAGCCCCATTCCCTTATAGGACAGGATCTTGCCTTTCGGACCGTTCGTATCGCTTACAGCAATACCACAGCTTTCCTGTCCACGGTGCTGCAGGGCGAACAGGCCGTAATAAATAGTGGATGCCACATCCTGTCCGTCGAAATCATACATTCCGAAAACGCCACACTCTTCATGAAGAGTGTCTGCATCATAACTGTTGCTCTCTAACAGATCATTCTGACTCATATACATCTCCAAGTTATCTCATTGATTCGTAATTTAACGGGTAAAAGCCTTTCCTGTCAGAAGCTGGTAAGCCTCTTTATACTTGTCCACAGTCTTTGTCACAACCTCCTCCGGGAGCAGGAAGTCGCTGTCCGGATTATCCTTCAGCCAGTCTCTCACATACTGCTTATCGAAGGAAGGCTGTCCCTGGCCCGGCTTGTAGCCTTCTAACGGCCAGAATCTGGAGCTGTCCGGTGTCAGCATCTCATCACCGAGAACCACCTTTCCATTCTCATCCAGCCCAAACTCAAATTTGGTATCTGCAATAATGATTCCCTTGGAAAGAGCATAGTCTGCGCATTTCTTATAAAGAGCAATGGTGTAATCCCTGATCTGCTCAGCATATTCCTTTCCCTTACCCGGGAAAGCTCTCTCCAAAACATCTACGGACTGGTCAAAGGAAATATTCTCATCATGGTCTCCCAGCTCTGCCTTGGTGCTGGGGGTATAAATCGGCTCCGGCAGCTTGTCAGATTCCACCAGTCCCTCCGGCAGATGAATCCCGCAGACGGTACCGTTCTTCTGGTAGCTGGCCCAGCCGCTTCCGGTTATATAACCTCTTACGATACACTCGATAGGAAGCATCGTGAGTTTTTTGCACATCATACTGTTGCCGTCAAACTGCTCCTGCCTGAAAAATTCTGGCATATCCGCTACATTCACGGAAATCATATGGTTTGGAACCACATCCCCGGTAAAATCAAACCAGAACTTAGACATCTGGGTCAGAATCGCACCCTTATCTGTAATCTTATTCTTTAAAATATTGTCAAATGCAGAGATACGGTCGGTAGCCACAATAATCAGGCTGTCCCCGTTATCATATACCTCTCTGACTTTTCCCTCTTTAAACGGCTTGTACTCTTTCATCTTTTTCTCCTTATCTTTCACCCAGGTCCGGATGCCTTAGGCAAATGGACCCAAACATTTTATTTTTCAATGAGAAGGCTCTTTCCTGTCATCTCTTTCGGCTGTTCAAGTCCCATGATCTGAAACAGTGTCGGTGCAATATCAGCCAGGCATCCTCCCTCACGAAGCGTATACTTTGGATCCGCATTCACCAGAATAAATGGAACCGGATTTGTGGTATGGGCAGTATGCGGCTCGCCGGTGGTATCATCGATCATCTTCTCAGCATTACCGTGGTCTGCACAGATGAACAATACGCCATCCATATCCTTAACGGCCTGTACCGCATCGCCCACCAGACCATCTACACGCTCAACCGCCTTCACTGCAGCCGGAATCACACCGGTGTGTCCCACCATATCCGGATTTGCAAAGTTAATGACGATCACATCATATTTATCCGACTTGATAGCCTCCACCAGATCCATGCCAACCTCAGGAGCACTCATCTCAGGCTTCAAGTCATAGGTCGCTACGTCTTTCGGGGAATTGACCAGAAGACGAGCTTCATCCACGTTGGGATCCTCGATGCCTCCATTAAAGAAGAATGTCACATGTGCATACTTCTCTGTCTCAGCAAGACGAAGCTGCTTCTTTCCACATTTTGCCAGATACTCGCCAAAGGTATTGACAATGGCTTCCTTCTCGAAGGCAATGAGCTTGTTCGGAATTGTCTCGTCATAATTCTTGAAGCATACATAGGTGGTCTTGATAAACGGGCGATCAAAGCCTGTAAACTGATCATCACAGAAAGCACGGGTAATTTCTCTTGCACGATCCGGGCGGAAATTAAAGAAAATAACGGAATCATTCTCCTTTACTACAGAAAGTGGCTTGCCGTTCTCAGTAATAACGGTAGGAAGCACGAACTCATCGGTAACATCCTTGGCATAGGACTCCTCCAATGCCTTCACCGGACACTCTGCCTGCACGCCCTCGCCCTTGACCAGAGAATCATAGGCCTTCTGGACGCGATCCCAGTTATTGTCACGATCCATTGCATAGTATCGGCCGGAAAGGGAAGCGATCTTACCTACCCCGATCTCTTCCATCTTCTTCATAAGTTCCTCCACATAATCCTTGCCGGAAGCCGGAGGTGTATCACGCCCATCCAGGAATGCATGCACGTAAACCTTCGTGAGTCCCTGTCTCTTGGCCATCTCTAACAGACCATAAAGGTGGGTAATGTGGCTGTGCACACCACCATCGGAAAGCAATCCCCATAAATGCAGGTCTGAATCATTTTTCTTACAGTTATCCATGGCAGCAAGTAATGCCTTATTCTCAAAAAAGTCTCCATCTTCGATGGACTTCGTAATTCTTGTCAAATCCTGATATACAATACGGCCGGCACCAATGTTCATATGTCCAACTTCGGAGTTTCCCATCTGTCCATCCGGAAGACCTACTGCCAGTCCGGAAGCCTGTCCCTTCACGAAAGGATACTCCTTCATCAGCTTGTCCATGACCGGGGTATTTGCCATTGCAATTGCATTTCCCTCGGTCTGGTCACTCAGCCCATATCCATCTAATACCATTAACACAACAGGTTTTTTACTCATCTTTATACCTCTCTTTCCTTCGGAAATCCATTCCTTCTAATATATTACATGAATCCGGCGGGATTTCAAGTGTTTCCCCCCATTTTTCACCAAAAATCTAATCCTTCTACGAAAAATGACAAAGAGGTCCCGGCAATAAGGCCCCAGAGGGAAGCACAGAATGTGCTCTCCGAGGGTCCTATATTCAGATCCATCTCATATGCGTGCCAGTTCATATACTCAACCTCCCATTCTTTGTGGGGCCTTGCCTTTGCTACCGCCTGATCCGGCTCTCTGGTAATTTCGGTGAAAGAGCAGTCCGTTCAGCAAGATATATAACATTCAAACTATGCAGTAGCTGTCCTTATAAAAAGGAGTTCTACAGGACGTTGGAGAATATCCAGCAGCTGACTGTACAGTTGGAATAGCAACTATTAACGTACCTTGACAGTTCAAAATAACTCAATCGAATTTCAAGGGAACTGGTTCAAGATTTTGTAGAATCGAGCATTTTTACATGTTCATGAATAATTCAGGTTAAATATTTTTCGGCACTATTATCACTTCTGTAACAACTATCACTTTTTGTTATTTTGAAATATCCGGCATCAAAAGTGATATTTTCAAGTGATACTATGGAAATTATAAAACGCCACCAAACGCAATTCCATCAGTAGTTATTACCAAAATATCATGCGTTTAGTGGCGTTATATTGTGTTTTGTCACTAATTATTTGACAATTTAATTATATATTAGTAATTCACGATCTTACCGAAGTCAGCCTTAAGACTTGCTCCACCTACCAGACCACCATCAATATCCGGCTTTGAAAACAGCTCAGCTGCATTTCCTGCATTGACAGATCCACCGTACTGAATGCGTACAGCCTCTGCAGTAGCCTCGTCGTAAATCTCCTTAATGCATGCACGGATGGCTCCGCAAACCTCCTCTGCCTGATCAGAGGTAGCGGTCTTTCCTGTTCCGATTGCCCAGATTGGCTCGTAGGCAATGACCATCTTAGCCACATCAGATGCCGGAACGCCTGCAAGATCAGACTTGATCTGAAGACGGATCCAATCAAGAGTCACACCGGACTCTCTCTGCTCTAAGGTCTCGCCACAGCAAAGGATTGGTGTTAAACCAGCTTCGAAAGCCTTCTTAACCTTCTTATTCAGAAGGCAGTCGCACTCCTTGAAGTAATCACGTCTCTCGGAATGTCCGATGATGACATACTTCACACCGGCATCTACTAACATCTCTGCAGAAATTTCTCCGGTATATGCGCCCTTCTCCTCGAAGTACATATTCTCAGCACCAACCTCAACGTTGGTTCCCTTAACAGCCTCAACAACCGGCACAATATCAATTGCCGGTACACAGTAAACAACATCTACGGTATCGGAAACCACTAATGGCTTTAACTCTTCTACCAACTTAACAGCCTGACTTGGAGTCATATTCATCTTCCAGTTGCCGGCTACGATTTTTCTTCTTGCCATGATTTTTATCTCCTTATTTTTTGGAACGTCGTCCCTTTTGGAATATTACTTATCGTCTGCAGCCATAACACCCGGCAGCTCCTTACCCTCTAAGAATTCAAGGGAAGCGCCACCACCGGTAGAAATGTGGCTCATCTTATCCGCATAGCCCATCTGGTTCACTGCTGCAGCGGAATCACCACCACCGATAATGGTTGTAGCATCCGTCTCAGCCAGTGCCTTAGCAACTGCAAGAGTACCTGCTGCAAGCGTCGGATTCTCGAATACGCCCATCGGTCCGTTCCATACAACGGTCTTTGCTGTCTTAACAGCCTCTGCAAACAGCTCTGCAGACTTCGGTCCGATGTCGCAGCCCTCACGGTCTGCCGGCATAGCCGTAATATCGCAGGTCTCAGTCTCAACCGGTGCATCGATTGGATTCGGGAAATCCTTAATGGTAACTGCATCAACAGGAAGAAGAATCTTTTTACCCATCTTCTCTGCCTTCTCAAGCATTTCCTTGCAGTAACCAAGCTTCTCGTCATCGCAGAGTGAAGTACCGATCTCGTAGCCTTGTGCCTTAACGAATGTATAAGCCATACCACCACCAATGATTAAGGTATCGCACTTCTCTAACAGGTTGTTGATTACGTTCAGCTTGTCTGCTACCTTTGCACCGCCTAAGATTGCTACGAATGGACGTACCGGATTCTCAACCGCGTTTCCAAGGAAATTGATTTCCTTCTGCATTAAGTATCCAACCACATTCTCGCCGCCCTTTGCGGTGATGAACTTGGTAACTCCTGCTACAGAAGCATGTGCTCTGTGGGAAGAACCGAAAGCATCACATACATACATGTCTGCCAGATCAGCAAGCTCTTTCGAGAATTCCTCACCGTTCTTGGTCTCCTCAGCGCCGCGGAAACGTGTATTCTGAAGTAATACAACCTCTCCCTCTTTCATCTCGTCCACTGCCTTGGTAGCAGCCTCGCCGGTAACATTGTAATCAGATACAAAATTCACCTTCTGTCCGAGAAGTTCCTCTAATCTCCTGGCAACCGGTGCAAGGGACTCTCCCTCGTTTGGTCCGTTCTTAACTTTTCCAAGATGGGAGCAAAGAATTACCTTTCCGCCATCCTTTAACAGTTTCTGAATGGTGGGAAGCGCCGCCTTGATACGGGTATCATCGGTAATTTCTCCATTCTTAAGAGGTACATTAAAGTCACATCTTACAAGAACTCTCTTGCCCTTTGCGTTGATATCATCAACTGATTTCTTATTTAATGCCATAATTTTTCTCCGTTCTGCCGTTCTACGGCAATCTTAATTTTAATAACTCTCTCCGCAGCTGAGAGTTATTGAATAGACGAACTATTTTTCTTTCAAAAAAGTCCGGCCCTATTGGCCGGACCTTTCAGTTCCACTTATTCAAGTAATTCCCTTCGGGAATCACTTCATACGGGAGCGCAGCCCATATAAAATGCCTTCGGCGTGGGGCTGCACGGGAAGTAATTCCCTTCGGGAATCACTTCATACGGGAGCGCAGCCCATATAAAATGCC
>CAMFDG010000053.1 GCA_945949045.1 uncultured Lachnospiraceae bacterium
CGAGTGTTCGAGACCTTCCACTCGTAAAACAAAACTAAAGGAGACAAATGAATATGAGAAACAGGAAAGTAACTTTTATTGTTCAGGCTGCGGTGATCGCGGCCTTGTATGTGGTGCTGACCATGCTGGCCAATGCTCTTGGTCTGGCTTCCCACACGATTCAGGTGCGTTTTTCCGAAGCACTGTGCATCCTGCCGGTATTTACGGTGGCAGCAGTTCCGGGCCTTTGGATCGGCTGTGTGATTGCAAATCTTCTCACAGGCGCCATCCTCTGGGACGTGATTTTCGGAAGCCTTGCGACGCTGATTGCGGCATTGGTGACCTACAAGCTTCGGGAACACAATTTCTTATGTACCCTGCCGCCGGTGATCGCCAACATGATCGTGGTGCCCTTTGTACTGCGTTACGGCTATGGAATTCCGCCGGTGTACGTTAAGGGCGTGGATGTGACCATCCCTTTCCATGCCCTCACGGTGGGCATCGGGGAAGTGATCTCCGTCTGTGTGCTGGGAAGTATTCTGTTAAGAATTCTAAAGAAGTACCGCAGTACGATTTTCCGGAACGAATAAGAAGAATTGTCCACGCAGCTTTGCACTGTGTGGACATTTTTTTTGGTAAAACTTATCATATACCAAAGTACCTTTCATAAAATCTTAAGTAAATTGTAAAAGACAGCAAGAAGTAAATATGATATATTTTATCTATGGCAGGTTTGAATGCCTGCAAATATGCAGAATGTGATCTATGAAGAGGTACCGCAGTCTATTCAACAAGGAGGAGTTTATGAGAAAACGTTTGACCGCAGCGGCACTTTGCCTGTTGTGTCTGCTTGGCCTTATGATTATGCCGGGGCGGATGCAGGTGATGGCGGATGAGGTGGACTATTTCACCGGAGAAGTGTCATTGCTTAAGGAACTGGAAGACAGCTATATGTTTCAGATTGATGTGGGAAATACAGGAGCGGATTTTGAAGGGCTGGTGCGGCTTCGCTTTACGGGGATGTCCAGTGAGGCATGCTGTTCCTACGAGCAGCAGATCTCTCTGCCGTCGGGAGGACAGAAGCAGTACAAGCTCACGATTCCAGCTTCCAATATTGAACAGACCAGAGGAAGCGGAAAAATTGTTTTTGTGAATCAGAAGGGAAAGATTTTGCAGGAGATCGCCTTTAAGGATGTGCTGGGAGGTAAGATGAGCGGCATCCAGGTGGGCATCCTGTCGGATGATTATGACAGTCTGACCTATCTGGATCTGGGTGGCGAGGTCTACAGCGTGGGCAATACGGAAAAGCCGATCCGGTTGAAAAAGCTGGAAAAGGATCAGGTGGATGAGGCGCTGGATGCTCTGTACTTCCTGGTCATCGACCATTATGACACATCGGCATTGAGTGCAGAGACGGTGAAGTCCATTGAAAAATGGGTGGATGCCGGCGGATGCCTGCTGCTGGGGACCGGTGCTTATGCGGAACAGACACTGGCTGGTATGGATTTGGATTTTCTTTGCGTTTCGCCCGGGAAGACAAGCCAACCGGGAGAAGAAAACAGCGCTTCCCTGGTGGGCCACACCGGGAGTTATTATTATGCTTTTACGGACGCCGGCATCGATTTCTCCCAGATGGCGGTGACGGAACTGGCAATCACGGGACAAGGCGGTTTTGAGGCACAGGAATTTCCCGCAGTCATTGTTCCCAGGGGGAAGGGCTGTGCAGCCGTTTCTTCGATCTCTTTCGGGGACCAGGAGATGCAGAAGGCAGTTGGCAATTCCAATGTTGCAAGAAATATTTATGACGGGATTGCATATAGCAGCGCCTCCTCTCTGACGACCATGGATAGTGACTGGTCCTACTGGGGACAGAACGCTTTTGGCGTGATTGACCACAAGTATACCAGTGTGAATTTTACTTTTCCTAAAATTCTGATGCTGATTTACGTGATTCTGGTGGGGCCGATTCTGTATCTGCTCCTGCGGGTGGCAAAGAAGAGAGAGATGTACTGGATTTTTGTACCGGCCCTGGCGATGGTTTTTGTGGGTATTCTGTTTATTTATGGACAGACGGTAAAGATCAACCGCACAAGCCTGTATTCCGTGACGGTGCAGGAGGCTGCCGGTACCGGGGAAAAGGATATGGAAACCTATTTCAGCGGTTATCATTCCGGCGTCAAGCCCTGGAGCGTGACATTATCGGATGACTATACCTATGGCGGTGCGGGCCTGAACATCTATGGGTCCGGAGGAAGTACCGAAAAGGATCACTATTTTATCAATTACGGGAGTGGAATTTCCATAGGAATGAACCCGGCTTCCAATTTTGAGACAGGATTTCTCTATGCTGCCGGAAGAAGGGCGGGGGCCGGTTCCATTGAGACGGAAAAGCTTGCACTGGGCGATGCAGGCATTTCCGGTACTATCACCAACCGGACCGCATACGATTTCCCTTATATCTATTTACGGCAGGAGGACTTTGCCATGATTATCCAGGGATTTCAATCCGGGGAGACCATAGATCTGTCCCAAATCACAAAGAGTAAGCGCGTGATCTATGAGACAAGCTATGCGGATGACTTTTATTACGAAGTGGTGCAGCGAAACGGCAGAAATGACAAGGCAGAGGATCTGGATCTGAAAGCAGCCCTTTTTATCGGAGCGAATGCTGCAAACAAGCATAGAGACAAAGACCAGGTACTGGTTTGCGGAGTAGTGCCCGATTATGGAAAAACGGTTTCGGGAAAATGCAGTGAGATATCCTACGGATGTTTTTATGTGACTGCAGAACAGGAGGGAAGCCATGCTGCAAATTAATCATTTATACAAAAATTATGGGAAATTTCCTGCTGTACAGGATTTGAATCTTCACATTCCCAGGGGGGATCTCTTCGGCTTTGTAGGGCCCAATGGTGCCGGCAAAACCACGACGATCCGCATGGTTTGCGGTCTGATGCTTCCCACGGCGGGCAGCATTGCCATCAATGGCGTGGATGCCCTGACCAACCTGCGGGAAATCAAAAAACAGATTGGTTACGTGCCGGATTTCTTTGGTGTATATGACAATCTGAAGGTGAAGGAATATATGGATTTTTACGGTTCCATGTACCGCATGAATTCCTTTGAGGTGGAAAAAATCATGAATGATCTCCTGGAGCTGGTGAATCTTTCCGACAAAAAGGAGGTCTATGTGGACACGCTGTCGAGAGGAATGAAGCAGCGCCTCTGTGTGGCCCGCTGCCTCATTCACAATCCGGCGCTTCTGATTCTGGACGAGCCAAGCTCCGGTCTCGACCCGAGGGCCCGGGTGGAGATGAAGGAACTGCTGCAGAACTTAAAAGGCATGGGCAAAACCATTATCATCAGCTCCCATATTCTCTCTGAGCTTTCTGAGATGTGCAACAGTATCGGTATTATGAATCACGGAAAACTGGTGACCGCCGGTAAAATCGAGGATGTTATGGGAAGTGTGTTCGGAAGCAACCGGATGATCATCAACGTTTCCTCAGATATGGAGATGGCAGAGCGCATGGTGAAGGAGCAGGCGGGAATCCGGGTGGAATCCGTCGGTGAAAAGGAGATCAGGATCGTGCATTCCCTCTCGGAGCAGGAGATTGCACAGATGATTGCCCGCATGATCGGATCCGGGGTGATCGTTACAGGCTTCCACCAGCAGGAGGGAAGTCTTGAGACACTGTTTATGCAGCTGACAGGAGGTGAGAGCGGTGATGAGACTTAATCCAATTGTAAAAAAAGATATTCGTGTTCAGGCGCGAAGCATGAAAATTGCGTGGGGGCTCTTTGCCTATGAGGCAATCATGGCCCTTGTGTTTTTCCTGGCCATGTCCGTTTTCCAGGTGGAGAATTCCTATGGCGGTACCAATATTTACAGTCAGATCGTGATGCTTTACCCGATGCTGGCTGTCACGCAGATTGTTATTCTTGTTGTTGTGGTGCCGGTAATCACTGCCTCCTCCATTTCCGGAGAGAAGGAACGGCAGACTTTTGATATTATGATGACCACCAGCATGACCCCTTTTTCCATCATTGCGGGAAAGGTGACCACAGCCATGATCCAGGGACTCTTTTTCGTGATTGCAGCCATGCCGATCATGGCGCTGGCCTTCGTGATCGGAGGACTCTCCTGGGCGTATCTGTTGTGGTTTCTTCTGATTGCTATGCTGGTCTCCCTGTTTTCGGCCAGTATCGGAATCTGCTGTTCGGCTTTGTGCAAGAAAAGTATTGTCAGTGTGATTATGTCCTATGGAATTTATGTAGTCTTTGTTGTGATGACCTGTCTGCCCAATATTCTGTATCTGCTTTTTGGATACGGAAGCGGCAGCGACCCGCTGACGATAGGGATGTTTGTGGTTTTGCTGTTTTATCTGCTGAATCCGGTTTACTATCTGGTAGAGTTTTTTATGTGGACGATGACCGGAATTTCGGGAGCCTACGAGATGTTTTCAGAAATTTATGATGATCTGAGCCTGAAAATTCCGTTTAATGCGTCGGTCTGGCATTATGGCTGGATGACCATTTCGACACTATTGTTTCTTCTGGTGTCCTTCCTGTTTCTGCTTCTTGCGGCAAAAAAAATCAATCCGATTTCCAAAGGGAGGGCCAGGAAATTAGTGCAGCAGCAGATGCAGAGGGAAATGCATGGATGAGAAAAGGTATCTGCTTTCGCAGATCAGAAATTGCGGACGAAAATTAAATATTGCCCTGTTGATAGAAAGGGTGGTCGTCTTTCTCGCGGCAGGAGGACTGCTTGCAGCTTTGCTGGAAGCAGTTTCCCTGTTTGTGCCCTTTTACTATGTGCATGTTGTGGCAGCTGCTGTCCTGCTGGTGTGCCTTACGGTGGGAATTTTTCTGGCCCTATGGAAACGGAAGAGTGCAAGGAATGCAGCTATGAAGCTGGACAGCTTCGGATTGAAGGAACGGGTGATCACGGCCTACGAACATCTGGAGGAAGAGACAGCGTATGCCCTTTTACAGAGGGAGGATGCCGTCCGCTGCCTGAAGGCGGCAAAGGATCGGATCCGGATTTCCGTGTCTCCGGGATGGAAGCGGCTTTTGGCCCTTTTTCTGTCCCTCACGCTGGCTTTGGGACTTGCCTTTGTACCGGCTCCGGCCAGAGAGGTGGCAAAGCAGCGGCATGTGCTGGCCCGGGAGGCGAAGGAGAAGAAGGAAGAACTGGAAAAGCTGGTGAAAAAACTGGAGCAGATCGACACGAAGGCCCTTACAGAACAGCAGAGGGAGGCCCTCAGCAAGCTGACGGAGTCTATGAAGCTT
Source organism: uncultured Lachnospiraceae bacterium (assembly GCA_945949045.1). GTDB lineage: Bacteria > Bacillota > Clostridia > Lachnospirales > Lachnospiraceae > Roseburia. Next base: position 5,272 of record CAMFDG010000053.1, read on the forward strand.
TCCATGGCGGAACTGAAGAAAAGTACTACCAGAGAGGCGCTGGATGCGGCGGAGCAGAAACTGGATTATAAGTACGACCAGGCCGTATCCGAGCTTGGAGCGCTGGCTTCCCAGCTGAAGGATCCGAAGGAAGCCGGCGTTGCCAGCGCCGAGGCTATGGCGAAGGCGGCTTCGGGAAATTCCGAAAGCGGCAATGCCGGGGCGTCTCCATCCGGCGGCGGGGATGCAGGCTCGGGTAATAATGGCAAGGGTGACGATGATCAGAATGGCGGCGGCAGCCAGAGCAGCGGAAGCGGTGAGGAAACCGGCAGCAGCCAGAGTGGAGACGGAAACAATGGCAGCTCAGGAGACGGCAGCGGAGAGGGAGGCTCCGGTGCGGGATCCGGAAGTGGAAACGGCAATGGAACTGGAAGTGGAAGCGGAAACGGAAACGGAGATGGCGGCGGCAATGGAAGCGGCCGTGGAACCGGCAGCAGCAGTGCGGTCCACGATTATGTGAGTGTGCCAAACCAGAAGGGCAATGACGACAGCCTTCATGGAAACAAGAACGGATCTGAGAATTCTGATTATTACCGTGCCCAGAACGGACTGGCCTGGGAAGGAGATCATGTCAGTCTTGATTCCGTGGTGGGAGACTATACGAAGGATGCCTACGAGGGGATTTCTTCCGGGAAGTATCCCAAAGGAATGGAGCCGGTAATCAGGGATTATTTTAAAAATTTGAATGACTAATGTGATACGAAGGTCCATTTGCCGGAGGCAGATGATGCATGGGCCGTTGTGAAAAATGTGTCAGAGAAGAGGAGACAGGATGACAGAGATAGAAATCTACCAGAATAAAATCAGGGAATGTGAGGCCGAGATCGGCAAGGGGATTATCGGACAGAAAGATGTGGTGCGCCAGGTGCTTTTGGCTCTTCTGTCCGGTGGAAATGTACTGCTTGAGGGTATGCCGGGGCTTGGAAAAACAATGCTGGTCAGGACAATCAGCGAAGTCTTTCAGATGTCCTACAAGAGGATCCAGTTTACGCCGGATCTGATGCCTTCCGATGTGACCGGAACCAATATCATGGTAAAGGAGGAGGGGAAGAGCGTTTTCCGGTTCGAGGAGGGACCGGTGTTTGCCAATCTGGTTCTGGCGGACGAGATCAACCGTGCGACGCCGAAAACCCAGGCGGCCCTGCTGGAGGCTATGCAGGAGCACACCGTTACCGTGGGCAAAGAGTCCCATGTTCTGGCGGAGCCGTTTTTTGTGCTGGCTACCCAGAATCCCATCGAAAACGAGGGAACCTATCCTCTGCCGGAGGCCCAGCTTGACCGTTTCCTTATGAAAGTTCTGGTGCCTTTTCCTACAAGAGCGGAGCTAAAGGGCATCGTGGAGCTGACAGAGGGGAAGGAAAAGGGAGAAATCCATCCGGTGATGGACGGTCAGGAACTTCTTACAGCCAGAAGGCTGGTGGGTGAAATTTCCATTGCCGAGGCAGTGATGGATGAAATCTTAGACCTTGTTATGGCGACCCATGCTGCAAATCCTTATATCAGGGAAGGTGCCAGCCCCCGTGCAGCCCAGGCCATTGTCAGGACGGCGAGAGCCCGGGCCTTTATGGAGGGGCGTTTCAATGTGGCCTTTGAGGATGTGCAGACTGTGGCCTATCCGGTGCTTCGCCACCGCCTGCTTTTAAGCTTTGACGCTGTGTCGGAGGGAGTGACGGAGGATCACGTGATCGCAGGACTGCTGGGGGGAAACGAGCTGAGGCCATGAGAGAACTGCTGCAATGTTAATCTTACCACGAAGAAAGAGGTATTGCGTATGCTGGAGGAAAAAGTGTACGAAAGGCTGTCAAGACTGGTTCTTGCCATGCCCCATAAGAGCAGTTTGAATATGGCGGGAAGCCGCAAGTCCCTTCATAAAGGAATATCTGCGGAGTTTTCCGATTTCCGGGAATATATGCCGGGGGATGATCTGCGGCGGCTGGACTGGAATGTATATGCAAGGCTGGACCGTATGTACATCCGGGAATATATGGAGGAAAAAGAGGCAGTGGTAAATGTGATTCTGGACACCAGTGCCTCTATGGATTTTGGAAAAGAAAAGAAATCGGATCTGGCGGTGGATCTGGCAGCAGTCATGGCGTATCTTTCTCTGCAGTCCATGGATCGGGTGATTTTGTATGACATGAAGGAAATGCACAGGCCCTTTCCTGTGGGCGGCGGAAAGAATACTTTTGCAAGGGTACTGCAGTGGCTGGAGGGGCGCGGGTTTACCGGCAGCTGTGATATGCTGGCCTCTTTAAAAAGAATGCAAAGACGAGGGGCCGGAATCACAGTGATCATCAGCGATTTTCTGCATTCTTCCACGATGGAGGAAGAGGGGGCTGCCCTGGGAAAAGTTCTGAACTATCTAAGCTACTGCAGGCAGAAACCTATTCTTCTGCAGACGCTTTGTGCAGAAGAGCTTCGGGTGGATATGGATGGGACGAGAAACCTGATCGATATGGAGACCGGAAGGAAGCTTCGGATTACGATGGATGCCTCCGCCATCAGAAGCTATGAGGAAGAGCTTCACAGATTTTGCCGTATTCTTGAACAGGGGGCAAGGAGAGCACAGGGCTCCTACGTGCTCTGTGACACGGAAAAAGACCGAAACCATCTGATTTTTGAAGATTTAAGGGTGCTGTATGATATTTGAGAGTTTATGGCCGCTTGCTTTTTTGCTGGCGGTTCCGGTGGTTATTATTTTATATTTGCTGGTGCCGAAGGGGGAGGATACGAAAATCTCCTCCAATCTGTTGTGGGAAAAATTGTTTAAAAACCAGCAGTCCAAGACCTTTTGGGATAAGTTTCTGCACAACCTTCTCATGTATCTGCAGATTGTAATCCTGCTGCTTTTGATTCTGGCGCTGATGTCCCCTTATATCAGTAAAAAAGGAACCGGAGGAGGAAATACCATTTACCTGCTGGATACCAGTGGAAGCATGCAGCATCTGACGAAGAGCGGAGATACCAGACTGGAGGCGTCAGTAAAGGAAATCCGGGAGGAGATGAAGGCATCGGAGGGCGTATGGTCCGTGGTCACAAATGACGGAACCGGGACCAGCCTCCTTTCGGTCAATTCCTCGGACAGGCAGAAAATTGCAGCCAGTCTGAAAAAGGTCAGCTGTTCCGACACGGCCGGAGATCTCTCAAAGGCTGCGGGAACGGTGCAGACTCTGCTGGGCGAGGAAGGAAAAGGGAATGTGGTCGTCTACACAGACGGCATCGGTGCAAAGGCAGCGGAGAAATTAACGGAGCAGCTGTCTGCTGAAGTGCGGGTAATGGGTGAGCCTGTGAATAACGTGGCGGTGTCATTTCTTTCCTGTACTGCGGAAAGCGGTGCAGTGCCGGAGAGGATGACAGCCAACGATGGCGGCGAAGACGCGAACGCAAGTCCGGACACCGCGGGGGCTGAGGCCTCCGGAGAGGAAAGCGCTGTGGAAGAAGGCGATACTGCCGCCGTTGGATTGGTCAATTACAGTGATCAGACAGCGACACTGGAACTGTCTCTTTATGAGGATGAGAAGATTTTGGAAATCCGTGAGCTTTCCCTGAAACCGGAGGAAACCTTTACCTGCCTGTTTCATGGACTTTCCTGGGATGGAGAGCCTCTCCATGCCCAGATTTCCTCCGTGTCCTTTGAGGGGGAGGAAGGTGGAGATTCCCTGGCAGCAGATAATTGTGTTTACTCCGCCGCTGCAGAGGACAAACAGATCCAGGCGGTGTTGATCGGGGAGGGAAATCTTTATCTGGAGAAGGTCTATCAGGCAGTGACCGGTCAGAATCTGTCTAAAGTGAAACCGGGGGATGTGTCCTCCATGGAGAATTTTCCCGGTATGACGGGTTCTGATGATGGGAAAACTGCCGGGAAAAATCAAAGACAGAAGGATGCGGTCGTCTGTATTTATGATGCAGGTACTGCCGCAATCCAGGAGGAAACGGCAAGCAGGATGGTTTTTTATGATTCCTCCTGTGCCGGCGGAAAAAAGAAAAATGTATCCCTTTCCGCTTCAGATACCGAGCTGACAGCAGGAATTTCTTCTCTGACCTTCGGGGTTAATGAGACCTATACCTACGAGGTGCCGGAATGGGGCGTTGGCTTTCTGTGGGCTGGGGAGGACTGCGCCGGTTATTACGGGGAGCACGATGGGGTTCGTCAGGTAGTACTGGGATTTGATTTAAGAGAATCGGACTTTGCATTGAAAGCAGAATTTCCGGTTCTTATGGCCAATGCCCTTAATTTTCTGACAGACAGCTCCCTTCTTGCGCAGAATGTGTACGAGGCGGGGGATACGGTGCTTTTTCATGCCCAGGCGGATGTGGATGTAAGCACTCTTTCTGCGCCCACGGACAAGGCTGGTCTGTATCCGGTCAAGGCCGGGGACAAGGAGGAAAGTTATGTTGTCCGTTTTGCCCGGGATCAGTCCGATGGCAGAATTACGGCAGAGGGGACGGCGGCAGTCTCCAAAGCAGGGGCACAGTCCGTGAGAAGACAGCTTCGGAGGGTAATTCTTCTGCTGGTTCTGCTTCTTCTTGTTATGGAATGGATCTGCTATGTGAGACAGATGCGCTACCGGGGAAAATTTTATCTTTGCGTGCGTCTGGTGCTTTTTTGCCTGGTGGTTTTGTCCCTGGCGGGAATTTCCGTCAACCGGAAGGGCAGCGCGGACACTACGATTTTCCTGGTGGATCTGTCCAAGAGTAATGAGCAGAATCTGGAAGCAATGAATCAGGATCTTTCCGACATGATCGAGAAAATGCCGGAGAAAAACCGCTATGGCCTTGTGGCCTTTGGAAAGGATGCGGTGGTGGACCAGTTTCTGACCCGGGAAAAGCATTTTTCCGGGATCCTTTCCACACCGGAGCAGGCGGCTACTAACATTGAGGACGCAATTCTAAAGGGCCTTTCCATGATTCCCGAGGATGCCGCAGGGCGTCTGGTGGTTTTGACAGATGGAAAGGAGACCAGGGGAAGTGCCATGAACACGGTTTCTGCCCTTGCCTCGGGACAGACGGAGCTTTTGTCGGTGCTGTACGATACCAGTCAGGGGAAGGATGCTTACATGGAAAATGTGGAGCTTCCTTCTTACCTGTATGCAGGGGATTCCTATTCCATGACGGCGACGGTGGTCAGTAATTTCGATACGGATGCAGCTTTACAGATCGTGCAGGGAACGGAGATAAAATCAGAGTCAAAGGTGCATCTGAACAAGGGAAGTAATCAATTTGTGTTAAAGCAGAAGGTCTTCGGCGAGAGCCTGGAAAGTTTTGACGTGCGGGTTACTGCAGAGGGAGATACCTGCGAGGAAAATAATACTTTTCGGGCCTGCGCGGTGGTGAATTCCCTGCCGAAGGTGCTGGTGATCTCCGGTCTGAAGGAGGACAGTGCGAATTTCTCCGGACTTTTAGATGCGGCCGGTGTGAACAGCAGCGTGGTCTCCGCGGTGAATGCGCCGGACTCTCTGGAGGCAATGCTTGCCTACAAGTCCATTGTGCTGGAAAATGTGCACAGAACGGATCTGCCGGAGGGCTTTTTGAACAATATTGAGACCTATGTGAAGGATTACGGATGCGGCCTTATCTGCTGTGGCGGAGAGGAAAGCTTCGCTTTGGGAGGCTACCGGGACAGCGAACTGGAAACGGTTCTTCCGGTGGAAATGGAACTGCGTGGTGCCAATGAGCTGCCTACCCTTGCCATGGTGATGGTCATTGACCATTCCGGCAGTATGAGTGAGGATGCAGGGGATGGAAGCGGCGCCACCAATCTGGATCTTGCAGTGACAGCGGCCAATGCGGCAGTAGATGAGCTGAGAGACAGGGATTATGTGGGCGTTGTGACCTTTGATGATCGCTTCAGCTGGCAGCTGCCCATTACCAAAGCCGAGGATAAGGATGCGATTCACAAGAAAATCGAGACGGTGCCGGATGGCGGCGGAACCACCATTAAGCCGGCTTTAAATGCGGCTCTTTCGGAGATTGTCAAGTGCAAAGCAGATATCCGGCATGTGGTGCTCCTCACGGATGGACAGGGGGAGACCAGCAATTTTTACGATGTTACAGAGGCTTATCGGGATGCAGGCGTAACCCTTTCTACTGTGGCTGTGGGGATGGGTTCTGACCAGAGGCTTCTGAAGAGCCTGGCCGAGGAGTGCAGCGGTCGGTACTACTACTCGGATATTTCCTCGGACATCCCTAAGATTTTTGCTCAGGAGGTATTTTTAAGCGGAGATACCTATCTGCAGAACGGGGATTTTACGCTGCAGGTGGATGGAAGCAATGCCATTACCAGCTCTCTTTTTGAGGAGGGATGGCCGGATATTAAGGGCTATGTCAGTGCTACCCCCAAAAGTCAGTCCCGGGTGCTTCTGGCTTCGGATAAGGATGACCCGGTTTTATCTGTGATGCAGTATGGTCTGGGGCATACCGTTGCCTGGAATACAGATGTGACGAATACCTGGACCTCAGGCTTTGCCGGGCAGCCGGATTACGTGCAGCTCTGGAAGCGCATCATCGATTACAGTGCCGGAAATGCGGGAATCGGTGAGGATTCCATGGATGTGCAGGCGTCGGAGGGAAGCACAAAGATCACCTATCAGGCAAAGGATTACACGGAGCAGACGAAGGTAGAGGCAGTTTATACCGGACCGGACGGAAAGACACAGACGGTAAAACTTACGGCTACAGCACCCGGTCAGTTTGAGGCGCAGATTGATACGGAGCAGACAGGTCTTTATACTTTAAGTGTGCGCCGCATGAATGGTGAAGAAATAGAAAACGCCTTGAACAGTGCAGCAGTGGTGCAGTATTCGGACGAATATAAGTTTGCACTGACTAATGAGAAATACTGTGATTTTGTGGAGCAGTACGGACGAGTGATAAAGCCCGGCGAAAATTTCTGGAAAAAGCGCATCGCTTCCTCCCGGGCGAAGATGGATCTTACGAAATGGCTTCTGATGCTTGCTGTTCTGTGGTTTGTCATGGACATTGCTTTTCGACGGTTCTGTTTTGATCCGAAGCGGACGAGAGCTTATCGGGCGGTGGCTTCCTGGGTTGCAACAGGCAGGAAGACGGCTTCAGGGACGGTGACTTCGGTGGCTGTGGGCTTAAAAGGCAGCGTGCAGGAGCAGAGCAGTCGCTGGGAAGATCGTCGCGAGGGAGATCGTCGCGAGGGAAGCAAAGCTGTGGAAAGCTATGGTGTGGCAGGTAATGGTGTAGAAAGCTATGGCGTAAAAGGAAAGAATCCGGGTAAAGCTTCGGAAGCAGTGTCAGAGCAATTACAGGAACATACAGATGGAAAAAAACAGTCCAAAAAGCAATCCTCAAAGCAATCCTCAAAGCAATCCCAAAAGCAATCTCAAAAGCAGGAGCCCCAGGCACTGGATACTGCAGCCTTGTTGAAGAAAAAGAAACAGAGAAATCAGTGAGAGGGAATCAGTGAGAGGAAATCAGTGAGAAGGAATCAGTGAGAGGAAATCAGTGAGAGGAAATCAGTGAGATAATACCAACAGGATTATTTCGAGATGTAAGGTTATTCATGGCAAATATGAATATAGGGCACGATTTTGTGCGGCTGAGGTTCTTCAGCCGCACAAATTGCGGAAAATGAAAATACGCCCGTACAGAAAGAGAGAAGTGTACGGGCGAAATCCAAGAAAATGAAAAAACGCCCGTACAAAAAGAGAAAAGTGTACGGGCGAAATCCAAGAAAATGAAAAACGCCCGTACAAAAGAGAGAAGTGTACGGGCGAAATCCAAGAAAATGAAAA
>CAMFDG010000054.1 GCA_945949045.1 uncultured Lachnospiraceae bacterium
TGAAGTATTGAATTTTCAAGGTGCGAAGCCCATTTTAGGTATGGGAAGTCTTAGTCAATTACATTCTTTTCATGAATGTCATCTTCCAGCAAAGTCGCAAAATACCTTCGTTGTGCTAGCTGTTGTGCTAATTTTCTTTCCTTCTTGGGGAGGTAGGTCTGAATTTGACCATCACTTTGATACCACTTGATATGAGTTCCATTTCTTCTACAGAAAAGTTTGCCTTCCGGCAGTTCTTTTAATTGCTCCTGTATGGAGCCGATTTCCTTTTCGAGCCTTTGGTGCTCGAAAATCATTTGTTCATTGACGATACTCGTCGCCCCCTTCTCCTATATTATTCATATCATCTGTTTTGATTGTTTCCCTTTGACCTGACAGGTAGGATTAACAAATCATCACAGCTGTTATGTAACGTATATTAGAACATATTTTTTTACTTTTGTAAAGTATTTCACTAAAATTTCTATCGGGTAATTTCTATCGGGGCCTTTCAACACTGGAAACACTCGCCTGGTCATTTCCTTTTTTCTTGTATTCCTTCACGCAAACTTTTTCTCTATGCAGACTTTTTCTCTATACGCCCATGTAATATTCAAATATCTGCCTCACCGCCCCTTTCTGGGCGATATTAAATCATTTTTTTCTATGCGCCCACGAAATTTTCCCATTTTGACCATATCGCCCTTTTTATGGGCGCTAATAACATATTTTCTTCTATGCGCCCACGAAATTCACGCATTTTGATCATATCGCCCTTTTTATGGGCGCTAATAACATATTTTCTTCCATGCGCCCATTTTTCCAGCTTCACCCATTAAAATTCTGAAAATTATGGGCGCATAGTGAATTATTTCCACCCAGCGCCCATTTCAAAGGAAATTCTACTCGTTTGGCAAGAATCCATGGGCGTATAGATATTTATTCCTTTAAAACGCCCATCTAGCAAACAGCTCAACTCGCATAGCTATTTCAATAACCGAACTTTTTACTAACCGAACTTTTTATTAACCGGACTTTTTACGCGACAATAAGCGATCCATTAAATCCGGGTAAATGAAAACCAGCTCGCTAAGGATTCGGTCGAAATCTCCGGGCCGCCGCAATATCCCGCTCCATCTGTGCCTTCAACTCCTCCACGGACGCAAATTTCTGCTCCGGCCGTAAGTAAGCAAGAAAGCTGACGCAAAGGGTATGACCGTAAAGATCCCCCTCATAATCTAAAATATGGGTTTCGACACTCACCTTATTGGTATTGTTGACGGTAGGCTTCTGCCCCACATTGGTCACACCGGTACAGAAGTTTCCGTCAATCATAAGCCGAGTAACATAAACGCCCTTCGGCGGAAGCAGCTTTTCCGCCGGAAGCTCCATGTTGATGGTGGGAATCCCAAGAGTCCGCCCCAGCTGTCTGCCGTGAATCACCTCACTCTGAACAAAAAATGAATAGCCCAGCAATTCATTTGCGATTTCTAAATTTCCTTTAAGAATTTCCTCGCGAACGTAACTGCTGCTGATATCCCTGCCCCGGTACTGCAGCTTGTCCACAACAACCAGCTCATAACCAAGCTGTCCCGAAAGCTGTTCCAGCAGCACATGATCCCCCCGCCGGTTATGACCAAAATGGAAATCCGTCCCCACCACAATGCTCCTGACATGCAATGACCTCACCAGCCATTCCACAAAATCCTCCGGCTCCATATGCATGATCTCCGGCGTAAAGGGGCACTGCAGAAGATAATCCACCCCACGTTCCTCAAAAAGCACACGCTTCTCCTCATTGGTGGTAAGAAGGCGGTAATTCTGATTCTCCGTCAGCTTCTTCGGCGGAATATCAAAGGTAAATACTGCCGCCTTAAGTCCCTGATTCTTGTAGCGCATCAGCTGGTCAATCAACGCCTCGTGCCCGCGATGCACACCATCAAATTTTCCCAGGGAAAGAGCTGTTGGCTCCTCGATATGAAATTCATTGGTATTCTTATAACAAATCATTTTATTTAATATATCTATCTTATTAATGTCAAACCTGATCACAATCACAAAATGCCGATGACTTCGGTATTTCAAGCAACACCATCCTGCAAGATGGTCCCATCTATGTGAAAAAAGCTACAAAAACATCTTCACCGGCTTATACTCTCCCGCCTCCGGCAAATGCTGGTAAACTGCGCGAAAAATCCCCTGATCATCGTACATAAGTACCCAGCCCTTCTGTGTGTCTTGATCCATTTCATTCATTCTCGTATCCACAGAACCCAACTCTTCCACGCTGTTACACACGCACGATGCACCCGGCTCTTCCGCGCTGTTACACACGCACGATGCACCCGGCTCTTCCACGCTGTTACACACGCACGATGCACCCGGCTCTTCCGCTCCGTTTCGTCCGCCCACAGCGTATGCTTCATCCGCCTCGCAGGCTCCTTCCGCCGGCATATCCACACAAATATACGCACAAATATCCCGCTCCGACAGCCGATTTCCGTTCTGCAGAAGCCGCACCGCCTCCGGTTTTACCTGCCGCTTCGGAAGTCCCTCGAAAACAGTATCCACCGGCATCATAATCTCATCCAGCGCCTCCCTGTCCCGGTAAGCTTCGATTTCCGTCAGCGTATGGGCATTGTCCAGTGTAAACGCGCTGACTCTCGTGCGGACAAGGGAATCCATCCTTCCACCCACACCCAGGCGCTCGCCAATGTCCGCGCAGAGGGAACGGATGTAGGTTCCTTTGGAGCAATGCACCCGCATGGTAACAAGGGGCAGCTCCATCTTGGTAATATCAATAGAAAAAATGGTAACCGTTCTGGCTTTCCGCTCCACGGTAACCCCTGCCCTGGCCAGATCGCAGAGTTTTTTGCCATTGACCTTCAAGGCTGAGTACATAGGCGGAACCTGATCATATGTACCCACAAACTGCAAAATGACATCCCGCACGGTTTCCTCCGAAAGCTCTGCCGCCGCAGAAGAGCAATCCTCCAGCACAGTACCGGAAGCATCCAGCGTATCCGTGGTAAGTCCCAGGTGCATCACTGTCTCGTAAACTTTATCTTTATCCGTCAAAAGGGCACACACCTTCGTGGCATTTCCGACGCAGACCGGCAGGACGCCTGTAGCATCCGGATCCAGAGTTCCGGTGTGCCCGATTTTCTTTTCATGCAAAATACCGCGGAGCTTTGCCACCACATCAAAGGATGTAAAGCCCCGCTCCTTATATACATTGATAATTCCGTTTTTCATATCACAATACCCATTTTCCCGGGAATCCGCAAACATTACCTCCTGCCCAAATCAGTACCCATTGAAGAAACTTCCTCCCGACCTAATGAATGCTCTTTCCTTCATCGGGAGAGCCTTTCTCAATCATTCTGTCGGCGATTTCCTTAAGCAGCGTCTCAATGATTTCTGCCTGCGTTCCGCTCATAGTACAGCCTGCTGCTTTCACATGCCCACCACCGCCAAAATGCATCGCAAGACTTGCCGCATCGAAATCGCCGTTCACCCGGAAGCTAACCTTACTGGTGCCGTCCTCATTCTCATAGAGAAATACCGCCAGCTCTACTCCCTTTGTCACACGAAGCTGGCTCACAATGCCGTCCATATGTTTTGGGAGCACATCGAATTTCTCCATCTCCTGCCTGGTCAGAGCGCTGACAATACAGCGTCCATCCAGATACAGACGGCTGTTGAGGAGGGCCTGTCCCATGATCTTGTTCTGGTTAAAGGTCTTGGCGTTAAAAGTCTCATCCACGATCCGTGGAAAATCAATTCCCTTATCCATCAGGATGCCGGCCACGTTCATGGTCTTGGAAGAGGTGCAGGAATACTGGAAAATGCCGGTATCATGCACAATTCCCGTGTACAGGCACTCCGCAATCTCCTTCGTGATGCGATCCACGTCCATCAGCTCAAACACCAGCTCACAGGTGGAGCTTGCCTCCGGAAAAATGTAATTTTCATCGGCAAAGGCCTGATTGCTGACATGATGGTCAATACAAAAGGTATGCTTCGCCGAATTGAAATATTTCACTGCATTGCCAAGCCTTCCGTCATCCCCGCAATCCAGCGAGATGAAAAGGTCAAAAACGATTTCATCGGTGTACGCACTGCGGATCTCTGACGCCCGCTGCAGGAATTTGAAAATATTTGGAATGGGTTCCAGATACAGCCGCACATCCACATCCGGATAATATGTTTTTATGTAATTGTATACTGCCAGCGTGGAGCCGGTGCAGTCGCCATCCGGGCGCACATGTCCGGCAATACCGACACTCTTTTTTCCAGCAAGAACTGTATCAAGCCTCATATTCCAAAACTCCTTATCATTTTCTTTTCAAAATGGATCGTAACTATTCGAGCAACCATGCAAATCCGTAAGGTTATGGGCGATACAAGAAACTTTATTCCTATGCGCCCACACTTTTCCTTGTTTCACATACAAACTCAATAGATTATGGGCGATACAATCATATTTTTTCGTATGCGCCCATATTTTTTTATTTTTCTGTAGAAAAACCTTTCGATAAGGGCGCATAGTAAAAAAATGATCTCATGCGCCCATTTATCCCATTTTTAAAGACATTTTTATATTCGCTGGGGCGCATAGAAAATAATTGGTTTAAAACGCCCATTTTCTCAATTTTCCGTACTGTCTGTCTCCTGGTTATCTTCAGATTCATCCCCCACTTCAGCACTCTTGCTGCCGCGGGTCACCTCATCAATCATCTTCGACATATGAATTCCATATTCAATCGACTGGTCCAGCACAAAAGTAATCTCCGGCGTATTGCGCAGATTTACGGATTTTGCCAGACTCCGGCGGATAAAGCCCTCCGCCGAGCGAAGTCCGGTAATGGTGTCTTTCTGGGATTTTTCATCTCCCAGCACGCTGATATAGGCCTTCGCTGTCTTCAAGTCCGGTGCTACCTCCACGGCCACTACGGAGGTCATGGGATTGATCCGCGGGTCCTTGATTTCCCCGCGGATAATGTTGGAAAGCTCCCGCATAACCTCTTCATTAATACGAATATTTTTTATACTGTTTTTTCTCATTTTCTTTCCTATTCCGGTGCTGCTATTCTCTACATTCCTATCGTTCCAGCCGGACTGCCTTCTTCTTCATTCCTGCTGTTCCAGCAAGACTGCCTTCTTCTTCATTCCTGCTGTTCCAGCAAGACTGCCTTCTTCTTCATTCCTGCCGTTCCAGCCGGACTGCCTTCTTCTTCATTCCTGCCGTTCCAGCCGGACTGCCTTCTTCTTCATTCCTGCTGTTCCAGCAAGGCTGCCTTCTTCTTCATTCCTGTCGTTCCGGCCGGACTGCCTTCTTCATTTCAGCTGTTTCCGCCAGCCCGCAGCATCTGCTATCTCGGTACTTCTACCATCTTATATGCCTCAATCTGGTCAAACTCCTGAATCTCATTGAAGCCATCAAATACAAGACCACACTCATATCCGGCTTTCACTTCCTTGACATCATCCTGATATCTCTTTAAGGAAGCCAGATCGCCCTCGAAGATCTGATTGCCCTCACGGGAAATACGAACCTTGCAGCCTCTTTCAATCACACCGTCAAGCACATAGGAACCGGCAATATTGCCCACACCGGATGCCTTGAAAATCTGACGGATTTCCGCATGGCCTAACACCTTTTCCTCGAAAATCGGATCCAGCATACCCTTCATGGCAGCCTCTACATCCTCGATGGCATTGTAGATAACCTTGTAGAGACGGATATCCACACCTTCGTTGTCCGCGGTCTGCTTTGCGATCGGATCCGGACGGACGTTGAAACCGATGATGATGGCGTTGGAGGCAGATGCCAGAATGACATCGGACTCGTTGATGGCACCGACACCACCATGGATGACCTTAACCACAACCTCCTCGTTGGACAGCTTCACAAGGGACTGCTTTACTGCTTCCACAGAACCCTGTACATCGGCCTTGACGATAATATCCAACTCCTTCATATTGCCGGACTGAATCTGGGAGAACAGATCGTCTAAGGACATCTTGGACTTGGTATCCTCGATCAGACGGTTCTTCTCCTCGGAAATATAGGTGTCTGCAAAAGCCTTTGCCTCCTTGTCGGAATCGCAGACCACGAAGGTCTCACCGGCTGCCGGCACGCTGTTTAAGCCCAGGATCTCCACCGGAGTAGACGGAATGGCCTTCTTCACTCTCTGGCCCTTGTCATCGATCATGGCACGAACCTTACCATAGCTGCTGCCACAGGCAATGGAATCGCCCACGTGCAGGGTTCCCTTCTGGACCAGAACCGTTGCAACGGCACCGCGTCCCTTATCCAGCTGAGCCTCAATCACAAGACCTCTTGCGTTACGGTTCGGGTTGGCCTTAAGCTCCAGCACCTCCGCGGTAAGAAGAATCATCTCTAACAAGTTGTCGATACCCTCCTTAGTATGTGCAGAAACCGGACAAAAAATCGTGCTTCCGCCCCAATCCTCCGGAATCAGCTCATACTCAGATAATTCCTGTTTTACTTTCTCAATATTTGCACTCGGTTTATCAATCTTGTTGACCGCCACGATGATCTCTACTCCTGCGGCCTTCGCATGGTTGATAGCCTCTACGGTCTGCGGCATGACGCCGTCATCTGCTGCAACCACAAGGATTGCAATATCTGTGGAGTTGGCACCACGCATACGCATGGCGGTAAATGCCTCATGTCCCGGTGTATCCAGGAAAGTGATATTCTGTCCGTTGATGGATACCACAGAAGCACCGATGTGCTGCGTGATACCGCCGGCCTCGCGGTCGGTCACACGGGTAGAACGGATGGCATCCAAAAGGGATGTTTTACCATGGTCAACATGACCCATGACACAGACAACCGGTGGACGGGCAACCAGATCCTGTGGATTCTCCTCGTCTTCCTTTAAGAGTTCGGCGATCACATCCACCTTCTCCTCCGGCTCGCAGATGTAGTTGAACTCCAGTGCAATCTCCTCTGCGGTATCGAAATCAACCTCCTGGTTCACGGTTACCATCTGCCCCTTCATGAACAGCTTCTTAACGATAGCGGAAGGCTGGATTTTCATCTTGTCTGCCAGATCGCGAATCGTCATCTTCTCCGGGAGAGTGATGGTCTTGATTACATCCTCATCCTCCTTCGGCTTCGGCTGCTGCTGCGGTTTCTTCTTGCCGCCGTGCTTCTCCAGATTGATATAGTTCTCCTGACGCTTTCCGCCCAGCTTATCGTGCTCCTGGTGCTTGTTGTTATTGCGGCGGTCGGCGCCTCTCTCTCTGCTCTCCTTGCCTCTTACTTCCTCTGCCGGAGCAGCCTCCATGCGGCCGCCCTTATTTCTGCCCTGCGGTCCGCGGTCATTCTGCGGTCTGCCACCGTTTGGACGATCGTTCCCCGGTTTTACGCCTCTGCCTCCACGATTCTCCTGACCAGCTCTTGCCGGGCGATCATTTCTGTCATTTCTGACATTTCTGTCCCCGCGTTCGCCTCGCTCATTCCGGTCTGCCCGATCCGAACGGTCCATATGCTCTCTTCGATCCGTGCGCTCGCCTGCCGGACGACTCTGTCCCTGATTTCTCTGGCCCTGTCCTGCAGTCCGGTTCTCCTCCTGAGGACGCTTTGCCGGACGAATGTTATCGAACTCATCCACGTTATTTGCGGTGCGCTCGCTGATAGGACGCATTGCCCGCTCACCTACCGGACGCGGACGGATGATGCTGTGCTGCTCCGGACGCTGACGGTCATCCCTTCTCGGGCCTCTTCCATTGCCATTACCGTTGCCATTACCACCACGATTTTTCCCCTGTCCCGGGCGATTCCCCTGCTTGCTGTACTGGGCATTGAAAACAGCGGTGATGCTGGACTTCTTTTTCGGACGCTCCTTACCGTCTGCCGACTTTGCTTCTCCGCTGCCCGCAGGAGCCTTGGCTGCTGTCTGAGAAGGCGCCTGGGCAGAAGGCTGAGCAGAAGCTGAAGTCTGCGCAGCTGCCTTCGCGAATTTCTTTCTCACAACCTCCTGCGCCGCATCATCAACATTGCTGGATGCGCTTTTTACTGCAAATTCTGTTGTGCTTAACGTATCTATAATATCCTGTGATTTTATTTTTAACTCTTTTGCGAGTTCGTGAACTCTCATTTTTGCCATATATGAATTCCCTCCGTTATTCAGTTTTACTTTCCTTAAGCTTACTCTCCACGGCCCGCGCCAGACTCTCATCCGTCACCGCAAGGGCTGCCCGAAACTGCTTGCCGATATATCTGCCAAGCTCCTCCTTGCTCCCGTAACAGTAACACGGTACATGATAAAAATCCGTCATATTCAAAAAACTCTTTTTGGTGTTCTCAGAAGCCTCCGCAGAGACAATCACGAGATACGCGTGACCGGATTTTACCGCCTTTTCCGTGGAAAATTCACCGCTTACTACTTTTCCTGCCTTCGCGGCAATTCCTAACATTGATAATGCTTTATCATTCTGCAAGCGTATTCATCTCCTTTTCCAGCTGATCGTACACTTCCTGTGGAATCGCCGTTTTCAAAGACCGCTCCAGTCCTTTGGATTTTCTGGCCTGCTTCAGGCAGTCCGGATTGGCACAAAGGTAGGCACCTCTGCCGTTCTTCCGCCCGGTGGCATCGATGATGATCTCCTCCTCCGGAGTTTTGATCACACGCACCATCTCTTTCTTTGCCTTCATCTGTCCGCATCCCACGCACTGGCGCATCGGTATCTTTTTATTTGCCATCTCTATTCCTCAGAAGACGTATCGTCTGTGTATTCGCCGTCGTAGTTCTCACCATCGAAGTTCTCATCTTCGTAATTCCCGCCTTCGTAATTCTCGTCGTCGTAATACTCATCCTCGTCTTCATAATCATTCTCATAATCGATAAAATCGCCGGACTCTCTCGCCTGGGTCTCGCTCTTGATGTCGATCTTAAAGCCGGTAAGACGCGCAGCAAGTCTTGCGTTCTGTCCTTCTTTACCAATGGCAAGAGAAAGCTGGTAGTCCGGAACTACAACCTTGGCAGACTTCTCATCCGCATCGGCGATAACGGAAATCACCTTCGCCGGGCTTAAGGCATTCTGGATCAGGATTGCCGGATTCTCATCCCATGTGATGATATCGATCTTCTCCCCACGGAGCTCGCTCACAATGGCATTCACTCTTGCGCCGTTCATTCCGACACAGGCGCCCACCGGATCCACATCCGGGTCGTTGGACCACACAGCGATCTTGGTACGGCTTCCTGCCTCACGGGAAATTGCCTTGATCTCCACAATGCCTTCACGCACCTCGGAAACCTCAGATTCAAAGAGGCGTTTTACTAACTCCGGATGGGTTCTGGAAACAAGGATCTTTGCTCCCTTATTGGTGGCCTTAACCTCAAGAATATACACCTTGATACGCTCTGTGGGCTGGAAGGTCTCACCCTTGATCTGCTCACTCTCGGTAAGAAGCGCATCTGCTTTACCAAGGTTGATGCTCACGTTGCGGCCGATATAGCGCTGAACCACACCGGTGACAACCTCCTTCTCCTTGCTGAAATACTCGTCGTAGATCACCCGGCGTTCTTCCTCACGGATTTTCTGTAAGATCACGTTCTTCGCATTCTGGGTTGCAATTCGGCCGAATTCCTTGGATTTCACCTCAATCTGCACCACATCTCCCAGCTCATACTTGCTGTCGATCATCTGTGCATTTACCAGGGCAATCTGCTCCACCGGATCCTCTACGGTTTCAACCACCGTCTTCTCCTGATAGCAGTGGAACTCACAGGTATCCGGGTCAATGACGACCTTTACGTTGTCGGCCTTGCCGAAATGATTCTTGCAGGCAGTCACGAGAGAATTCTCGATTGCCTCCAGCAGCGTTTCTTTACTGATGTTCTTCTCCTGCTCCAGTATGTTTAACGCTTCCAATAACTCATTGTTCATGGTTTTATCCTCCCTACTTTGGTTTATTCTAAAAATCGATTGCCTCTTTTATTAATGCGATATCCCCGCGGGAAAAGGTGATGGGGCTGCCGGTTTCATCGACGATTGTAACCGATTCTTTATCAAATGCGGTCAGTGTTCCTCGAAACTCCTTACAGCGTTCAATGGCCCGATAGGTACGGATCTCCACCTCTTTGCCCATGTTGCGGACGAAATCCTTCTCCTTCTTAAGAGGTCTGCCCAGCCCCGGCGAACTTACCTCAAAGGTATAGGAATCCGGGATAAAATCCTCCCGATCCAAAAGCTCATTCATCTGCCTTGACACGGCCTCGCAGTCGTTGATGGTAATACCGCCCTCTTTATCAATGTATGCCCGCAGATACCAGGTACTGCCCTCCTTCACATACTCCACATCTACCAGCTCAAAATTCATCTTCTCCAGAATCGGAAGGATCAATTCTTCCGTCTTTGCCTCGTAGATCTGCGCCTTCGACATCTTGCTTCCACCTCTTTTCCTTTTCCTATCTATTCCGCCCATGCATTCGCCGGGTCTGAACAGGTTTGCTCTTAACACAAATTGAGAGAGGACTTTCGTCCTCTCTCAACCTTGGTTTCCACGTTACTATCGTTTAGTATATCACTGTTTCCGCTTGAATTCAAGGAAAAATTTGCATTTTCCGAGATTTCATTAGTATCTGGTGTCCACGTAAAATCCGCTTTGCTTCAATTCCGCTCTCGTGATCTCTCTTCCCCAGTGCACCGAAGAATTGTAATTTCCCTCTGCAACGATCACAGAATCTTCCTTCTTCTGTGTGACGATCACGGAATGCACACTTCCGATCCGGATGTGATCCCCCACCTTGATCTTATCAAAGTTCTTGTGCGTCTTTACCGGAGCATTTTTCCCGAAAACCGCATCTGACAGTTTTCCGGCAAAGGCTATACAGCCGTAGCATTGACAATTGGTGGCCGCCCAATAATACTGCTGGTTTTCATTGGTCCAGGACATTCCCTCGGGATACTTCTTTTGCAGAGAAAGAAGCTTCTTTCTGGCCTGCTTCTGGGTAATCTTACTGCTGACACGGACCTCACATTTCAGCGTTCCGATTAAATTGCTGCTGGTAGCAGAAATTGTAGCCTTGCCCGGCTTAATCGCTTTCACGACACCCTTTGAGGTTACCGTGGCCACGGAAGGCTTAGAGGACTTCCATGTGATCTTGCCGCTGATGCCGCTGCATTTCAGTTGTTTTGTTTTGCCCACGCGAAGGGTAATCACGCTCTCACTGATGGTGGCGTACCTGGTTTCCTTCTGGGTGGTTGCTGCTGCGGCAGGTATCGGATATGACGGCAGCAACAGGGCCAGGGTTAAAAGGATTACTAAAAAGCTAGTTGTTTTCTTATGATTCATAGTCTTAACCTCCGTAATATATAAAATTAATAATAGCAGATTAAAAAAGAAATATCAAATTTCTGTCCTATCCGCCAAACAAAAAATCACTTTTATCCACATATCTTTTAATTGCAACATTCCCTATAACCTAGCCGTGAAAATATTAGTCTTGCTTAGCCAACCAAGGACTATATTCTTTGCCTTCCAGAACATCTGCAATTCTCTCGCATGCATGTCCATCTCCATAAGGATTACATGCTTTCGCCATTGCGTCATATGCTGCTTGATTCTCAAGAAGTTCCTTAAAATTTTCATAAATTACTTCTTCATCAGTTCCTACTAATCTAAGAGTTCCAGCCTTTACTCCCTCCGGCCTTTCGGTTGTATCCCTCATAACAAGCACAGGTTTTCCATAAGAAGGTACTTCTTCCTGAATTCCCCCCGAATCGGTAAGGCAAAGGTAACATCTTGCCTCAAAATTATGACAATCAACCACGTCTATCGGTTCTATGATATGGATTCTATCACAACTACCAAGTTCTTCTTCAGCCGCCTTTCTTACAATGGGATTCATATGAATTGGATAAATTGCTTTGCAGTCAGGATGTTCATCAAGAACTCTTCTGATAGCCCTAAACATATTATGTATTGGTTTCCCAAGATTTTCTCTTCTATGAGCGGTGATGAAGATTAGCTTATCATCCCCTACCCATTCCAGCTCCGGATGAAAATACTCTTCTTTAACAGTGTGTTGCATAGCATCAATAACAGTATTTCCGGTAATATAGATCTTACCATGTTCTTTTCCCTCTTTAATTAAATTTTCTGCTGCCATTTGTGTTGGGGCAAAATTATACTGTGAAAGTATCCCAACAGCCTGACGATTAAATTCCTCTGGATATGGTGAATATATATTATATGTTCGAAGACCAGCCTCTACATGACCAACAGGAATTTGTAAATAATAACATGCCAAAGCTGCTACAAAGGTTGTCGATGTGTCTCCATGGACTAGAACCACATCCGGTTTTACTTCTTCGAGTACACCTTTTATTTTATCTAATATTCCTGTTGTAATATCAAACAATGTCTGCCCCTGTTTCATGATTGAAAGATCGTAGTCTGGGACTACATTGAATGTATCTAAAACCTGATCCAACAATTGTCTATGCTGTCCCGTAACACAAACAATAATTTCCATAGAGTTTCTTATTTTAAGTTCATTTACCAAAGGACACATTTTAATTGCTTCGGGTCTGGTTCCAAAAATCAGCATTACCTTTTTTTTCATAATACCACTTTCCTTTTTACATCTTCCCAAATGTTTTTCATCTAATATTTCTTATTCTCAACTTTCGGTTATTGATGATTATGCCATTAATGGTACTGTTGTCTTTTCAACATTTCCTTCAATTCATAAATTATCCCCATGATATTTATACATACTTTTCCCATTTTCTTTCAAATCTATGAACTTATCTTCATCACGGTATAAGACAATCTAATCCACATCAACATAATGTCCAACAAGAAAAAATCCTTTATTTATTTTTTCTTAACACACTATATAACAAATTTAAATCAATAACACCACTTAATAAATATAAAATTACATAAACACTGCAAATTATAGCAATGGAAACTATGTAATAAATCTTAAAGAGTTTGGCTCTTCATTAGGATGTGTGGAATAGATAATAGGCCAAAAGCCGCATAATCA
>CAMFDG010000055.1 GCA_945949045.1 uncultured Lachnospiraceae bacterium
GGTATTGTACCAAAGGGAATCGGGGGATAACAGATACGGATGATTACCTACTTACCCAAGGTAAGCGGATACGAGATCCAGTATTCTACAAGCAATAAATTTGCTTCCTCCAGTACAAAAACGGTTTATGTTGGAAAACCGACTGCAACATCCAAGACTATTTCAAAAATTAAAAAAGGGAAAACATACTATGTACGAATTCGCGGATATCGTACCATATCCGGAAAAAAATACTATTCCCCTTGGGGAAAGGTATTAAAGAAGTGATGGTTGTAAGAAAACTCATATAAGGAAATTTGATCCTTATTACTTTTCTTTTTTATAGTGTATTATAAAACTGAGTAGGAGGTTAATCAACGAATGGTTAGCCTCCTACTTGATTGTTATAGTTAAAACAATTCAGAAAACGATTATTTAGTTTCTCTATCTCAAGAGATTTTGTAAATGCTACGATGTAAAAAAGAACACCTGGGGATTTTGTAACCCAGGTGTTTTTGAGGATATTGTTTTATTCATTGCTTTCCTTTGAAGAAAAACTGTCTTGTAATTTAACAAAAGCGCTGAGATCTCAGCGCTTTTGTCTATACCAGAGAAATATTAATTCAAAGTAAATGTTCTGTTGATTTCAACAGGTACTTTTACAGTTAATCCTCCTGGAGTTGTGGTCACATCAATTTTTACAGTACCAATGTATAATGCCTTACCATTTTCTTTAGCTGCATTAGTTGCATCAATATTAACAGTTGTAACCTTTACTCCATCGTAGTAATATTCTGCAACACCAGCTGCCTCTAACACACTCTCTGCATCAGCATCTGCATCGCCAGTTGCTGATACACTTAAGTCTTTAGTCTTTTTAACATCTGCAGATGCTTTGGTCTGAGTATCCTTCAAGGTAAATGTTCTATCAAATTTATGAACGTGACCACCTTCATCTGTATACTCTGCATGAACACTATATTTACCAAGTTCTGTATAATTCTTTGTTACAACTCCACCTGCTTCAGATACAAGACTTAATGTCTTGCTTCCAGCAGAGTTTTCCTTTACAACATTTTTGGGATCAGTAACCTTAATAGTTGCAGTTTCCTTAACAGCGACAGGCGCATTTCCCTTCTTTTCAACAACTTTAATAGTAAGGTCTTTGTCTGCGTTTCCGATTGTTGTGCTTGAAGCAACGGCAAGATCCTCTTCTGTAGAAGAAAGACTCAAGTCATAAACAGATGCTGTAATAGATGCAGTATCAACAGCCTTAAGAGTAATAGTTCTGCTAACTGTATTATTTGCAGCATCCTTTGCCTCAACCTTAATCAGGTAATCACCCTTTTCAAAGCCACGAGCTGAAGGATTGATGATCTTATTGTCCGCAGTTACAACAATAGTGTCATTTTTCTGGTGTCCATCAGTAGCATCTGAAGGTGCACTTAAGATAGTTCCTGTTGCTAGTCCTGCAATACCATACTCTTCACCATACTGATCATAGCCCTTAATTGTAGTTTCATCTTTCTCAGTTACAGCTACAGCATTTGAAGAATAAAGAGTTGTTTTTCCAAACTTAATATCACTTAATTTTCTTGCAGCTTTTACAGTAACCGGTAATGAAGTAATAACCTTACCATCTTTTAATACATTGATATATGCGGTACCAGGATTAACACCAGTTACAGTAACAGCATCACTTCCAGTTGTTGCTACATCATCTCCAAATGAAGTGTTGGCCAACAGAAGAATACTATTGTCACTTGACTCAACAGAGTAATTCTTTGTTACATCATTCTTGTTGGAATCAACAAAATAGAAGAAAGCATTTCTTACATCATTTGTTGCAAGTTCTGTAACCTTCTTAACACTGCTCTTCCAATTTACAGCAGCATCCGTTGTAATTGTATAATTCCAATTAGAGGTTGTAGCCGCATCAGCAACTGCAGTAATTGTAAAGGACTTTTCGATTACCCCAGTCTCTTTACCTGTGGTATCATACTCAAATGAATGATAAGTAACTTTTGCTGTTGCTGTATTTCCAACTTCCGGAAGAACAAGCTTATTTCCTGATGTATAACCATTACCAGATGTAATAGAGTAGTCAACTTTTCCTGGCAGGGCGTCACCAATACCATACTCTTCAACAACAACCTGATTCTTGTCTAAAAGCTGTGCCTTTACCTCAGAACCAGTTGTGTTAGCCGTGATGGTCAGAGGAGAAACAGCTACATCTACAACTTTTCCATCTGTTGCGGTGAAATCTTTTTCGCTTCCACCAAATGCTACAGTATAATCTTTTCCGTCATTGATTGCTGCATATGTAGTAATTGTAACCTTTGTAGGATCCTTCTCATCTACTGCAACAGACTTTACAGCAGAAACTGCATTGCTGCTCTTATTTGTAACGGTAACATCCTGTGGCTTAACTTCAGGCATCTTACCAGCAATGGTAGCTTCGATTGTATCGAATTTTGTCTGCTTTACACTCTTAAGGATGAAATCCTTAACAGTAACCTTGCAATACAGAGACTTAGAATATCTCTTAGCACCCTTCTTTGTAGACTTAGCGTAAGTTACCTTAACCTTAACGTTTGTCTCGCCGGCTGCCTGAGCTCTAACACTTGCCTTCTTTGTTACAGTAACGATCTGTGCTACAGATTTCTTACCTACCTTCCAAGAAGTCTTTACTTTCTTCCATGTAGAAGGAGTTGTAAGAGTGATAACCTTCTTACTGCCAACTGCAATAGTGGCTGTTGTTGCGCTAAGCTTAGCTGTTGAAGCTGCCTCAGTGGATGCAACAGGAACTACTGTTGCGATCATCGCTAAAGCGAGAACTAAAGCTAACGCTTTTTTGATTTTTTTCATGTCTTTTCCTCTCTTTCTTTCTCGGTCAACTACCATCAGAGGTCTACTCGTTTAACCCACACGTTTAAGTTCGTTCATTTCCTCTTCCAAACCGCTGCGGACGATTTTTCTGATTCCGTGTCCTCCCTAAGTGCCTCCGCCGACATCCTCAGGCCGAAGCCTATTGCCGACATTGTCTGCAAATACATAAATCGATGTACATCATGGGATATCCATCTTGTTCCGAAGCCTTGACTCATCGTACGTCGCGTAGAGTGTGAAATCGACGTTGATTGTCCAGCATCAAAATCAGCAAGCTAAAGTTCCAACGAATCTCAGCTTCTGTATGTATCTGTAATTGCAGGTCTGTCTGGAATCTATCTTTTCAATCCCAGTTTCCATAGTTCCAATAGTTGCTAACCTTTCTCGTACTTTTCTTTTAGCAGTACTATTTTAACTACTCTACGTGACAATAATACACCAACTAATATTACTTTGCAACACCCAAATTGCATTTTAAGCCAAAAAATTATTTAAAAATTTCTTAAGTTGTTAAGTTATTTTTCAAAATTATATGATTATAAGAAGTATTCCACCCCTGACTCGAACAATTTCAGGTCCTGCTCACCGTAGATATTCATGGCTACTGCCTCGCCCCGGCGCTCGCTGTGTGCCATCTTTCCAAGCACTCTTCCATCCGGGCTGGTGATTCCCTCGACTGCCATGTAGGAGCCGTTGATGTTCCACTCTTCATCCATGGTGGCCTCGCCGGCTTCGTTGACGTACTGGGTTGCCACCTGTCCGTTGGCAAAAAGCTTGTCCAGCCATTCCTTCGGTGCTACAAAACGTCCCTCGCCGTGGGAAGCCGGATTGCAGTAGGTTGCTCCCAGAGTGGCTTTCTTCAGCCATGGGGACTTATTGGTAACCACCTTGGTGTACACCATCTTGCTGATGTGGCGGTTGATGGTGTTGTAGGTCAGCGTCGGTGAATCTTCTGTCTGCATCCGAATCTGTCCGTATGGCACCAGTCCCAGCTTAATCAAAGCCTGGAAGCCGTTGCAGATACCAAGCGCCAGTCCGTCGCGCTCATTTAAGAGCTTATTGACAGCCTCTGTCATCTTCGCATTCCGGAATGCAGTAGCGAAGAACTTCGCAGAGCCCTCCGGCTCATCTCCTGCGGAGAATCCTCCCGGGAACATGATGATCTGGGACTGGTCAATGGCTTTTACAAATTCATCAACAGAATCCCTGATATCGGAAGCGGTCAGATTCTTGAATACCTTTACGATGGTATTTGCCCCTGCTCTCTCGAATGCGCGGGCACTGTCATACTCACAGTTGGTTCCCGGAAATACCGGAATAAATACGGTTGGCTTAGCAACCCTGTTCTTACAGATATAAACGTCTTTGGTATCATACAGACCTGTTGCGACGGTATCCTTGTCCTCGGTTGCCCGTGTCGGGAATACCCGCTCAAGAGTTCCGGTCCATGCAGCGATGGCCTCCTCCATACCGATGGCCATATCCTGATACAGGAACTGTTTGCTGTCATTGACTTTTCCGACAACCACACAGTTGGAAGTAAGTCCTGCCTCCGAAACTTTTTCCTTAATAATAGGAAGAAACTCTTCCGGAACTTCTGCTACAACATTGCCAAAGCCCGGTGCAAAGAGGGTTTCCATCGATACGTCATCAGCGATCGTCACACCCAGCTTATTTCCGAAAGCCATCTTGCTGACTGCTGCCGCAAGGCCCTTGCCGTCCAGCGCATAAGCAGAAACGATCTTCCCACTGATGATCAGCTCATGGATACAGTCATACAGCTTCATTACCTGCTCGTATACCGGCAGATCATACTCATTTTTATCGATTGTGAACAGAACCAGCTTATTTCCGGCCTTTTTCAGCTCCGGCGTAATCACTTCCTGCTCCTTAGCCACATCCACGGCAAAGGAGACAAGCGTTGGCGGAACATCGATCTCATTGAAACTTCCGGACATGGAATCCTTACCTCCGATGGAAGGAAGTCCGAATCCGATCTGTGCATCATAGGCACCGAGAAGCGCTGCAAAAGGCTGACTCCAGCGCTTTGGCTCCTCGCTCATTCTGCGGAAATACTCCTGGAACGTAAATCTGACCTTCTTATAATCGCCGCCGGCAGTCACAATACGGGAAAGGGACTCCAATACGGCATAAATGGATCCGTGGTACGGGCTCCAGGAGGATAAATACGGATCAAAGCCATAAGACATCATGGTCACCGTATCACATTTTCCTGTCTGTACCGGAAGCTTTGCCACCATGCTCTGGGTCTCGGTCAGCTGATAGCGGCCGCCAAAGGGCATATAGACGCTGCCGGCCCCGATGGAACCATCAAACATCTCCACCAGTCCCTTCTGGGAACATACGTTGAGATCTGCCAGCATTGCAAGCCATGCGGCCTTGGAATCGTCTGCCTTCACAGCCTCTGCCACCTTCGGGATCTCGATCTTCTCAAAGAAGTTCTCCTTCTGATCCGGCATCTCCACCTCTACATCAGCCTCCTGATGTGCACCGTTGGTGTCAAGGAATGCACGGGAAATATTAACGATTTCCTTTCCTCTCCATACAAGGACCAGTCTCGGCTCCTCCGTTACCACTGCAACCTCGGTTGCCTCTAAGTTCTCCTCTTTTGCGTAAGCTAAAAACTGCTCCACATCCTGCGGGGCAACAACCACAGCCATACGCTCCTGAGATTCGGAAATAGCAATCTCCGTTCCATCCAGACCGGCATATTTCTTAGGCACCTTATCCAGCTCCACGCGGAGTCCGTCTGCCAACTCACCGATTGCCACAGATACTCCGCCGGCACCGAAATCGTTACATTTCTTGATGATGTGGCTGACCTCCTCGCGGCGGAACAATCTCTGCAGCTTACGTTCCGTAGGCGCATTTCCTTTCTGCACCTCCGCACCGCATACAGAGGTGGACTCTGTATTATGGGCCTTGGAAGAACCCGTTGCTCCACCAATTCCGTCACGCCCGGTACGTCCTCCCAGCAGAATAATCTTATCTCCCGGATCTGAGGTCAGTCTCTGGACTGCACGTCTCGGTGCAGCACCCATGACAGCACCGATCTCCATACGTTTTGCCACGTAATCCGGGTGGTAAACTTCTTTTACATATCCGGTTGACAATCCAATCTGGTTTCCGTAAGAGCTATATCCTCTGGCTGCCTCCCGCACAATCTTCTTCTGCGGAAGCTTGCCCTCGATGGTATCCTTCACGGATACGGTGGGATCAGCTGCACCGGTCACACGCATGGCCTGATAGACATAGGTACGTCCGGACAACGGATCACGAATTGCACCGCCGAGACAAGTGGCAGCACCACCGAATGGCTCGATCTCTGTGGGATGGTTGTGGGTCTCATTCTTAAAATTAACCAGCCATTCCTCCGTATTCCCATCGACTTCTACCGGAACAACGATCGAACACGCATTAATTTCGTCTGATTCTTCCTGGTCTGCAAGTTTTCCTTCTTTTTTCAGACGTTTCATGGCAAGGAGTGCCAGATCCATCAGGCAGACAAATTTATCATCGCGGCCCTCATACATTTTCTTGTGGGTATCCAGATAATCCTCATAGGTTTTCTGGATCGGTTCCCTGTAAAAGCCGTCATCAAATTTCACGTTCTTAAGCTCAGTGGAGAAGGTCGTATGACGACAGTGATCGCTCCAGTAGGTATCCAGTACGCGAATCTCCGTCATGGTCGGGTTGCGCTTCTCGTCTCCACGGAAATAATTCTGAATATGGAGGAAGTCCTTGAAAGTCATGGCAAGATTGAGGGAATCATACAACTTCTTCAGTTCCCCCTCCGGCATATCTGTAAATCCCTCAAAGACAGCAACATCAGCCGGATCCTCAAAATTCTGAACTAGCGTTTCCGGTTTTTCCAATCCGGTTTCTCTGGAATCTACCGGATTGATGCAGTATTTCTTAATAGCAGACAGCTCTTCCTCTGTAATATCGCCATAGATCACATAGGTTGTAGCGCTGCGGATAACAGGCTCCTCGTTCTCATTCAAAAGCTTGACGCACTGCTCTGCGGAATCTGCTCTCTGGTCGAACTGTCCCGGAAGGAATTCTACGGAAAAAACTTTCCCTCCCCTTGCATCGAACTCCTCCTCGTAAATATCATCCACCGGCGGCTCCGAAAAAACGGTCTGCAGCGCCTTCTGATAGGTATCATCCGATACATTTTCCACATCGTAGCGGATCAAGACGCGAACTGCCTCCACTGCAATTCCAAGATAATGCTTGACCTCATGTCTCAACTCATTTGCCTTCACAGCAAAATCAGGTTTCTTTTCGACATATACGCGACGTACATTGCCCATTGGTTTTATCCTCCTTTTTCAACACATTACTCTGTAGTAAATACCAGTTCCTGCCCCTGTCCGGCTGTCACTGTCACATTGCCCTCCGCATCAGCGGGTGCATCCGGATCTTCCGGTTCCTCCGGATTTTCCGGTTCTTCCGGCTCCTCAGGTTCCTCCGGCTCCGGATTCGGATTCTCATACTTTACCTTGAAGCTATACCGGTCGGAAAGATTGCCGGCCTTATCTCTGGCATAGACATTTACTGAATATGTACCGTATTTTTCTGTCTTCATTGCTGCCGTAAGCTTTGAAGCCTTGATTATGATCCGGTCAGCCGTCAGCTTCTCCCCGCTGTCCGTTGCCGTCGCATTGGCCTTCAGCGTGCTGATCAGCTTTTTCTCTGAAAGGGTCTTCTTTATGGTCAGGGTCTTCTTCGCAAGCTTCACCACAGGTTTCTTTGTGTCCTTCACGGTAATCATAATGGCAACTCTTGCGCTCCGTCCCCTTGCATCCTTCGCGGTATATACGATCTTATATTTTCTGGCCACCTTCGGATCGTAAGTGCCGGTCACTTTCACTTTCAGCTTTTTCCCAGTGGAATCCTTAGCCGTAACTCCCTTGGTCAGGCTGATCGCCTTGGCACAGCGCTCCACTGTTTTGCTCTCTGCACCCGTGATTTTCGGATTCAGGGTAAGCCACGGATTCTTCGGATCCGGATCCGTCGGGTCCCATCCCCGGTATTTACTGGAGGTATCGATTCTTACCGGTGTCGGCTTTCCGAGAGGTCCCGGATTATTCCCGTCATAGATCTCAACCGTTGTTCCGGAGGCACAGTTATCGTAAATCCATTTGGCATCGGCCACACACAGTCTCACACAGCCGTGGGAAGCCGCCTGGCCCAGACGATTATAGGAATTGTAGGCCAGCTTGCTGGGATCCGCTGCACTGTAAAAAACGGAATGGAACAGGATCCCACCGCTGATCCGGCTGCAATACTGCCCATACACATCTCCCATCAGCACATGCCAGCGATACTTTGTCCCCAACGGAAATTTACCGAGAGGTGTCGCATTATTCACTCCCGTAGAACAGGCCATCGCCTTCACGGGGACGGTGTATTCCCCCTTATCATCCTGCTTGTAAATGGTGACGCAGTTCTGTTTCCGGTTAATTTTAATGTAGTACTGGTATTTCGTCGCCGCGCTGGTACTCACCGGCACCCCGACACATCCCAGAAGCATCAGAACAGCCATCAACCCACAGATTACACGTTTCAATTTTTTCATTTCTACACTCCCTATTTTTACATACAATATCACTTATGAATTATACAGGTTTTTCCTCGTTGTTGCAAGGTTCTTTGCCCCAAAAATCAGCTACCTCTTCTGCAAGTTCCTCTACCGTACAGATTTTGCGCTGCGCCCATTCTCTCGGAAACAGTCTGTCATACTCCGGTTCGAGAAACCGTTCATCCAAAAGGAGAATCACGCCCTGATCCTCTGCCGTCCGTATGACTCTTCCCGCAGCCTGCAGGACCTTGTTCATCCCCGGGAAACGAAACGCATAGTCAAAGCCGTTCATCCCTCTTTCATCGTAATACTTTTTCAGGATCTCCCGCTCATGACTGATCTGCGGGAGTCCCGTCCCCACAATGACCGCGCCGATCAGCCGATCCCTTTTCAGGTCGATCCCTTCCGCAAAAATTCCTCCCATCACACAGAATGCCGCAAAGGTCCCTCTTTTCGTCTCTTCAAAGGCCTCCAGGAATTTTTCCCTCTCCTGTTCCTTCATCCCTGATGTCTGCATGGCAAGTTGCAGACTGTGTTCACTTTCCGACGGGGAATCCACCGTCTCCAGAATCCTGTCCCAGATTGGGTTTTCCATTTCTCTTTTTTGAAAAACCTCGTAAACCTCCCTCATCAACTGATAGGAAGGGAAAAAAATCATATAATTTCCCACTCTCCCGCAGATCACCGCCTCGATATATGCCGCTATTTTCTCATATTCCTTCTGTCCCCTTCGCTTGTACCTTGTACTGGCCCCTTTTCCAAAGGCAATCAGGCGGTTCTTCTCCGCAAAGGTGCTCTTTGCATATATCGCATAATTGTCCTCCTCCGTGGACAGCAGACTTTTATAATAGGTAATGGGGAGAAGGGTTGCCGAAAAAAACACCGTTGAATTACTCTTCGCAATACACTTCTGCAGATTTTCGGAAGGATCCACACAAAAGAGATGAATGCCAAAACGACCATCCTCCTCAAAGTCTGTATAGATGACATAGCGGTCATCCACCAGATCATAGATATTCAAAAAATTCCGCAGAGCGAAATAGAAATCCAACACCTTCTTTTTCTCCGGGAATTCTACAGGCTTTTCCAGAAATTCATCCAGCAGAGTGGCAAGACGCATCAGGTGAAAGGTCAGCGTACCGACACTCTCCCTCACCTGATAGCCCTCACACTCCCGTTTCATCTCCAGCAGATCCCTGTTGCATTTTTCCGCCGCCCTCACAATCGCCGGATGAATGGTCTTCATAAGCCTCTTGATTTCAAGGAAATCTTCTTTATAAACCACCGCACTGTACATTTCCCTGCTCCGGTCCACAAGATTATGGGCCTCATCCACCAGAAAAATATAATCGCCTTTTACCCCATCCTGGAAAAAGCGCTTGAGTGCTACCCTCGGATCAAACACATAGTTGTAATCACAGATAATATTGTCTGCAAAAGAGGCCGTATCCAGACTCATTTCAAAAGGACACACACAATACTTCTCCGCCTGGGCCAGAATATCCTCCCTGGTGAACAGATCCTTTCGCTGCAGCAGATCAAATACGGCATCATTGACCCGGTCGTAGTGCCCCCTGGCATAGGGACAATGCTGCGGGTTGCAGTCCATCTCATCACACAGGCAGAGTTTCTCCTTTGCTGTAAGATGAATGGTTTTGGCCTGATACCCATGCTCCATCAAAAGTCCAATGGTCTCTTTTGCCACCGACGCCGTCACGGTCTTGGCGGTCAGATAAAAAATACGGTCGGAGAGTTCCTCTCCCACAGCCTTGACCGCCGGAAAAATCGTCGAAACTGTCTTCCCTACACCGGTTGGTGCCTCGATAAACAGGGTTTTCCTCCTCATAATCGTACGGTATACATCCGTCACCAGCTTTTTTTGTCCTTCCCGGTAGGGAAAAGGAAATTCCAGCCTTCGGATGCTCTCCTGCCGCATCTTACGCCATGACATCTGCCAATCCGCCCACTTGCGATATTCTGCTATCAAGTGGTCGAACCACGCCTTCAAGGTATCCCAATCCAGAATCTCACGAAAATACCGGATTTCCTCCGTATCCAGATTACAATAGGTCATCTGCAGGCCGATTCTGGACAAATGGTTCTGAAGCGCATAAATATAGGCATAACACATCGCCTGAGCCTTGTGCACATAAACCGGCTCCTCCATGGTAGACAGTTTCCTGTAGATGCCCTTAATTTCATCAATATAGCAGATTTCTTCCGGCTCTGACAAAAACTCCCCATATGCAATTCCATCCGCACGCCCCTCGATCACCAGCGTATAATCCTTCTCCTCGATCGATAGAGAAAGGGGGACTTCGACCTGATAGGCACTGTCCATGCTTTTTTGAATTTTCCGGTGGATCCGGCTTCCCTCCAGCATTGCCTCCGCACTGGCCAGCCGGCCGGCTCGATTATCGATATCTCCCTCCCGAAAAATAAATTCCACGAGATTTCTTACCGACGTATGAAGTTCCTTCCTGATTTCCCCTGGATGCCCTTCCATCAATTCCTCTCTCTTTCCAGTTCTCATTTCTCTTCAAAAAACAGATGCAGATAC
Organism: uncultured Lachnospiraceae bacterium; assembly: GCA_945949045.1. GTDB lineage: Bacteria > Bacillota > Clostridia > Lachnospirales > Lachnospiraceae > Roseburia. Next base: position 11,037 of record CAMFDG010000055.1, read on the forward strand.
CCGCACTTTCCCTTCCCCCTGGATACGCTCAGGCTGTCTCCCGTAAGAAGTAAAAAATCCTGCCCCGAAAACGGAGCAGGACAGCAGACCAAACCAATATTATGCAACTGCAAACTTATTCACAATATTCTCAAACTTCTCATTCAATCCACCGTAACATACCTCAAGATTCTTCTGAATCCCTAATCCGATCATCCCAATCAGGGACTTTGCATCAATTACGGTCTGATTATACTTGACATCAATATCAAAATCACACTCTCCGGCCGCCTGAACGAAATCCCTGACCTCATTCATATCTGATAATCGAATTACTTTTACTTTATCATACATAATTCAACACCTACCTTCTAATGAACCAGATTGTTACTTTAATTATTTTCAAGGATTATCTCACTTTTTTCCTATATTGTCAATTAATTTTCCTACTTTTTTCAACAAAAAATTAACTAAATTCCTTTTTTTCTAGGTCTGGGGTACTATATTTTCTCAATTCTTTCAAGTATATTTCACCCATCGGACTCAGCTTGATTCCCTTATGACGAATATAGCCAATGTGCATTTTCTCGGACTCCTTCAGGGGAACCGAGATATAATCGTTTCCGTTTAATTCCTCAGAAATAATACCGCAGCAAAGGGTATAGCCATTCAAGCCCACCATCAGATTCAGCATGGTGGCACGGTCGTCCGCTTTGATCATTCGTTTATAATTATAGGTACTCTTCATCTCCTCTGAAAAATAAAAGGAATTGTTCTGTCCCTGTTCAAAAGCAAGGCAGGGATAAGATTCCAGCTCCTTCATTGATATCATATGCTTCTTCGCAAGAGGATGCCCTTTCCACAGATAGACATAGGTGTCACACACAAAGAGTTCTTCGAAAACAAGGTCGTACTCATTAAACAGCTTCTTGAGCACTGCCTCGTTAAATTCACTCAAAAACAGAACGCCAAGTTCGCTTTTCATGCTCCGGACATTCTCAATCACCTGGTTCGTCTGGGTTTCATGGACCGCAAACTCATACTCCTCCATTCCTACCTCTTTGACCAGCTCTACAAAGGCCTTCACCGCAAAAGAATAATGCTGCATAGAAACGGAAAATTTCTTTTTGGCCTCCCCACTCATATAACGACTTTCCAGAAGCTGATACTGTTCCACTACCTGCTTGGCATATCCTAAAAACTCCTCACCTTCCGGAGTAATTACAATACCTCTGTTGGAGCGGATAAAAATCGTGATTCCCGCCTCTTCTTCCAATTCCTTCACAACAGCGGACAAATTGGGCTGGGAAACAAACAATTTTTTTGCAGCCTCATTCATAGACCGGCTCTCTGAAATGGTGATAATCTGTTGTAATTGCTGTAAAGTCATATATGCTTCCTTTTTCTCACTACTATAATATACAAAAAATCCCGGAAACGCTAAATTCTTTGCATTTCCGAGACTGTTTCAGCAGGGGATGAGAGAATCGAACTCCCACCAAAGGTTTTGGAGACCCCTATCATACCATTTGACCAATCCCCTGTATTAAGAAAACAACGTAGGAACTACGTTGTTGACTAACTAATGTAATTATTTATGCCTTCAAAATTTCATACAGAACTTACCGCAGTTCTTAGCGATACATCGA
>CAMFDG010000056.1 GCA_945949045.1 uncultured Lachnospiraceae bacterium
AGCGGGATGCGGAGCGAGTGAAAACACTGATGAGATCCTATGCCAGAAATCAGGGGGCACAGGCTCCGAACACAACGTTAAAGGCAGATATGATGGCAAATGATGCTGATACGCTGGATGAGGACACCGTATTCTCCTATGTGAATGCACTGAAAAAAATTTTTGTGATAGAAGATATGCCGGCATGGAATCCAAACCTTCGGTCAAAAACAGCAATCCGTACGTCAGACACGCGCTATTTTACAGATCCGTCCATTGGTGTTGCGGCACTGGGACTGGGACCGGATGATCTCATCGGGGATTTGGATACCTTTGGCCTTATGTTTGAATGTATGTGTATCAGGGATCTGCGCGTCTATGCGGATGCATTGGGCGGTGGTGTTTACCATTATAGGGATAAGAGCGGTCTGGAGTGTGATGCAGTGGTTCATCTCAGAAATGGGAGTTATGGTTTGATAGAGATAAAGCTTGGTGGGAATCAGGCAATCGAGCATGGAGTGAAAACATTAAAGCAACTTGCAGGAAAAATCGATACTGATAAGATGAAATCTCCAGCGTTTTTAATGGTCTTGACGGCGGTAGGGGGTTATGCGTACCGCAGAGAGGATGGCGTGTATCTGGTGCCTATTGGTTGCTTAAGAGATTAGTGATAAGAAATGATAGGGTGATAGAGATGAATAATCATAAACAGGGAATCCTGTTCATCATCATGGCAGGATTCTTTTTTGCGCTGATGACCTTTTTTGTCCGGCTGTCGGGAAATCTCCCGACCATGGAGAAAGCCTTTTTCCGCAATGCGGTGGCGGCAGGGATCGCCTTTGTGACGCTGCTCCGGAGTGGGGAGACCTATAAGCCTACGAGGGAAACGGTGCCGGATCTGTTCTGGCGGAGCCTTTGCGGTACCATCGGTCTGATCTGCAATTTTTACGCGATTGATAAACTGAATATTGCGGATGCGAACATCTTAAACAAGCTTTCCCCGTTCTTTGCAATTCTGATGTCGGCCATCCTTTTGAAGGAAAAAGCCAATAAGACGGAGTGGTTCTGCGTGCTTCTGGCATTTACCGGGGCCCTTTTTGTGATCAAGCCGTCCTTCCAGATGCAGTCGGTGTATGCGTTCATTGGAATGCTGGGAGGACTGGGGGCGGGAGCCGCCTATACCTTTGTGCGGAGACTTGGGAAGAAGGGCGTGCCCAGCCCGGTGATTGTGCTATGTTTTTCCGTATTTTCCTGTGTAGTCTGTCTGCCCTCTCTGATTTTTCACTTTGTACCGATGACGGCAAAGCAGTTTTTGTTTCTGCTGTTGGCAGGTATTTCCGCGGCAGGCGGACAGTTCAGCATTACCAAGGCCTACACCAAGGCTCCGGCAAAGGAGATATCGGTATTTGATTACACGCAGGTATTGTTTGCCGCACTGCTGGGCTTCCTTTTCCTGGGACAGGTCCCGGACGGACTCAGCCTGATCGGGTATGTGATCATTATCGGAAGTGCGGTGTATAAGTGGGCGCGCGCGTATACGATGCGGACATAGTTTTGAGAGAGATCATCCATTTTAAATTGTATATGCTGTGTGGGATTATTTTTTGTTGGGAGAATGGGTGAAAGTAATCTAATTAAGAGAAATCAAGCTTATGTGGATTACATTTTTTGCTGGAGGGTGTATGCGATAATGGAATTTGATGATAATAAAGTGAATCTATCATTAGATATTGGAATAGTAGAGGAGTAGGAAATTTAAAAGTATGAAGAACGATTTATTATTAGTCACAGATATGCAGAATGTCTACACGAAGGGCCAGAAATGGGCCTGTCTGGACACGGAAGGCGCGGCAGAGCGTATCCTTTCTGTTATCCGCGCCATGGAACAGGCGGGAAATGATCAGATTATCTTTACCCGATTCCTTGCGGACGAGCACCCGGAGGGCGTCTGGAAGCATTATAATGAGGAAAACGCCGAGGTAAATGCCAGTGTCTGGGACAATGAGATGCTGCCGCAGTTTGCGGATGCACTTGGCAGATATCCGCTGTATACCAAGAGCGTGTATTCCTCTCTTGCGATTCCGGAGGTTCTGGAAGCGGCGCGAAAGGCAGAGCGTGTGGTCATCACCGGCGTTGTGGCGGAGTGCTGCGTACTGTCAACCGTATTTGCGCTGATTGATGCAGGGATTTATGTGGTTTATCTGACGGATGGTGTTTCCGGTCTGGATCGGGAGAAGGAGGCGGCGACGGAGCTGATCCTGTCCGGTCTGGATCCCCTTCATGTACACATGATGACGGTCCGGGAGTATCTGCAGTAGAGGATTTTTTCAACATGAGTGATAAGTTTGTCAGAATTAAAAAAGATAATCAGATATACTATGGCGGTGACCAGAAGTGGTTCTCGAAAACCAGAAATCAGAAGATGGGATGCGGAATCATAGCGGCAGCAAATTTAATTATGAGCATACAGGCGAAAGCAGATAAAAGATATACCGGGATCGATGATGATTATTTGACGATTGCATCATGGGGCAGAAAGCTTTATATTAATAAAAATGAATTTATGATGTATGCGGGAAAATATAGCAATTTTTTGTTTAGCAATATATTAGTAACCAAAATGAATAGAGCCACCTCCCCATATATGAGGAGGGGTTCTGAATATCACCATCGTGTATGGAGTGAGTAAGGAGAAAGTTTGAAACCGTGAGTACGCAGGTATTGTTGGTGGAAGATGACAAAATGATCGTGGAGACCTTGACGGAATTCCTTGGCAAAGAGGAATTTCAGGTATGGGCAGTGGACGGACAGGCTGAGGCACTCCGCCTGGTGGAGGAAGAGGAGTTTGATCTGGTGCTGCTGGACATTACCCTGAAGGACGGAAATGGGTATGCCGTATGTCGGGGAATCAAGGAGTTACGGGATATTCCGGTGATTTTTCTGACGGCATCCGCAGATGAGTTTTCTGTGGTGACCGGGCTGGATCTGGGTGCCGATGATTACATTGGAAAACCCTTCCGCCCGAGAGAGCTGGTATCCCGCATGAAGAGTGTGCTTCGGCGGTATGGGAAGTCCCAGGCGGTGGTGAAACTTGGTGATGTGACGATTGATACCGCAAAGCTTCTGGTAAAAAAGGGTGGAACGGAATTGTATTTATCTGCGCTGGAATACCGGATCCTGCTGTTATTTGCCACTCATCCGGGGCAAGTGTTTACCAGAAACCAGCTTCTTTCGGAGCTGTGGGACATGGCGGGAGAATTTGTAAATGATAATACCCTGACGGTCTATATCAAGCGGCTTCGGGAGAAAATTGAGGAGGATCCCCAGAAACCGGAATTGATCAAAACCGTGCGGGGTGTGGGATATGTGGCTGTTTCTGAAATCGCGCAGCAAAGGGAATGAGGAGATGCTATGAAGTATCATTTTTCAGACTATATACGAAATCCGGAAATCAGGCGTCAGATGGCTGTGTTTCTTTTGCTTGGAATTACGGTAGAGGGAGGAAGCTTTCTGCTGTGCCGGCCGGCAGTTGTTCCGGTTTTATTTATATGGTTTTTTATGGGGATTTTGCACTTCGCAGAATCCTTTCTTCGATACCGAAGAATTGCAGAACTTGCCGGAAGGATCGATGGGATCCTGCATGGAGAGGAACTTCCGCTGCTGCGGGAGATCTCCGAAGGGGAGCTTAGTATTTTAGAGAGTGAGGTCAATAAAATGGTGATTCGGCTGCGGGAACAGAACCGGAGGCTGAGTCATGATAAACGATATCTGGCAGACTCTCTGGCAGATCTGTCCCATCAGCTAAAGACGCCACTGACCTCCATGAACCTGCTTCTGACCATGCGGGAGGGGGAAAGTGCGTCTGAAGAAAAGCGGCAGGAATACGATGGAAAGATGCGCGAGCTTTTTCGAAAAATGCAGTGGCTCATTGATGTGCTGCTGAAACTCTCCAAACTGGATGCAGATGCGGTGGTTTTTGAAAAGAAGAGTTATTCCCTGCGGGAACTGATACAAAAGGCCGCGGCTCCGGTGGAGATTGCCATGGAACTGAAGGAAATTGATTTTCAAACCGATATTTCCGGGGAGGCTGCTTTCTCCGGGGATCTGAAGTGGACGGCAGAGGCGGTGGAAAACATCATCAAAAACTGTATGGAGCACACACCGCCCGACGGAAAAATTCGGGTAACAGGCAGGGAAAACGCGGTGTTTTCCGAGCTGGTCATTGAGGATAACGGGGAAGGAATTCCAGAGGAGGATCTGTCCCATCTCTTCGAACGGTTCTACAAAGGGAAAAACAGCAGTGAGGAGAGCGTGGGAATCGGTCTGGCACTGGCCCATATGATTGTTACCAAGCAGAGAGGAACACTGAAAGCAGAAAATGCTGCGGCGGGCGGAGCAAGGTTTATCCTCCGTTTCTATAAATGTACGCTATAAAAAGGCGAAGCTTGGGAAAACAGATAGGAAATGTGACAGATTTGTCACTTGCGTGTCACGATAAACTCATCTGCGTGCGATATACTTACGATCATAGAGGATTGCAAAGGAAGAACAGAAAGGATGAAGATAAGTATGAGCATGATTCAAGTAGAGAATCTCTGTAAAACCTATGGTGAGGGTGAGAATCAGGTGAAAGCCCTGGATCACGTATCTTTCTCTGTGGAAAAAGGTGAATTTATCGCGATTACCGGACCCTCCGGATCCGGTAAATCAACGCTTCTGCATATTCTGGGCGGTGTGGATACGCCCTCGGAGGGCAAGGTGTATGTGGATGGCATTGATGTGTATGCCCAGAACGAAGAAAAACTTGCAATTTTCAGGCGCCGGGAGGTGGGACTGATCTATCAGTTCTACAATCTGATCCCGGTGTTTGACGTAGTGGAAAATATGACCCTTCCCGTTCTCATGGACCACCGGAAGGTGAATGAGGAGCGTCTGAAGGAACTGATTCAGCTGCTGGGTCTGAAAGGACGCGAGAAGCATCTGCCGAACCAGCTGTCCGGCGGGCAGCAGCAGAGGGTATCCATCGGCCGGGCACTGATGAATGCCCCGGCGGTGGTTCTTGCCGATGAACCTACGGGAAATCTGGATTCCAAAAACAGCCAGGAGATCTTGGAGCTTCTTCGTACCTCCAACGAGCGCTATCACCAGACTTTAATTGTCATCACCCATGATGAGAATGTGGCGCTGCAGGCAAAGCGGATTATCAGCATTGAAGACGGACAGATCGTCAGAGATGAGGTGATCCGGTGATGAAAAATATCTTTTTTCGATATGCGGCAAAAAGTCTGAAGAAGAACCGGACCCGCACCCTTGTGACCATTGTGGGGATTATTCTGTCCACAGCCATGCTGACGGCAGTCACCACCATTATCTCTTCCGTTCAGGCATACGGCATTGCCTTTGAAAAGCAGGAAACAGGGGACTGGCATGTGAGTATCCGGGCCATGGACAGAAACCAGAAGGAGGAACTGGAAAAGGATTCGCGGGTTTCTACTGTATATGAGCTGGAAAATATTGGTTACGCCAATCTGGAAGGTTCTGCCAATGCCTATAAACCCTATCTGTGTATTCAAGGCATGAATCAGGGCTTTGCAGAACATATGCCCATTCACCTCACAGAGGGGCGTATGCCGGAAACGGATACGGAGCTTATCATCCCGCAGCATGTGGAAGAAAATGCAGGGGTAACATTCCCCCTTGGCGAAACCCTCACACTTTCCGTGGGGGAACGGGAAAGCGAAACGGGGGAAGTACTCTGGCAGGATCATCCGCTGTATGTGGCAAAAGAGGAGGAGAGCGCGGAGGATGACTAGGTAAAAACAATAGAACATCTGGCAGGAACTGAGCAGAAAACGTATACCATTGTAGGTTTTTATGAGCGGCCGGCCTTTGAGAATTATTCTGCTCCGGGCTACACCGCGCTGACGCTTGCTTCCGGTGATGACAGCGCCTGCTATGACGGTTATGCGGTAATGAAGCATCCCTATCAGGCCATTGGCTTATGGGAGGAGTGGACGAAGAAGGGAACTTTCACGGACTGCAACAATGCGCTGCTGCGATTTTACGGTGTTTCTGTCCGCAGTGATTTCAACTCTCTGATTTATGGCATGGGCGGAATCCTTATGGTGATCATTGTTTTTGGATCCATTGCTCTCATTTATAATGCTTTTGCGATTTCCATCAGTGAACGTACGAAGCAGTTTGGTCTTTTAGCCTCTACCGGCGCCACCAGAAGACAGATGAAACAGACCATCCGTATGGAAGCACTGATTCTGTGCGTGATCGGAGTTCCTCTTGGAATTCTGTCCGGGATCTGTGGAATTGGAATTACCATTTCCTTTTTCGCGGACTCCATGCAGTATCTGATTGGCGCAGACAGTGGCCTTAAATTTAAATTGTCGGTATCAGTTGCTGCTGTGGTGGTTGCTGCCATAGTGGGAATTGTTACCGTACTGGTTTCTGCATGGCTTCCCATGCGCCGGGCCTTAAAGCTTTCTCCGATTGAAGCCATTCGCCAGAAAAATGATGTACGCCTCACGAAAAAGCAGGTGAAAATGCCGGGCTGGGTCAATCGTTGCTTTGGCCTTACGGGGATGATCGCCTGGAAGAATTTTAAGCGGAACAAAAAGAGATACCGTTCCACGATTGTCTCTCTTGTGCTGAGTATTCTTCTTTTCGTGTCGGCAGGGTGTTTTTCCGATTATTCCTTAGGTGGATTTCAGGGGGCTGTCTTGACCAGCGGGTATGATGTGCATGTGGCGTTCTTTGATGACGAATATGAAAATGTTGAGAAGGGCATGAAGCTTGCAGAAAGCGCTCCGGGGAGCAATCTTGACTATCAGTGTGTTTATGATGGGTCCTCGATGGTCTGGGTGGATCAGAAGGATCTGACCGATATGGGGAAAAAGCAGGCCTTGGCGGAACAGGAGAATTCCGGAGAATCGGACCAGAGGAACTCGGATATGGTCAGTATTCCATGCTGCATACAGTTTCTTCCGGAACAGGTCTATGAAGATCTGATTCAGTTTTACGGGCTGGACAGGGAAAAATATCTTGGGAAAACAATCCCAAAGGCCATTGTATTAAACAATATCGTGGATAATTCTTCTGAAAAGCAGGAGATCCTCCCGGTGCTTACTTCCTCCTGCGGGGAGTTCACAATGCCTGGCGGAGGGGAGGAGGAAAAGACAGGAGAGAAGCTTCTGATCGGAGATCTTGTGGAAAATACACCGGGATGGGATGCGGAGTTTTCCGATCAATGCATAGTATGGCCGGGGGGAAATTATCAGATTCAAATCCTGTATCCTCTGACCGCGAAGGAACTGCTGCAGGGGAGGTATGTCCAGGGATATATGTTTCTGAACGCAGAGGATCATGCCACTGTCACAAAATGGCTGGAGGAAAATGTAGAGGGAAATGTTACGGTATATGATGCAGCGGAGGATGAAGTCCAGCAGCGGATGCTTCTTATGATGCTGAATGTGTTCAGTCTGGGATTTATTATCCTGATTTCCCTGATTACGGCGGCTAATGTATTCAATACCATTTCCACCAACATGGGATTGCGGAGACGGGAATTTGCCATGTTAAAATCTGTGGGCATGACTCCGAAAGAATTCAAACAGATGTTAAATTTCGAGTGTCTGATCTACGGAACAAAGAGTCTGCTGTACGGATTTTTCGTGACCATTCCGGTAGTTGTGTTCATGTATTATCTGGGGCATGAGGAGAGCCTTTCGGGATTCTATCTGCCGTGGCGCTATGTGGTGATTTCGGTACTGTGCGTGTTTGCGGTGGTTTACGCCACCATGATTTACGCACAGACCAAGGGAAAGAGAGAGGATATTGCCGAGGCACTGAAAGATAATGATTAACAAGAAAAACTCTAATAGTCATCATAGTGACCTTTACACTGATAGATAATTATGGAATCATCATTCACACTGTAAACAAGTCGGTCCTTTTCGTTGATCCGGCGGCTCCACAAACCGTTTTTATCATTTTTAAGTGGTTCTGGTTTCCCTACACCATCAAAAGGGGTGCGCTGGATCTCTTTAAGGAGTGAGTTGTTTTCTTGTCCTGTGTCTGCCAGTATAAATATTCTGACCATGCATCTTCTGCAAAAGAAATACTACTCACCAGCCATAGCCTCCAATTCACTTAGGGATTTTGTAATAATTTTCCCATCGTTTACTTGTTGTTCCGCCTTTTTAATCTGTGCTTTATTGGAATTGGAATAAAACGGGTCAATTGGAGCCGTAATCTCAAATGGAATGCTTCTTTCACGCAATGCTTTTTTCGCGTAAATCATAAAAAATGTGGTTATATTCATGCCCATCTCGTCACACATCTCATCCAGTTCTTTTTTCATATTATCATCAAAACGAAGACTTACTGTCGTCATATTTATCACTCCTTTCGTTATTGATATGGTTATTGATATTATATGCTAAACGAAAGAATTTATCAATATTTTGAAGCAATTATCATTAAAATTCTTTCATCTGCCATTCCTATGGAAGAGCTGCAGTAATATGAAATAATCCGTCCCTATTGCAATAAAAATAGATTTTTTTGCTCCATTTATCTTAAATCTTGCTTCTGCATTTCCTTCCGGGTAAAGCTTCACCATCTGCATTCTGTCGGAAGAGGCCGCCGCAATAAATGAAATATAATGCTGCTTTGTCATCGCATGATTGATGTGCATGTAAAACTTGTCCTCGACCCGCTCAATGGAAATCATGTGGTTTTCATCGGTTTCCTCTGCTGCGGCAGGACTTAAATTTATTCCATGACAAGTAATCACAGCCTCTCCCATACTGTGAATCACATTTCCACACACCGGACATACATAGAATTTCGAGCGCATCATATTGGCTGCAACATTGGCATTAAAAACTGTATTTCCGGAAATTAATTCGGTTACTGACACAGAAAAGGCATCTGCGATCGGCTCCACAGAAAAGTTCTTTTAATGCATCCAGATATAATTCGCGACTCCAACGTTCCTGCTGGTCAAATCTGGAATATTCGCCATAGCCATCGGTTGCCTGATATCCGCTGTATCCGGCTCGAATTGCCTGGGCAAAATCAGAAAGGCAGGTGTTTTCCAAATAGTCAAGATCCCCAAAACAAAGATGCTCGTATTGCTCTCTCATAAGATGCAGGAGTTCATCATCCGTGATTTCATCATTCATTTCATTTTTGAACAGGTAGAATATTTCCTGTAAACGAATAATGCTTTCTACATAATTCCCCTGATCAATATAATTGGAATCGCAAAATTCCCGGATGATCTTTGGGGCAATGCCTTCCCCAAATTCCACGCGTTTTTGTTCCCGCAATGCAGTTTTACGATTTTCTAATATCAGCTGCGCATCTTGTTCCGATAGCGTAAGTCCGAATTGTTCGGTATACTGATTTGTTTCTATTACTTTTGCCAGTTGATTTGTATTTTGTAATAAATCCAGTCAGTGATTGTCCATGGAAAACCCTCCTATTCTGCTGTTTACAGTAACAGTAGGTTATTCTATCATCTTTTCAAGTATAGAAACAGTCTTTATTTTTTCGTCATTTTGTGGTATTGTAATTGTGTCAAAAGAGAGAAAAAGATAGGCAGGGAAATTGCAGATGATCCAATTAAGGTAGTTTTGGTCTGCAATTGACCTGCCTAAGTTGTTTGATTTCATTAAGAATTTTATCGTATTCAGCTACGTAGAATCTCCTCCAGTGCATCCAATAACTCCTGCACCTGCTCCATCCGTGCATTTTCGCCCATATGACCGATGCGGATCAGCTTTCCGGCGAATTCGTCAAAGGAGCCGGCAACCATAATGTTGTGCTCATGGAGAAGCCTCTCGCAGATTTCCTGAGCTGTAAAGCCCTCCGGGATCAAAAAGGCACTGACGGTAGCACAGTAGCCGCTTTCCGGAAACAGGGTAAGTCCCATTTCCTTAAGTCTTGTTCTGGTATAGGATGCCACCTCCTGATGACGGCGGTAGATTTCGGAATCGGCGGCAATGTTTTCCAAAGCCTGATGAAGTCCATAAATGTCACTGGCAGGCATGGTGTATGGAAACCATTTGTTCTCATAATAATTGTCAAAAATCTGCAGATTGGCATAGAAGGAAGCAATCTTAGTTTTTCTTGCATGGATTGCTTTCTTTGCGTCCTCGCTGATGGTAACCAGGGACAGTCCCGGAGGCGCGGAGATTGCCTTCTGGGAACCGCCACAGAGCAGGTCGATGTTCCAGTCGTCCACCCGGACCTCCTCGCCGAACATGGCAGATACGGAGTCTACGACGGTCAGGATTCCGTAGGAGTGTAGCAGTGGGCAGAGGACGGAAATATCGTTGAGCATGGCACTCGGCGTGTCGCAGTGGACCACTGTGGCATATTTGAAATCATGATTCTTTGCAAGAAAAGCAGCAAGAGCCTCTGCATCGATCGGGTGGTTTCTGTCGCAGGTGTACATGACTGCACAGCCACCGTACATTTCCACGAAATCCTTAAATCCGGCTCCGTATACACCGTTATCCAGAACCAGAACCCGATCCCCCGGCTCCGTCAGGGAGGCACAGGCGGCTTCCAGTCCTAGGATTCCTTCCCCATCCAGAATCAGAGATTCGTTTTTCGTATGGAGAAGTCTGCTGTAAAGTTCGCAGGTTTCTTTATAATATTCTACAAAGTCGGCATCGAGATCCGGATTTTGGAATTCCAGACTTCTCGCCATTCTGACATTTTCCCGCACCTGTGTTGGCCCGGGGGTCATCATTTTGTACATAAGCCCATCCTTTCTGCCAGAACCTGCAGTCTTCCCGAAACTAACAGAACAACAATTGCGGCAGTGACAACCTGTAAAACATTTCCCGGAATCGAAGATGCCGGAACAACCCAGTTTTTATATAAAATAACCCCTGCGATGTAATATCCGGCAATTTTAATGACAAGGGCAGCAATCATCGCCACCACCTTCCATCCAAAGCCTTTGTGCTTCTCCGTGATGATTCCCACGGTATAGCCCATGGCACCTACAATGACAAAGGTAAATGGTGCCCATGCGGTCCAGCCGGAAAGCAGGTCAAACAGACCCATTCCTACGGCACCGCTGATAGCGCCGGTTCTTCGGCCAAACAGGATTGCCGCCAGAAAAAGCGGAACATTTCCCAAGTGGATCAGCCCGCCGTTCGGGGCAAAGGGCAGTCTGATATTTACCAGCCAGGTGAAAACATAGGTAACATAATTTGATCCTCCTTGTGTATTTTCTATAGGATAATCAAATTATGGACATATGAAAATATCCAAAATCAGAAAAAATACAAGACCATAATCTTTCTACTCATCCATATACGCAATGCTATCCTGTGAACTAAGTTTAATTTCAAGCATATTGGGGAGTTAATTTGTGGGACTAGTGATTCCATCAATCGTCTGTTGTACGATTTCATCAGCAGAAAATCCGTCAACATCAAGCATCTCGGCTTTGATCAGCACAGTTTCCTTTATCCCAAAATATTGTATGGCAAGATCGCGTATATAGTTGTAACTATAATCGGGAATATAGGGTCCACCGGCGGTTGTGACGTAATAGAGTTTTTCCGCCCGGCACATACCGATGGGCTGTCCGTCTTTTCCGTATCGGGAAACAATTCCCGTCGCATATATATTCTCGATGTAAATCTTTAATGCTGCCGGGAAAGATAAATCCCAGAAAGGTGCAGCAATCACGATGGTGTCAGCCGAAGCGAACTGCTTTGCATACCGGAAAATTGGTGAGGAATAATCTCCTTTTCCAATCAATTCCGTGCGGCAATCCAGGGCTTCTTTCGATAAGGGTTTTAATTGTTCATTTTCAAGATTGACTTCTTCGTATTTTCCGCCAAGCTTCTGTAACAGGGCCTGGGCAATTCGATTCGTTCTTGATTCCGGCCGGATACAGCTATTAATGTACAAAATCATGGGGTCCTCCTTCTAATTCATTTTTGTGCTCTCTTTTATGAAGTATCAATCCATGCAAAATATGTCTTTAGCAAATCATAATCAATCGCAAATGTATTTTACAGATTTAATCCTTTATAATCAAATAGTTTCGAGTTTTTCATGTTCCGTACGGACAAAAATTGCGAAATTTAAAATTACCTGTACGATTCTGCCTGTTGTACGGGCGAAAATCGCGAAATTGAAAAAAGCCCGTATGAATCTGCCTGTCCGTGCGGGTGAAAATGGAAAAACTGAAAAACCACCCGTGCAATTCTGCTTGTCCGTACGGGTGAAAATGGAAAACTGAAAAACCACCCGTGCAATTCTGCCTGTCCGTACGGGTGAAAATGGAAAAACTGAAAAACCACCCGTACAATTCTGCCTGTCCGTACGGGTGAAAATGGAAAA
>CAMFDG010000057.1 GCA_945949045.1 uncultured Lachnospiraceae bacterium
CTGAACTCCTTACAGGTTCCGATATCATTGGAACCGATGAACATCTTCATACCACAGTTGGACTTGACGATATCCGCCACCTTCTCCCCGTAGACATTGTTCAGCTGGCTGTAACTTTGTACCACCATGTTGAACCAGATCTTACGGGAACGGCCTACCGTGATCATCTTATCAAACTTTTCGATCTTCGGCATGTTACCGAACTCATCAAGAATAAAATAGACATTGCGGGGCAGGGAAAGATCCTCTCTCGCAGATGCCACCTTAATGAGAGCTTTATACATACACAGGACAAAGACGGCCGCCAGACCGTGTCTGGTATCCTTCTCGTCCGGAATCTTCATAAACAGAGCCGTGGGCTTCTCGGCAAACTGCTCTGCATGGATATCCGTCGCTGCCGTCAGTCCGCAGAGACCGCGGTCATTGAACATATTCAGCTTATCGAAGGCAATGGACATATAACTGGAAAGGGTGGCATCCGCTGCGGAAAGCACCTGTCTTGACAGCGTCACTGCCTGGGACAGTGGACTTCTTCCCTCGAAGTACTCCTTTAAATCCTTAAACTCGTCCGCACTGTTACTGATTGCCTTATTTAAGTTGAAGAAATTAAACTTATCCTTGGTCATGCCCAGCTCCGGAATCTCGCTGTCCTCCAGCATTGCCAGACAGGTTGCCATAATAATGGATCTTGCACCTTTCTCCCACACCGGATCCTTCTCATTTTCGATTGGGCAGATTACGGAGATCAGGTCATTTAAATCCTCGTACATCTCATCATAGATCCGCTGCTTGGCAACGGACACATCATCCTGACAGTGGGTAATATCCGCGTAGGCATTGCCATGCCACTCACACCAGAGTGCCCCCTCCTCTGCCGGGCCGTCCATCTGCTTTAAATCCGGATAATCGCTCATGGAATCCTTGTGGGCCTTGATTCCCTTGCCGGCCTCCACATATTCCTGGTACATATCCCAGATGGAATCCAAAGGATTCCAGCGGCTGCTGGAGTAGGTATCACGCAGGTCCAGAAGCAGCACCTCGTAGCCCTGGGATTTTAAAAACTTGGAATGCAGATCAAAAAGTTCGCCCTTCGGATCCGTCATGATCATACTGCTTCCCTTGCCGGAAGCGCCCAGAAGCTGAATCATGGGATTGATGAAGGTGGTTGTCTTACCGGAACCGGTAGCACCGATGACCAGCGAATGGGCACCGGACATAAAATTACAGTGAAGCTTTCCCTTCTTATCCAACACCGCCCGCACCGGGACACCATCGTTCTTGACCTTGGTGGCCGTGTCATAGGTGAAAGGTGTAAAATAGCGGTCTCTCTCCTCGTCGGTAAGGAACCGGCTGTTCTCCAGCGGGGAATCATCCACCGCATAGCCCCTGCCCTTACCGAAGAAACGGGAGGTGGTTCTCGTATCTCCAGACCGGTTGGTGCCGGCCCAGAAGATCGCCCACAAAAAGATCATTGCCAGAAGGCCTATGCCATAGGTCCAGGGCTGTAGAAACAGCTTCGGATGCCATTTCCAGCCAGTTCCTCCGATCAGTCCTGACGCATTGAGCATCAGTTCCCGCAAAATGTACCCTGCCAGTGCGGAACCCAGAATCCAGAACACGAGGTAGAACCCCAGCACCTGTTTCATTTCTTTTAATCTGTTAAATAACTTCAGAAGCATTTATTTATCACCCCGTTTATCAATTATAGCACCCATAAAAAGCTTTGAGGGCATGATTGAAGGAATAACTGTGTCCATTAAAATTGTAAGTACCTCCACTCGATCTATCTCGAAACCAATTCATTTTGTCCCCGAATATATAAGGTGGTGTATCATAACCGCCAACGGAATAGCAATTCAAGTCCATGGTAGCAAAGAACTTTTCCTTTCCCTGGTTGAGACCTACCACCAGATCAGGAAACCAGACCGTCTCGTTACTGTCACACTCGGCAGACAAAAAGCTGATATTCACGGCACTGTTTCTCTCCAGAATAATTTTTGAATTCGTATTACGACGGCTGTAATCACATTGTATCGCACTATACTGGCTGGAATTCATACCGATATTATACCGTATCTGATCATCAGATCTAATGTGACCATGATTGGTACGAATGTTTGCCTCATGGAACACCGACGGTCTGTTGAAAGCATAGCCGATCATCAGACGGCCACCATCTGCTATCTGAATCATTGAGTCGTTGAATTCGAATGTATCCCCTACAAGGATCAGTCCCCTGTTGACCACCGATGCATTGTTGTTCAGGAGCAGTCCCTCCGACAGATAAAGCCTCGCCCCCTCCATCACCAGAAGCTGCCCGCCCTGACAGTCAATCTTTCCGGTTCGGTTTGACGCATCACCGGGATTATAACGATCGGAAGCTGCCGATGTGATGGTGGCCCCCCTCTCCACTATGATGGTGCCTTTGTTGGTGATGGTGCCATCCAGATAACAGAAGGTGTTCTCCTTGATGGTCAGTGTAGCGCCCTTCTCTACTGTAACATTCACCCCTTTGGCAATATTAGTACCGCTCAGCCGGTAGGATTTCTCATCGGTAATGGTTCCGGTTTTCTGATCGACACTGCCCTCCAGTTCCTTCCCGATATAAATCTTAAACCAGGCGCGGGTCGGCTTCTTGTCCTCCTGCTGTTCATACTTTTCATCATATTGCTCAATCATCTTATTCCGAAGCTCATTATTGGTTTCCCATGTCTTATTTTTTTCATTCTCAGAAATCTGCACCACATTGCCATCATTCCCCCGGGTATAGGCAGCTGCCCGAGAAGGAGTATCTAACATATATCTCTTCTGATCATCCGGATCGGAATAGCGGTTGTATAACGTCAGCCTGCATCCCCAGCTTGGCGCATCAATTAACGAAAGAGAGGAAGAGTCCCGCAGCTGTGCGAACATATCCGAGATCAGGAAATACCCATCTTTCCGGTCCTGCTGAAAGGTCCATCCCGTATTCATCTGCTTTGATTTGCTGCTGGGGCTGTGAGTGACGGGAAGAGTTCCAAAGCCACCCCATGTATCTACATCATTCTGATCCAGAAGATACATTGCTGCCAAATATTTATTGCTGTTATCATAGCGAACACCGTACACCGTTTGGGCTGCCTGTGAGGAATAATCCTGTACCTTATCCTTGGTCAGGCTCCAGGCCTCTGCCTGGATGTAATCATCCCCATAGGACTTCTTCACAACCCCGTGATAGTACATGTGCATTGCCCCCAGATCCCCCTTGGTGATAAAGGTATTCTTGGACTTCATACCATTTCCTAACAGAAGCCCTACGGAGTCCGTGGAAGACACCGAGTTCATAGATGGATTCACAGTCCCCTGATTATTCCACTTGACCTGCGTCGAGTTCCGGTTGAGATAGTACTGGGTTCCATCCTCATACTCCGCCACAATAATAATCGGAACCCACTGGTTGTCGTACCCGTCTCTGAGACCGGTAGCTTCATTATATGCCCCACGCAGATCGTCCACAGTCATAGCCCGATGCCACTCATACATACCGGAGAGCTGGGTATCCTTCTTCTCTTCCGCGTGAAGGGCCTGCAGACCATACTGCGCGGTAGCGCCAAAAAGTGTGACAAACGCCAGCATAAGGCCCAAAGCCTGTCTGATTCTCTTCTTCATAAGCACTCTTCCTTTACTAAAATATAGACTCTCACATCATTTCTCACATTATAGCAATCCTTAATAGACAAAAGTGAGACAAATTTTGTAATTTTTGTCCTATTTGGGAATTCTAATGATTGCCGTCGTTCCTCCACCGGGAGTATCCACATAGCTTAGCTCCCCCTTGCACATTTCCCCAAGACGGTTCCTCACATTCTGGATTCCGATATGACTTTTCCCGTCATCCTTCTTCTGATTTCGTTCAAAGCCCACTCCATTATCAATTACCTCAACCTCATAGGCATCCGGCAGTTCCATAGAACGGATCACAATGGTTCCCTTCCGTTTAATCCCATGCTTCACCGCGTTTTCCACCAGCGGCTGCACCGAGAGCACCGGAACCCGAAAATCCACCGTCTCGATATCGTAAATCACCTCAAGATCGTCACCAAAGCGAATCTGCTCCAGATATAGATAGTTCTCGATATGTTCCAGTTCCTTGGAAAAAGGAACCGGCTCTTTGCTTTTCAGGGCATCCATATTTCCCCGCAGATAGTCAGCAAAGGAAATGGTCGCCGTCTTTGCCTTTGATGGATCACTCTCGCAGAGCTGGGCAATGGCAGTCAGGGAATTGTACAAAAAATGCGGCTGAATCTGGGAAAGCATAAGATCCTGCTGCATGTTCACAATCTTTCGCTCCTGCTCTGCCATCTTAGCTCTCTGCTGCATTAACAAAGTCTCCTGTCTGGCCTGACGTACTACCCTGTCCAGCATCCATGAAAAAAAGACCAAAAGAAGTGACAATGCCATGGAAATATTGATGAGAGAAATTCCATAGTGGAAAAGCTGAAAGGCCCCTGAAGCTGTTGGCAGTACCAGATAACACAACAGGGACCAGAACATTTTTTTTGAAAAATTTTTAGCATTGATCATCAGAAACATAGCATTCAGCCCACTGCCTACCAGTCCGATCAGCATCACAATATAATAATTTTCGGTGCGGTAATAGACATTATCTGCATCAAAGCTATAAAAAGCACCCGTGAAAAGATTCACAATGATTAAAACAATTCCGGTCAGCGTCAGCATATAAATCGCCCAAACCCAGGTGTTGACCGGAAAATCAGCCTGATCTCCAATGATGCAGGCAATATAACGGCTGAACTCCAGCATCATCAGATAGTTCAGGATAAATACCGCAAAATTGCTGATTCTTACCATGCAATATCCCACATAACCGGGATAGCCTCGAAATCCCCAGGCCAGTGCATCCATGACAAGCAGAAACGCCACCATGAATTCCATACGCACGATAATCTTTTCCGATTTGGTATTCTGCCCGATCCAGACCGCAACCCCCGAGATGGCACAGAACAGCGCTCCCCATATTTCCAATGAAATCTGTAATACCTGATTGACCGTCATAGACTACTTCCCCATTGCGGGAGCACTCTTTTTCTTTGTTTGCTCCTCGTTATTTTTCATTACCATTTCTTCATCTTTCTTCAACCCTTTTTGTTTTTGTTTTTCTTTTTCTGCTTTTTCTCTCTTTCGCATCTCATTGTAATCCTTATGTACCTCTTTGAACACTCGCTGGCTGGTATAGCCCCTGCGGAACATATTGTTCAGTTCTTCCTTGTTTCCCTCCATGATGCCCTTGAAAGTTTCCGTTTTTTCATACCCGCTCTTCACCGCTTTCGCAAAACCTTCAATTTGGGATGTGGGATACTTTTGCACTCCTTTCAGAAATGGATCATTGGTTTTGCCATTGGTCTTTCGAATTACAATGCTGCTTGCAAACTCAGATGCCATAATATCAAGAACAACGTCTTTGTCTACCGGTTTTCCCGGCTCCTGTGCAGCGAGCTTTTGTCTCGCCTCCTGTCCCTTGTGTCCCATATAACCCAGATTTGCTTTGCCCTGGTACACATTCTTGTTTTCCTTGAATTCCGGAGTAGCCGCCAGCTTACCAATCAGGTCTTTGTTGCCGCTCTCTTTCAGGCGGAGCATCTGCTGTCTTAATTCCATACCGGCTTGAATCGCATTGTCATCCAAATACTTGGACTTGTCAAACTGCTGGGAAAGCTTCTCCATCTCCCGGGCCATCATTTCAGCCGCTTCCTGTGTCTTTCCCTCATTTGCAAGATCCCATGCCTTATCCATCGGGGACTTTTTCTTTTCCTGTTCCTCTACGGCCTTCTTCTCAGCCTCTTCCTTCTTCTTCTCCCGGGCCTCCCGCTCAAATTCTCTCAAATCCTCCTGAGCGTTTTTAAGTTCCTCATCGGCGCGTTCTTTGGCCTCCTTTCGTTCCTTCTCGGCCCGGTCCTTCTTTTCCTTTTCCTTCTGTTCCCGTTCCTCTCTTTCCCTTTTCTCGTCTGCTTCTTTGGCCTTCGCTGCCGCTCTTGCTTCTTTTTGTTTTGCTTTGCCAATCTTTTTATCAAAATATTCTGCGACCTTTCTGGCTTTCCGCTGATCCGACCAGCGGCCAAGACGTGTCCAGGATCTGTTGGCAAGGTTTCCTCCGATCAGCTTATCGAAATTCTCCCGCATATCGTCCCAGGCTTTCTTCTCATCCCCCTTTAGATCAGGACGCTCCGCCATGGGATTCTTCGTGCAAACGGAAAGGGACAGTTTGCCATTGGCATCCACATTGACCTGCCGCAAAAAAGGTTCCTTGTTCGACACGATAAAAAGACGGCCCTCCCTAGCTGCCTGCAGCATGTCATTGTCCAGATTAAGCCCCGGCTTATCCTTTTGGGGTTCGGACTGGTCCGATGTCATTTCGTCCGGTTTTTTCTTCTGTTTGGGTGTCACCCGGTTGAAGGAAAAGCTCCCCCCTTGAAAGAAAATAGAATAAAACTCCGGTGCTGAACGCCTCTTACTCTCTTCCTTGCCGTAGAGCAGTTCCGAAAGCTGATCATAAAACTGGTCATTATTCTGGATTCCGTTGTTTTCTTTCGTGTCTGCCATAAACTCTCTCTCCTTTTTATTGCATTACCGAGCCTTGTTCTTTCTTGTTTTCGTTCTCTGCTTCTTCCTTTTCCCGGGCCGCCTTTTGACGTTCTGCTTCTTCCAGGGCCGCTTTCTTCTGGGCTTCCCTTTCCGCCTGCGCCTGTTTCGCAAAATCATCTGCGATGGTCTTGGCCTCATTCTGATTCAGGAAGTTTTTCATGGTGTCAAGGCTCATATCTTCCAATATGTTTCTGACCCTCGAAATATCCTTCACGCCCTTCAAAAAAGCGTTCGGATCCTTTGCATACTTAGCTTCCAGGGAATTTTCATCATTTTTAAAACTACCCGTTCGCATAAAGGTTGCTCTGCGCTCGTTTGCAATCATTTCCACTGCCACCATACGGGCCACCATGTCCTTACATTTATCCTTCCGTATCTCCTGCTGCTCAGCGAGAGCTTTCTCCTTTTCCGTGGGGTTATCCTGATTGACGGTCTGCAACTCCCCCTGCTTCTGCTTCTGGGTCAAATCATACAGGTAATCCGACAGATAGTTTCTGTCTACCTTGATCCGGCCGCCCAGATGCTGCATCACACCAACATATCGCGGCTTTTTTTGGGAATCTTTCATGTTTATAGGAAATTCGAGCCAGTCTTCCTTATACTCCTTGCCCGCACTCACCCCATAATGACTCTCCATATATTTGTCAGTCTTCTGGTGGAAGGTCTCTATGGTGGGCTCCTGGGCA
Organism: uncultured Lachnospiraceae bacterium; assembly: GCA_945949045.1. Classification (GTDB taxonomy): domain Bacteria; phylum Bacillota; class Clostridia; order Lachnospirales; family Lachnospiraceae; genus Roseburia. The sequence continues at coordinate 7,329 of CAMFDG010000057.1, forward strand.
GCAGTTTTCTGCTCTTCGGCCTTAGTCTCCGCAGCCTGCTGTGCTTCCATCTCCGGCGCAAAAAACGCATAACCCTTATCCAGTGTCTTCACACTTTTCTGCAGTTCGCTGCACCACTCCTTCACCGCCCTGGCAGCAGCGATTCTTCTCTTTTCACGGTCACTTCTCTTTTTGGTGGTATTATCCGCGTCTTTATAGTTCCAGTAGGTGTCTACCTTGGAGGAAAGATCTGCCGATGCCGTCTGCAGCGCCTTCACCTGTTCCTTTGTCGGCGGATTCCCCAACTTCTGCATGAGGTCACTCATGGTCTTTAAGCTTTCCTGCATATGCTTATACTGGTCGGAACCGGTCAGCAGGAAACGGTCTGCAGCCCGAAGCTCATCGGTCAGGGCAGCAAGTTTCTGTGGATATTTTCCTTCAAACTTATCCGCCTCCGCAACGAATGCCGCACTTCGTACATCCAATGGAATCTCCAGCATTTTCTTCTGGGCATTCTGATTGGCTTCTACCATACGGGTACGGGCATCCTTGATTGCCTTATTCTTTTCTTCTTTCGCCTTCTTCTCTGCTTCCTTTTTCTTTTCCTCTTCCTTTTTCTTTTCTTTTTCCTGTTTCTTTTCCTCTTCCTGTTTCTTTTCCTCTTCCTGTTTCTTTTCCTCTTCCTTTTTCTTTTCCTCTTCCTTTTTCTTTTCCGCTTTCTCCTTTTCTGTCTCCGGTGTCTTCCAATTATTAAATCTGATTCTGTCTGTCGTATGGGTCACCTTTCCGGCTTCGTCTACCGTAAACATCTCCGCATAACCATCGTTATAATATGCGTTCAGGACATGCTTCTTTGTCTCCTCCTCCAGATGCTCCCGGTACCACTGGTCAAACTCATTCTCTTTTTCCCCGCTGGCCCGGTATTCCTCATGCATAAGCTCACGTATGGTTTTTCCGTTAACAGCGATCAGATCGCCGCGGTTAATTGCAAAACCACTGAACATCTCTACATACTCATATGTATCAAATAAACCCTCATAATATTCTTTTGCCATACTTTTCTCCTTTCCTCATCAGGTGTGTACCACTTTTTATTCTGGAATTGATTATAACAATCAAACATAGACAAAATTGAGACAAATCAGAAAAAAATTCCCTGCATATCTGTTATTACAGTCCATGCAGGGAATCCCGTAACATATACATTTTCTTTCTAGAGCATTCCCTCTGCCCAACTGTACTGGGACATATACTCTCCACCGTTTTCTAATACTTTACTGCGATTTGGATCATCAAAGTAATCGCAGGATACCCGGTTGACATCGATGGCAAGGGTATTGTAATTACGAATCAGCACCTCCGTCATATGATTCTCCTCTAGATCTGACTGAAGGGTAGAAATCAACTTCTGCATATAGCGGGTCTGCCTCACATCATAGGGCGCATCCTCAAAGAGGATTGCCGCAAGCTGGCGGATGGTGCAGAACGCCCCCTTGCAGTGCACCAAATAAGCAATAATTTCCTTGCTCTTGGAGCGGTGAAAATGTACCGGCCGGTTCTCCCGGTCAAAAACCTCGAAAGCTCCATAGCACTGAATCCTGCAGCATTTTACTTCACTATCCGGCCGAAACCTGAGATGCTCCATCTCTTTTTGAATCTTCTGGGCAGTCACCGGCTTCTGCACATACCCGCTGGCATATATGCGAAATGCCTCCATGGCGTAGTCATCATAGGCCGTGACAAATATAATGTTGACCTTCGGGTTCAGTCTCTGGCATTTTGCCGCGAAGTCCATCCCGTCCATCTCCGGCATCCGGATATCCGAAAAAAGCACATCACAAGGATCTTCTTCCATCCTGCGGATACACTCCTCCGGATTGGAAAAGGCCTCCACAAAAGCCTCCGGGTATGCTTCCCTAATGGCTGCTGCCAACATATCCAGTGCAAGCTCTTCATCATCTACTGCGTAAATTTTCATCTTTTGTCTCACCCCTTTTACAATTTATATCATATCTGGTCTGTCACACAGTTTCTTTACGTTCTCTTTTCCAGATATTATAGCAAACCAAGTGTTGCAAAAGCGTTGCACTCACATTATAGTAACCGGTCGTAGACAAAAGTGAGACAAAAAAGGAGCCACCCATGGTGGGCGACTCCTTTTACTCCTATTATTTTTTATTATCGTCCCCACTATCGTTTTCTGATATTCTTTGCATATTTTGTGTAGGGGATAAGAAAACACAGGTCAATCAGGTGTGGGAGACAGATATGAAACCCTGTGCTGCCATTCATCACACAATACATATCCATAACAACGATTATGACTTCAATTGCGGAGCATATCTGTGCAATCACAATATGAGAACCTCCGTTGTATTTTCCCTTCAGTTGTCTTAATCCCTGAATTCCCAGAAACAAAAATGCAAGGGAGGATGCCAACGCAATACCTACTACCAGAACGATAACGATCAATGCAGTCCTTTCATCTGTCTGCGCCTGTTCTGCAATACTCTTGACATTGAGTTCTTCGGTAAACAGACTGATTAAGGACATCAAAGTTCCGCAAACAGCAAATATAATAAATACAATACTATAAATTTTTAAATTATTTTCTGTACGACTCATCTTTTTCACCTTTTTCTTTTGTAAAATAATAAACTCTGTCACTGCTGATCCAGCCACTTCAGAAATTCATCCGTGGTCATGGTAAATTCTACGTCTACCTTGGAATCTTTTCGAACCAGGAACTCGCTTAGACCATACTCCTGGCCGTTATCCGCCCAGTCATAGGTATACCCCAGTCTGGTCCATGGATAGGCACTGTCAAAATAGGACCAGATAATATTTCCGTCAAACCACTGGGTATACCATTGGTTAAAATCAGCATCCTTGCTGTTCTCTGTCCTGGTATTTTTCATCTGTGCGGTGATATCTGTCACGTAGGCAGGCCTTACCACGTCCTTCGGATCCGCCCAGAAAGCGGTAACTGTCGTATTATTCTTCCCTGCCGGAAGACCGATGAGCTGCTCTAAGCGAAGGGTCGGATTGTTCTTCATTTCATCCTTATGGGTTTTGTACCACTTCACCATCTCTTTGTCTGTAAAGGTCCAGACCTCCCCCCACTTGGTGGTAACCTCCTTTCCAGCCGGATAGCTGTCCGGATATTTGTGCCAGGTCAGAAGCAGAACCCTGTCCCCGCTCTTGTTCCAGGTTACCATGTCACTGTTTTTATCAATGGTTACTAAGGGACAGATTTCATCTGTATCCACAAACACCGCGTCCTTCACCGCATCCTCATATAATTTCTGCAGAGCAGCCGGGTCTTCAGATGACGTTGGTTGCTTCACACTTTCATACTTTCCTGACAGCGTGTAGGAAACAGAATTGCCCCCCTGGTTCAGTTCGTAAGGAGCAAAGCAGACCACCACCTTGCCGCTCTCTGCAACATAGAAGCTGAAGTTGGCCGTTGTCTTATCTTCCAGCGCCTCTGGATCCAGCTTTGCCGCCGTAATTTTCTTTTTTAATGAGCTCTTGATCTTAGCCAGAGAGGATGTCTTCGTCACGGAGGTCAGCTTTGTTACCCGTTTTCCGGTCTTTAAGCTAAAGGTGTATCCGGAAACCGTCTTATTGGAGACCCCGCCGGCATACCAGACATTCACGGTCTCAATACTGACCAAAGTATCTGACAGGAAAGTTACCTTCTGGGTGGTATAATCCTTGTAGGTGTCATTTTCTTTTCTGTTTTTGCAGGCTTCTTTTGCAGCCTCATAGGCAGCTGTATTTTTCATGAAGCTGTCGCTGTATTTTTTCAACTGAGCGTTGATCTTTGCTTCTGCATCGCCGGACCCCGCAAGTACCACCCGCTTGTAGGAGTGCTTTACCGTGATCGTGCTGTTCTTTCCCTTGCAGGTTTTATTCTTTGTCTCTGTTTTGTAGCTGTAGCCGGCCTCGGATGCTGCTTTCACGGCCTGTACGGTTGTCTGCTCCGCGGTGGCGGCTGGCTGCGCGCCGGCCAGGTACTGTGCATTCACCGTCTGCACGCTGGCTGGCTGCTCTGTTTTCACCGTCTGCACGCTGATCTGCTGGGCCGAGGCTGCTGCCTGCACACAGGTCATGGTACCCAGCACCATAATTCCTGATAATAATGCTGCTAATGGTTTTCTGAAATGATTCATATCTTTTTCCTCCGTCTATTTGAACATCGGCCCATATAGAATTCGCCTTCGGCGAAGGGCCGACGCTGCATGTCAAGTTTTCATAGAAAACTTGACACAATCATTTGAACATCGGCCCATATAGAATTCGCCTTCGGCGAAGGGCCGACGCTGCATG
>CAMFDG010000058.1 GCA_945949045.1 uncultured Lachnospiraceae bacterium
CCAGCTTCTTGATGAAGCCATCAACCTTGATGAAATTGTTCCTGTTTCTTTTGTTTCTCATTTTCGCGCTCGTACCGGAAGACCCCGCAAGCATCAGCTTTATCCTATGCTGCTTCTAATCAGGCTATCCAGCAAATGTACATCAATGGGCATTTCTGTTACGCCTATAAGTTTGGCATTATTACAAATGGACTTGGTATCGTTTGACATCACTTTCTATAACAAAGACTTCCTGAATGCTCATCCTGATATTGTTGTGGAGAAAAAATCGGATTCTCCGGACGTCGAACGCGGCTCAACAGAATGGGACGAAACCTACAAGATTCGTGTCAATGTTGAAAAATCCATCAGCACCAATATATCCGGAGTCTTAAACCGTTGATTGCCTGACCTTCGCGTTTCATAACATCTTTTTCTTCGCGTTTTATCCGGGAAGTTCTTTTGTTATGCCTAAATTTAAAATCACCCACTTTTCATCTTAAGAATCCTGCATTGCAGGATTCTATCCGCATCTTCAATCGGGATTGCGAACTTGTTTCGCAATTACCTAGCACATATTATCACTTTCGATATTCCAATTTTACCATATCTGTGTTATGATACCAATGGAAAATAAAAATTTTAAAGAATTTCTTCCCTTATTTTGTCTCTTTTGTTATAATAAAAGACAGGAAACAGATAATGGGGAGGTTTTTATGGAAAGAATTACGAGAGAACAAGCCGATATCATCGGAGAGATTGCCAATATCTGTACTGGCACGGCGGCTACCACGCTCAGCATGATGCTGAACCGGTCCACCAATATCACCACTCCGATGGTGGAGGTTCTTGCGGATGAATCATCGCTATCGAATGATGACCGCATTCTTGTCAAGGTTCCATATACCAAGGGACTAGACGGAACCAATCTTATGGTGCTTGGCACCAACGATGCGTTCATTATTGCGAACCTGATGATGGGCGGCGATGGAACAGATGTATCAAATATGCAGATGGACGAGTTGACACTCTCCGCAATTTCGGAAGCGATGAATCAGATGTGCGGCTCCATAGCCACATCCATGGCCACGCTTCTGGGACGTCCTACAGATATTGGTTTTCCATTGATCAATTCTAAGGACAAGAAGACCTTTGAAATTCCGGAGGAACTTTGTAACGGCACAGACATTGTCAAGGTCACGTTTCACCTGACCATCGGTGACCTGATTGACAGCGCACTGATTCAGCTGTATCCGGTGAGTATTGTAAAACAGATTTTAAAACAGGAGGAAATATAAATGGCAAAAATATTAATCGTAGATGATGCAGCATTCATGCGCATGATGCTCAAGGACATCCTGACCAAGGGAGGCTATGAGATCGCAGGAGAGGCTGCTGACGGTGTGGAAGCGGTTGCAAGATACAACGAATTACATCCTGATCTTGTTACCCTTGATATTACTATGCCAAACAAAGACGGTATTCAGGCTCTCAAGGAGATCAAGGCTTCCGATCCGGCTGCAACCTGTATCATGTGTTCTGCTATGGGTCAGCAGTCCATGGTAATCGAAGCCATTCAGTCCGGTGCCAAGGATTTCATTGTCAAGCCATTTCAGGCTGACCGTGTATTGGAATCCATCCGCAAGGTATTGGGATAAAATACATAATACAGACAACAAGGGAACGTATCCGTCATAAGGAATACGTTCCCTTTTTCGTTTGATTTATATCTTCCGCAGCGTTTCCAGCGCATGTTCTATCAGGATTGGCTGTGCATGTTCCTCCAGATAAGCCTTCCGCTCGGCTCCCACATAGAGATCCGATGCATACTCGTCGGCCAGCAGGGACAGATGCTTCACCGCCTCTTCCTGTGTATCTGACAGATCCAGAATCAACAGATACCTTCCCTTATCCTTATACAGTTTGCTTGGCGGCAGTTCCTCCAGCGTGATCTGCCGTGCGAAGCGGCACAGAAGCTCCATATCAGGAAATACCACCGTGACGATTACGCGGACCGGCTTCTCACTGTCCTCACCCGCCTGATTCCGGGCCTGCCGGATTTCCTCCCACTTCTGCTGGGGAATCGAATTGATGAGCCCGTTCACAATATCCTTCAGATGCTCCATCATCTCCTCCGACCCCGGATGCTCAGAAAACGTAAGAGACAGCGTGTGATCCGACATAAAATCTGCCCGTACCGTCTTGATGCCCAGCTCAAACTTCGTCTCAAAGCGCTGCTCTGCCATATCAAAAATCTCATTCATGAATTCCTGGGTCCGCTCCCCGTTGCTCATGATTTCCTCCAGCGTATAGCCGAGCTGTGTAATTTCCTCCTCCGAAATAATACAACGGATGGTATGCTTTCCAATTCGGGAAAATTTCATCGAATCACCCTCTTTCTTCTCTATTTTTCCTGTTGCAGCCGCCTGATCTTCTGGCGGATCCTCTGTAAGGTATTATCGACCGATTTCGGTGATTTCTCAAGTATTTCCGCGATCTGAATATAATTATTTCCATCCAGATAAAGACTCAGGACCTGCCCCTCCAGGCTGCTTAAACGCCCTTTGAGCTTTCTTTGGAATTCCTCTAGGACCTCTTTCTCAATCACCATCTGCTCGGGGCTTCGGCTCTTGCCTAACAGTTCCTCAGAAATCTGCAGGGGCTCCTCTCCATCACTGTCCGAAAGGGACACATAGGAGTTGAGCGGGAAATGTTTCTTACGGTTGGATGCCTCCAGCGCCGTATACAACTGCCGGTTGATGCAAAGCTCCGCAAAATGGTAAAAGCTGCTGTCCTTATCTCCCCGATAATCCCGGATTGCCTTGAACAGACCGATCATTCCCTCCTGGATCAGATCCTCGTTCTCACCGCCGATCAAAAACATGGCGTTCGTCCGCTTCCGGACAAGCGGCTTGTATTTCTCCAGAATATAATCGGTAATATCCTCTTCTCCCAGACGAAGCCGCTCAATCAGCTCCTCATCCGAATATCCATCATACTGCATGGTCTACCCCTTTTTCATGCGCTGTCTCACGATCTCGTAGGCCAGCACTCCGGCGGCCACCGATGCATTCAGGGAATCGATATCTCCCTTCATGGGGATCGATGCAGTCATATCACAGTTTTTCTTCACCAGCTGGCTGACTCCCTCGCCCTCGCTTCCGATCACCAGCCCGATGGGACCGGTGAGATCCAGATCGTACATGGCTGTTCCGTCCATGTCTGCACAGACAAACCACATGCCCTGATCCTTCAGTTCCTTCATCACAGCAGTCAGATTCGTCACCTTCGCCACCGGCGTGAAATTAAGGGCTCCCGCCGAGGTCTTTGCCACGGTTGGGGTCAGCCCTGCCGCCCGGCGCTTCGGGATGATGACACCGTGGGCTCCGGCCAGATTAGCCGTACGGATGATGGCCCCCAGATTGTGGGGATCCTCGATTCCGTCCAGAATGAAAATAAAGGGTGGCTCCCCCTTCTTTGCAGCAGCCTCCAGAATATCCGCTACCTGTGCATAGGCATAGGCTGCACTTACGGCGATGACACCCTGATGCTTCCCTGTCTCCGACAGCTGGTCTAAGCGGTCCTTCTGTACGTAATTGATAATGGTATCATGTTTTTTCGCTTCTCTCAGGATCGACCGTATCGGTCCATCCTGACAATGATCCAGCACATAAAGCTTATCGATGGTCCTTCCGGAACGGAAGGCCTCCAATACAGCATTTCTTCCCTCGATCCGGCTCTCTGTCATTTTGTTATCTTCTACTTCTTTTTCCTGGTATCCCATATTACGGTTCCTCTATTTCACTCTCTTTGTATGCAGAGGGCCTAAAACTTAAGCCCCAGACCGTCGGCAGCGATCCGTATCAGTTCCACCAGCCGCTCAAAGCGATCCGTAAGATACAGATACCCCACCAGTGCCTCCAGCCCGGTGGCCTTGCGATAATCTGCCATGGTGGCGTTCTTCGCCATGGTGGGGGATTTGGCATTGCGGCCTCTCCGGTACACATCTGCCTCCTCCTGGGTCAGCTGATCCTGCAGGAATTCTATGATTTCTGCCTGCGTATGGGCTTTCACGATCTGACTGGTTCTCTGGTGCAGCTGATTGGCTCTGGTGTTCCCCTTCCCAACTACCACCGAACGGATGACCAGATCAAATACCCCGTCTCCAATATAGGCAAGGGCCAGGGGCGAATAGGTTTTGATATCCACATCCGGCACCTGAAATTTTTCCCTGATGTACGAATCGATTCCCTTTTCCATCAGACACGCTCCCAGACAACCCCTTCGCGGGTGTCCTTAATGGCAATTCCCTTAGACAGCAGTTCCTCGCGAATGGCATCTGCTTTCGCAAAATCCTTCGCCTTCTTAGCCGCTGCACGCTCCGCGATCTTGTCGTTAATATACTGCTCCAGATCGGAATCCACGCTGCCCGATTCCTCCAGAAGTTTCTTTCCGGCGGTGGTCAGATTCAAAGAAAGAACCTGATCAAAATCCGTAAGCAGTGCAAGCTTCGTCTTATCATTCATATCTGCCTTTACCACGTCATAAACCACAGTGATGGCCATGGAGGTATTCAGATCATTGCAGACAGCCTCCGTAAATTTCTCTTTATATTCGTCAAAAATCTGCTGGTCCACCTGGCCCTCATCCTTCAATGTGGCAATCTTTTTTACCAGCTTCTCATACGCACTCTCTACATTGTCCAGATTCTCATAGGAGAACACCAGTGGCTTGCGATAGTGGGACTGTAAGCAGAACATCCGGTAAGCCACCGGATCGTAGCCCTTCTCCTCCAGCAGAGACACCGTAAGGAAATCCCCCTTGGATTTACTCATCTTACCGGTCTGGTCATTCAGATGGTTTACATGGAACCAGTAATGGCACCAGGGATGGCCCAGATAGGATTCTGACTGGGCAATTTCGTTGGTATGGTGTGGAAAAATATTATCCACGCCGCCACAGTGAATATCCATATACTCACCCAGATTCTTGATACCGATGCAGGAGCATTCAATGTGCCATCCCGGATATCCCACACCCCAGGGGCTCTCCCACTTCAGCGCCTGATCTTCGAACTTGGACTTGGTAAACCAGAGTACAAAATCATTCTTGTTCCGCTTGTTGACATCCTCTTCCACATCATCCCGGACGCCCACCTGAAGCTGTTCCTTCTCTACCGCCGAAGAGAACACAAAATATTCCTTTAACTTACTGGTATCAAAATAGACATTACCACCGGCCTGATAGGCGTATCCCCTTTCCAGCAGCACTTCAATCATATGAATAAATTCCGAAATACAGTTGGTCGCCGGCTCCACCACATCCGGTCTCTTGATATTCAGCTTTCTGCAATCCTCAAAAAATGCATCCGTATAATATTTTGCGACCTCCATCACGGTCTTATGCTCACGCCTGGCGCCCTTTAACATCTTATCCTCGCCGGTATCGGCATCAGAGGAGAGATGTCCCACATCCGTAATATTCATGACACGCCTGACATCGTAGCCCACATAGCGGAGCCCCTTCTCCAGCACATCCTCCATGATGTAGCTTCTGAGATTGCCGATATGTGCAAAATGATAAACCGTCGGCCCGCAGGTGTACATGCCAATCTTCCCGTCCTCATGGGGAACGATGGTCTCCACCTCTCTGGTCAATGTATTGTAAAATCGAAATTTATTCTCCATGTTTTGTTTCCTCTGCCTCTTTTATTGTATGCAGCATCCTTCTTGCAGAACACAGGATCCCAAGGATGCCTTTCTGACTTTATTTTACAATATTTTCGTCAAAAATCCTATAGCTAATCACCAGTTTTTCGAAATTATCTCTGGCAGCCGCCGCAGCCGCCACATCCCGCGGTTCCTCCCACAGCCATGCTCCCCTCGAAAAAGCTCGTCAGAAGACAGATGGCCTGGGACGAGATTCCTTCCTGTGTCCCTGTAAATCCCAGCCCCTCCTCCGACGTAGCCTTGACACTGACCTGATCCACAGAGATTTTAAGTTCCTTCGCAATGTTCTTTCGCATCTGTTCAATATATGGTGCCAGCTTCGGTTTCTGGGCGATCACCGTAGCGTCGATATTGCCGATCACATATCCTTTTTCCTCCAGAAGTGCCCCCACATGAGACAAAAGCTTCATACTGGAAATTCCCTCATACGCAGGGTCATTGTCCGGAAAGTGTTTTCCGATATCTCCTAACGCTGCCGCCCCCAGCAGTGCATCCATAATGGCGTGTACCAGCACGTCCGCATCCGAATGTCCCAAAAGTCCGAGGGTATGCGGCACCTCCACGCCACCCAGAATCAGCTTCCTTCCCTCTACCAGCTTGTGCACATCGTAGCCCATTCCTATTCTCATCCTCTTCCTCCTTTTAACCATTTGTCCGATGGTAACTATTCAGAACCCCTTAGAATAAGATAAGTTGATTCGTCATGCCTGCATGTAAGAAGCAACTTATCTTATTCGTGAGGTGGCTCGAATAGAGCCACCCCACGTTCATGAGCAAAATTAGCTGCGAAGCAGCGAGAAAGCACGACGTGTCGTGCGGTTTTGCGAATGAATGCGGAGGGGTTCTGAACAGTTACGTCCGATGATAAAAATACAGCCGCCGCACTCCCATTGCCCGTTTGTGCAGCGGCTCTATCCTTATGATGTCTAAATTCTATGTATTTTACCCAAAATCCTATGCCAGCGCAGCGGTAATAATTGCCATAGAGTATACCTCAGAAGCATTGCAGCCGCGGGAAAGGTCATTGATCGGTGCATTCAGTCCCAGAAGGATCGGACCATAGGCCTCAAAATTACCAAGGCGCTGTGCGATCTTGTATCCGATATTTCCTGCGTTGATATCCGGGAAAATAAATGTGTTGGCATGTCCTGCGATCTCGTTGTCCGGGCACTTGGTCCGCGCAACTCTCGGTGATACAGCCGCGTCAAACTGCATCTCGCCGGCAATTGGGAGATCCGGATACTTCTCAGAAGCCTTGCGGGCCGCATTGCGCATCTTGTCCACATCCTCGCCCTTGCCGGAGCCGAAAGTGGAATAGCTTAAAAAAGCAACCTTCGGATCCACGCCGAAAATTCTTGCACACTCAGCAGACTCTCCTGCGATTTCTACCAGTTCGTCCTCGGTCGGATGAATGTTGATCGCGCAGTCAGCCATGGCCAGTACCTCGTTCTCACCGGTTGCGGAAGGACGTACCAGGATGAAGCAGGAGGATACAATGGAATTACCCGGCTTGGTCTTGATCAGCTGAAGTGCCGGACGAACGGTATCTGCTGTAGAGTAGGTTGCTCCTCCCAGAAGTGCATCTGCGACACCCATCTTCACAAGCATAGTTCCAAAATAATTTGCCTGGGAAAGCATTCCCCTGGCCTGCTCCGGTGTTACTCCCTTGCTCTTACGAAGCTCACAGAACAGCTCCACCATCTCATCCATACGGTCAAAATTCTTAGGATCCACGATCTGGGCTCCCCGGATATTAAATCCACACTCCTCAGCAGCCTTATCGATTTCCTCTTCGCTTCCCACCAGAATCGGATGCAGGAAATTACTTGCCAGCAGACGGGACGCTGCCTCCAGGATACGCGGATCGCTTCCCTCTGTAAATACGATCTTCTTCGGATTCTTCTTCAATACATCGATCAATTGTCCAAAACCAAACATGATTCTTTCTCCTTATTCTATTTTCTACTACTTAATAATTATTATGGTTATTCCAAATGCTATTGTATACTTCCCCTGCGCTAAATTCAATGTGTCCGACTGTTTTTTATCAAGTACATGGACAAAAACGGTGTCGATCAACTCTGCACCTGCGGTGAATAACGCCTCCTGTTCTTTTCGCTGATGATATGGGTAGTAATGAATCGTTTTTTCGATGGCGATATGGGCGGTAATGAGTAGTTTTTTCCTATGCGCCCATATAAATCCCGTTTTTTGAAAAAAATGGATCGTAGCGATGTAATTATTTTCTATACGCCCATTTTTCCTTCAATTTCCGTGGGGCGGCAAAAAATTATGGGCGCATAGAGATTTATTTATCTCTACCGCCCATGTCAAGCTTATAAAGGAATAAAACGGACCCCGGTGTTACTGTGAATAGTAACACCCCGGTTGCCACTGTGGGGACCGTCCTCAATGCTGGCTCCATGTCAGGAAGAACGTCCCCAATGAAAACGATCCCCAGTGAAAACTACTGAACTGCCTTAAATGCCTCGTCCAGATCCTCAATAATATCGTCAATATTCTCTGTACCGATAGACAGACGGATGGTATTTGGCTTGATGCCCTGATCCACCAGTTCTGCCTCATTTAACTCAGAGTGCGTCGTGGATGCCGGATGGATGGCAAGAGACTTCACGTCCGCCACATTGGCAAGCAGCGAGAACAGTTCCAGATTGTCGATGAAATCCTGTGCCTTTTTGGCATCGCCCTTAATCTCGAAGGTAAAGATAGAACCGCCGCCGTTCGGGAAATATTTCTTATAAAGTCTCTGCTGCTCCGGATCCGTGGATACGGACGGATGATGTACCGCCTCTACCTGCGGATGCTTGGAGAGATAGTCCACCACCTTCAGGGCGTTCTCCACATGGCGCTCCACTCGTAAGGAAAGGGTCTCGAGTCCCTGCAGGAAGATCCAGCTGTGGAATGGAGAAATGGTTGCACCGGTATCTCTTAAGAGGATTGCACGGATTCTTGTCACGAAAGCTGCCGGACCTGCTGCATCTACAAAGCTGATACCATGGTAGCTCTCATTCGGCTCGGTGAGCTGTGGGAATTTGCCGGATCCCTTCCAATCGAAGTTACCGCTGTCAACAATGACACCACCGATGGTTGTACCGTGTCCTCCGATAAACTTTGTTGCGGAATGTACCACAATATCTGCGCCATACTCAATCGGGCGAACCAGATAAGGTGTTGCAAAGGTGCTGTCGATTACCAGCGGAATCTTATGTGCATGAGCAATCTTTGCGATTCCCTCAATATCCGCCACTTCAGAGTTTGGATTGCCCAGAGTCTCAATGTAAAGAGCCTTGGTATTATCCTGAATGGCATTTTCAAAAGCGTTTAAATCCAACGGATCCACAAAGGTGGTCTGGATTCCGAAATCTACCAGTGTGTGTGCCAGCAGATTGTATGTACCACCGTAAATATTCTTGGCAGCTACAATATGGTCTCCTGCAAAAGCAAGATTCTGGATGGTATAGGAAACTGCTGCTGCACCGGAGGAAACTGCCAGAGCTGCAACGCCTCCCTCAAGAGCTGCAATACGCTTCTCAAATACATCCTCTGTCGGGTTGGTCAGTCTTCCGTAAATGTTTCCGGCATCCTTTAAGCCGAAGCGGTCAGCTGCGTGCTGGGAATTGTGGAATACGTAAGAAGATGTCTGGTAGATTGGAACCGCTCTTGCATCCGTTGCCGGATCCGCACTCTCCTGTCCCACATGTAACTGTAATGTCTCAAATTTTAAATCTCTGTCTGCATAATGTTTTTTACTCATAATTCTAACTCCTTTCCTGCGCATCGAACCTTCTCTTCTGCCTCCGGCCGGGGATTCGATGTCATGTCAGGTGTTCTTCAAAACCTGACTTAATTTAATTGGTTATTTGTTTCGATGTTGCATCGATTTCTTAATCTGTATATACCATACCATTTCTATAGGAAAAGTGTTAGTTCTTTATTTTTATAGCCAGTTATAAGTTATATTTATAACTGGCTATGTTTTACTAATGCTCAAAACGTTTCGAACCCCCTGCGAATCATGATAAAAGGTCTAGGATTCTTGCCGCTCCGCCATCATCCCGGTTATCCGCCACGTAATCGCAGATTTCCCGGTTCCGCTTCTCCGCATCAATGGAAAGAAGCCTTAGAGTTTTTTCCTCCAGATCAAAGTCCTCTTTCAGAATATCCTGGATCAGACTCTCCTTATCCTTTGCCACGTAGATGATTGCCGTAGGGAAATGCCGCTTCATGGCAATTGCCCCGCACATGTCCAGCGGCATTACGGCAAATCTTCCATCGGAAAGGACAGCCTCAATATCCTCCTTCTTGGTGCCATACTTAATGCCTGCATACATGGTTCGTTCAAAAAAGTGCTGCTGCTCGAACTCTTCCTCCGTCAGATAGTGATGCTTGTCACTTTTCTTCGTGCAGTAGGTTTTCGGGCTCACAAACCGATCATCCTCACAGAGGTTTTTGGTGATGGCTCCCTTGCCGGAGCCGGAAGGGCCCACCAAAGCCAACACCGACGGGATGGTCAGTTTCACCGTCCTGGACTGGGAAGCATGGATAATCTGTTTCACCAGGGAAACAAACTCTGTCAGATTGTTTACAGAGAGCAGCCCTGTCATTTTCCAGTTCCAGGGCTTTCGCATCAGAACCGGATAGGTGGCCGGTGACTCCAGCACATTGTGGATTGCATCATCCAGTATGATATCAAACTGCACCAGATTCTTGGCATTTCCCAGAATAATGTTCTCCGGCGGAAACTCCGGAAATGCTTCCAGAATCTGCTTTGCGCGAATTCCCATAAATTCCGGATAGGCCGCTGTAATGAAATAAACATCCGCAATTTCCATCAGACGGCGAATTGCCTTCTTATTGCGCTCCGGCACCTGCTGCCTTCTGTAGAGTTCCTCATCACCGTAAAACTCTTTGATCACGCCTGCACGGCCCCGGTTCTCCCAGGAATCGATTTCTTTCAGGGTAAGAGGCGGTTCAAAATTGTATTTCTCATTGGCCATGGCAATGGCGATGCTGTTAAAAGGCGCTGTAACATCATCCCAATCCAGGCCGATCTTTGGTCGTAGCATCGTGTCCCTCCTTAATCGTTACTGGCACATCCTTAGCGGAGCGTTTTTCTTTGTAGGTTTTTTCAACGAATTTTCCTATAAAGAAAAATCCCCGGCTCAATCGCCGAGGATATCAGTAGCGAGAGAGAGACTTGAACTCTCAACCTCCCGGGTATGAACCGGACGCTCT
>CAMFDG010000059.1 GCA_945949045.1 uncultured Lachnospiraceae bacterium
ACAAAAGAGAGAAGTGTACGGGCGAAATCCAAGAAAATGAAAAAACGCCCGTACAAAAGAGAGAAGTGTACGGGCGAAATCCAAGAAAATGAAAAAACGCCCGTACAGAAAGAGGAAAGTGTACGGGCGAAATCCAAGAAAATGAAAAAACGCCCGTACACAAAGAGAAAAGTGTACGGGCGAAATCCAAGAAAATGAAAAAACGCCCGTACAATAAGGGAGAAGTGTACGGGCGAAAATCGAGAAAATGAAAAAACGCCCGTACAAAAAGAGAAAAGTGTACGGGCGAAAATCGAGAAAATGAAAAAACGCCCGTACAAAAGAGAGAAGTGTACGGGCGAAATCCAAGAAAATGAAAAAACGCCCGTACAGAAAGCGAGAAGTGTACGGGCGAAAATCGAGAAAATGAAAAAACGCCCGTACAAAAGAGAAAAGTGTACAGGTGAAATCCAAGAAAATGAAAAAACACCCGTAAAATGCGGGGAGTGGGTTGACGATAGAGTACCAGAAGAGGTAAGGTTTTAAATAAAATAGCAAATAGGATTTCGCAAACGTTTATATGTCATGAAATAAAGGAGATCAGATTATGCAGTCATCAAGAGATTTACAAAATAATTTGCGCAGTATCGATCACAAGAGTTATCCTGCGTATAAGTCCCTGCGGGGCAGTTACCACTTTGACGGATATCAGCTGAATATTGATCATGTGCAGGGGGATCCCTTCGCGGCGCCCTCCCATGTCAGTGTGTATGTGACCGCGGACCGGGCAGGCCTCCCGGAATATGTGATGAAGGATGAACGGACGAGAGGCGCCTGTGCCGATTATCTTACCAGACAGTTCGGAGCACAGGTAGGCCACTATTCTTTTCAGGCCAAGGGATCAGGAAAGAGCGGGCTGCTCTCCGTGACCCACTGTGGCCAGGAGGTCCTCTCCCGCACAGCCTGTGAGGTAACGGAAAAAGGAATTACCGCACGTTTTTCCGTAGGTTTTCCGGCAAACGGCAGAACGATCAATGCCAGAGAACTGGAAAAAATTTTATTTGAGTATCTTCCGGTCTGCGTGGAAAAATCCTTTTATTATAAGAATCTGAATGGAAAGGAATTAAAGGCTGCTGTGGAGTTGGCCGAAGATCAGGAATATATCCGGCAGCAACTGGAGACCCAGGGGCTTGCGGCCTTTGTGGCTGACGGTGCGATTCTTCCGAGGGAGAGTGGTATTTCCTCCCGCCCTATGAAGGGATCGGTTGCCTTTTCCTCACCGGATTCCCTGCGGGTGACCATGGAACTGCCTCATAAGGGAACCATTACCGGAATGGGAATTCCCAAGGGGATTACTCTCATTGTGGGCGGTGGCTATCATGGAAAGTCCACGCTTCTCACGGCATTGGAGCTGGGGGTTTATAATCATATTGCAGGGGATGGAAGAGAGTACGTGATCACGGATGAGACGGCGCTTAAGCTTCGCTCTGAGGATGGGCGTTTTATCAAAGATGTGGATATTTCCATGTTTATCAATGACCTGCCGAATGGAAAGGATACCAAACGCTTTTCCACGGAGGATGCCTCCGGCAGTACCTCCCAGGCAGCGGGCATCGTGGAGGGAATGGAGGCGGGCAGCCGCCTGTTCCTTTTGGATGAGGATACCTCCGCCACGAATTTCATGGTGAGGGATGCTTTCATGCAGAGTGTGGTAAGTCCGGATAAGGAGCCGATTACGCCATTTCTTTCCCGCGCAAGGGATCTGTATGAGAACGCTGGCATTTCAACGATTCTGGTGGCGGGAAGCTCCGGGGCCTTTTTCCACATCGCAGATACGGTAATCCAGATGGACAATTACCGGCCGGTGGACATCACAGAAAAAGCTAAGAAGCTTTCTGAAAAATTTCCGCTTTCTGAGGAAAAGCCATCGGCTTTTGAAATGCCGGAAAGTCACCGGATTATGACAGTGGATGTAAACGGGGCCACGAAGCGCAGGGATTACCGGACCGGACGGGTGCGGGCCGGGGAGCCGGAGCGCCTGAAGGTAAAAGTGCAGGGAAAGGATGGATTTGCCCTCGGCAGACAGAACGTGGACCTGCGCTATATCGAGCAGCTCATTGACAGCGAGCAGACGGCAGCCCTTGGACTTCTTCTGAAATATGCGGTGGAAAACCTGGTGGACGGAAAGCGCTCGCTGCCGCAGATCGCCAAATACCTGTGGGAGCAGCTGCAGAAAAAGGGTTTGTCCTTTTTCGCGGAAGGCAGTTATATTCCGGGCGGCTATGCCATGCCGCGGCTGCAGGAGATTTATTCCTGCCTGAACCGCTATCGCAGAAGCTAGTACAGCGTTTTCGAAATAACTAGACCAAATAACTAGACCAAATAACTTGCCTATTTCTCCCATTGCACATGTTTTCCATGGATGCAATTGGTGAAAAATGGTCGGTTTGAATAAGAAAAAGTGTATGCGCCCAGAATTTTTGAGTCTGTAAGAACGAAAGTGAGAATTATGGGCGGTTGGAGAAAAAAATATTCTATGCGCCCAGAAATGTAAGGTGAGAGGAATAAAAATTATAAAATATGGGCGCATATCATAAAAGTATATTATTTTGTCCATTTTATAGGAATATTTGACAATTGAAGCTCTGATGGATAAAATAATGATGTTTGCACATGAGAAAAACAATAGATTCAGTTGAATTCCTTAGATGATTTTATGCGAGGAGAAAGTAAAATGAAAACTTTGATGGACAGCATTACCGATGCGGTGATGCAGGTGTTTGAAGAAAACGGATACGATAAAAAGTACGGTAAGGTGACCTTGTCCAATCGGCCGGATTTGTGCGAGTACCAGTGTAATGGTGCCATGGCGGCAGCGAAAGAGTATAAGTGTGCGCCGTTTATGATCTCGGACAAAATTGCGGAGGGACTTGCAGGGAATCCTATGTTTGAGAGTGCAGAGTCGGTAAAACCGGGATTTATCAATTTAAAGATCAGTCCGGACTATCTGGCATCCTATGTCAGTGACATGAAAGCGGATGAGGGGCGGTTTGGCTGTGAAAAGGCTGAAAATCCCAAGACAATTATCGTGGATTACGGCGGGGCCAATGTGGCAAAGCCACTGCATGTAGGACATCTGCGTTCCGCGATTATCGGAGAGAGTGTCAAGCGTATCGGTAAGTTTATGGGCCACAACATGATCGGGGATGTGCATCTGGGAGACTGGGGGCTGCAGATGGGGCTCATTATTGTGGAGCTTAGAGAGCGTAAGCCGGACCTGGTATACTATGATGAGAACTATACCGGGGAATATCCCAAGGAGCCTCCGTTTACGATTTCGGAACTGGAGGAGATTTATCCGACTGCCAGTGCGAAAAGCAAGGAGGACGAAGCGTACCGGGAGGCTGCCATGGAGGCAACCAGTGAGCTGCAGAGCGGAAGAAGAGGCTACCGGGCATTGCTGGACCATATTTTGAAGGTATCTGTTACGGACCTTAAGAAGAATTATGATAATCTGAACGTCTCTTTTGAACTGTGGAAGGGTGAGTCCGATGCACAGCCCTATATTCCGGATATGGTACAGATGATGAAGGACAAGGGATTTGCCCATATGAGTGAAGGTGCCCTTGTGGTGGATGTGGCAGAGGAAAGTGACACAAAGGAGATTCCACCGTGTATCATTTTAAAATCTGACGGGGCATCGCTTTACAGTACCACCGATCTTGCAACCATTGTAATGCGTGTGCAGGATTACAATCCGGACGCCATGATTTATCTGACCGATCAGAGACAGAGCATGCATTTTGTACAGGTATTCCGCTGTGCAAGAAAGACCGGTCTGGTGGATGACCATGTGGAATTAAAGCACATCGGTTTTGGTACCATGAATGGAAATGATGGCAAGCCTTTTAAGACCAGAGAGGGCGGAGTCATGCGTCTGGAGTATCTCCTGGATGAGATCAACGAGGAGATGCTTAAAAAGATCAAAGAGAATCAGAAGGAAAAGGAGAACCTGGACATTTCGGATGAAGAAGTGGAACAGACCGCAAAGACCGTTGCCCTTGCAGCAGTCAAGTATGGGGACCTGTCCAATCAGGCCAGCAAGGATTATGTCTTCGATATGGAACGGTTTACTTCCTTTGAGGGAAATACCGGACCCTATATTCTTTACACAATTGTCCGGATCAAATCGATTTTAAGAAAATATGAGCAGACGGGCAAAACACTTCCGGCGGATGCTATTCTGGGAGCCCATTCCGCCAGCGAAAAGAACTTGATGCTGGTTCTCGCGCGCTTCAACGCAATGATGGAAAATGCCTTCGAGGAGATCGCACCTCACAAGATCTGCGCCTACATTTACGAGCTGGCGAATGCATTCAACAGCTTTTATCATGAGACCAAGATTCTTTCCGAGGAGGATGACAATATCCGGAAATCCTATATCAGCCTTCTCATGCTGACCAAAGGAATTCTCGAAACCTGCATCGATGTATTAGGCTTCTCCGCCCCGGACCGTATGTAATATGTAAACGATTCCGTAGGAATCGTTTATGTAGCCCCCGCCCTTTGCCGAAGGCAAATTTTCATGGGGAAAAATGCAGGTTCTAAATAAAATATCTACACATATAAATGAGTCATAGGGACAAACATCCCTATGGCTTATTTTTTTGATACAGGAAGTGCAATATGGAACTACATAACTATCTGCCAGTGGCCTTCCGCACACAGATTGCCCCTTCAGACTTAAAGGGTGCCGAGGAAATCCGGCTTCGTGTGGGACAACCGCTGGAAATTATGTATGCAGATGAAAAATGCAGAAAATACGGCGAGCTGCATGTGGGGCAGCTGCGGGAGATGCTCAACTATCTGAGCGGATATTCCCCCTATGCAATGGAGGAGGAGCTGCGGCAGGGCTTTTTTACCGTGGAGGGAGGACACCGGGTCGGCGTGTCCGGACGCACCAGCTATCAGAAAAAGGGTAGATGGAATGAGATGAATCCGCTGTCGGAGATCAATGGCCTGAATATTCGGATTGCCCATGAAAGAAAGGACTGTGCCAGGCCGATTCTTCCCTGGATTTATCATGGGAGGAGTATATACCATACGATCATATTCGCTGCACCGGGGGTTGGGAAAACCACCTATCTGAGGGATACCATCCGCTGTCTCTCCAGGGGAGAGGAAAATAGAAGGGGGTTGAAAATCGGCGTGGTGGATGAGCGGTCGGAAATTGCCGCCTGCCACAGAGGGGTGCCCCAGAATGATTTGGGCCCCAGGTGCGATGTGCTGGATAACTGCCCCAAGGAGCAGGGGATGCGGATGCTGCTTCGGGCCATGTCCCCGGAGGTGATCGCCGTGGATGAGCTGGGGCTGCCGGAGGATTTTGCGGCGGTGGGGGAAAGTGCAAAATGCGGTGTGGCAGTGTTGGGAACCATGCATGCCGGTCAAAAAGAAGAAGTTCGTGAAAGACTTCTTGATAACGGACTTGCAGGAATCCTGTCTGAGGTGCGTCTGGTGGGACTTAACCGGAAGGAGGACGGTACGAGGGTACTTCAAATCTGGAACGGGGAGGGAGCGTGCTTATGGAGAAGCTGGTAGGGATGCTGTGTATCCTGGTGGGATGCGGGGGCATGATGATTTCCTGGCAGGAGAAAAAAAGGAGGCAGCAGATCTTTATGGGGGAATGCATTCGTCTTTTTGCAAGATGGAAGTTTGCACTTTCTAAGGAGCATATGAGGCTCTATGATTTTTTGGAAGAATATGATGGGCGGTCCCCGGAAATGGAACAGCTGCTTTTGCAGCTGAAGGAACAACTGAAAAAAAACTGTTATCCCTCGGGAAATCAGGTGTGGCAGGAACTTTTGAGAGAAAAACGGGCGCTTCTTCCACTGGGAGATGAGGCATATCGGATTCTTCTGGATGCGGGTGATGCTTTTTTCGGAAGCAGCAGCGAGGACTGTCTGCGCTGCATTAAGGCATGCGGGGAACGGATGGAGGAGGCCCTGGCAGAAGAAAAAAAGGACATGGAGCAAAAATGGAAGGTGTACATGCCTGTGGGGATGCTTGGGGGTATGATACTGATTATTTTACTGATTTAGGAGCTGGGATGAGTGTAGCGATTATTTTTAAAATTGCAGCGGTGGGAATCGTCGTTGCTGTATTGAGTCAGATTTTGAAGCACAGCGGAAGGGAGGAGCAGGCGTTTCTGATCAGCCTTGCAGGCCTCATTATTGTCCTGTTTTGGATCGTGCCCTGCATCAGCGAGCTGTTTGAGACGATGGAGACGCTTTTTGAATTATAGCCATGATGTTGAAAATCGGAGTCATAGGAATAACTGCAGTTTTTCTGGCGCTGCTTATAAAAAAAGAGAAAAGCGAACTGGCTCTGCTTGTGGCAGTGGCTGCGGCAACGCTGATCTTCGGATATGTTCTTACGAGAATTCATGGAATCATAGAATTTCTGGGTGTGCTGGCGGAATATCTGCCTGTGGAGAAATCCTTTTTCACAGCGCTGTTAAAAATGCTTGGAATCACTTATCTCGCAGATTTTGCCGCCTCCATCTGTAAGGAGGCCGGGTACGGCTCCATCGCAGGTCAGCTGGAGCTCTTTGCGAAAATTTCCATTATTGCTCTGTCCATACCGGAGCTGACCAGTCTGGTTCGTTTGATTGAAAAGCTGCTGCAGGGAGGAGGAGCATGAGGCGGGTGTGGAGAGGTCTGCAGAGGTACCGAAAAAAGTGTGTTCTGGTGATGGCATCCGTATTTTTTCTCAGTGTTTTGGTGCCGCAGCGGGCAGATGCGGCCCGGAGCAACACAGTTCAGAGTAACACAGAAATTCGTGAAACACAGCAGGATTATCTGGGCAAAATCATGGAGGAACTGGACCTGGAGGAAATGGAAGATGGAGGCTGGGAGCCGGAGGAACTCCCGGAAAAACTGCAATTTCGCGAAATGGTGGAGGCGTTTGTGGAAAAGGGGACGGACGGCATCGATGCGTCCATGGTCTGTGAATATGTCTTTGATACCTTCTTTTATGAAATTGCTGCTGCCCGTCCGCTTTTTACAGAGCTTCTGGCAGTATCTCTTTTGTTTGCCCTGTTTGGAAGGCTTCTGGTGACGAAGCAGGAATATGTCTCCCA
Organism: uncultured Lachnospiraceae bacterium; assembly: GCA_945949045.1. GTDB lineage: Bacteria > Bacillota > Clostridia > Lachnospirales > Lachnospiraceae > Roseburia. The sequence goes on from CAMFDG010000059.1 coordinate 7,118, forward strand.
AATCGGTTTTTTTGCGGTATACACAGGAGTCCTTCTGCTTTTACTGCAATCCTTTTCCCTGGTGGAATCCGTGGTGGAGACTGCGGTGGGAAACATTGTTTCCTTTATGACTGCCTTTATTCCCACCTACGCTACGACACTGTTCCTCTCCGGCAATGCCGCAAGTGCCGGGGTGTTCTATGAGACGGCCTTCGGTCTGATCTATCTGCTGGAGCTTGGAATGAAATTCCTGCTTATGCCGGGGGTCAGTATTTTTGTCCTTCTTATGATGATGGATCATTTTTTCAGGGAATCAAAGCTGTCCAAGCTGGCACAGCTTCTGGAGGACGGCATCCGGCTGCTTTTGAAAATCGGTCTTGCCGCAGTGACGGGGCTGGGCGTGGTGCAGTCTTTTCTGGCACCGGCGAAGGACCGCCTGTCGGTAAGCGGTGTCTATCACGGCCTTTCCACGATACCGGGTATCGGAAACACTTTCGGGGGGATCGGGGAGATTCTGGTGGGGTGCGGCATGATGATCAAAAACAGTGTGGGGGCAGCGGCACTGATCCTGCTCTGTGTGATCTGTTTCGCACCGGTGGTCAAAGTGTTCTGTTTTTATGCGATGTACCGGCTGGTGGCCGCGTTCCTGTGGCCCTTTTGCGACAAGCGGATCGCCGGCTGTATCCATGATGTGGGGAGAGGCTGCGGCATTTATCTTCGGATCATCGTAGATATTGTATTACTTTTTTTTATCACAATTTCCATTATCAGTGCCGCCACAAGCTTTGTGTATTAGGGAGGAGATCATGCAGGTCATACTTCAGTTTGTAGAAAAATATTTTATCTTTGTGCTGGTGTTGTTCCTCATTTCCTATCTGGTTCCCAGGGAGAGCTATCAGAAATACTTTCATTTTTTTATCGGGGCACTCATGGTGGCCGTCCTGATGGAGCCGGTGCTTTCGGTTCTGAACAGGAATACGCGGGAGGAATTTCACCAGGAGCTGGAGAAAATCGAGATAGACTTGTCGGACAATGGCTATTATGAGAAGGGGGAGGATATTTTTGAACAGTTTCTGGAAACTCCGGGAGTGGATGGAGAAGAAAATGAGACAGAAAAATAAAACGGATTTTCTGGTTCTGATCCTTTTGGGAGTGCTGGTCATGATCATTGCCATTCCCACCGGAAACGGGAAGAAGGAGCAGAGCGGCGGAACACAGGAAACAGAGAGCCGGAATGATAAGAAGGAGGTGCAGACCGAGGAGGAATACTGCACGTCTCTGGAAAACCAGCTGGAGAAGCTGATCGCCCGGATGGAGGGGGCAGGGAAGACAAGGGTTATGATTACGCTGGAGGACGAGGGACAGGCGTATGTAGATAAGAATATCTTAAAGGATGACAATAAGAGTGAGGAGACTACCGTGGTATATGACAGCGGGGACACAAACGAGCCCTATGTTGTCCGAAGAACGAGGCCTAAGGTGGAGGGCGTTGTGGTGGTATGTGAGGGCGGGAACACCCCTAAGGTGGTGACCGAGATTTCTGACGCGGTCATGTCATTATTTGACCTGGAGGCGCATAGAGTGATAGTAGTTAAAATGTCAGTGCAGGAGGAACAGCAGTGAAAAAAAGAATTCATAAGAATCAGATCGTCATAACCACACTCGCGGTGCTGATCGCCATTGCCGGATATGTCACTTATGACAGAAAAAGTGACAGCGGAAGTGAAAAAGAGATCCAGACTGCGGCAGATACCGATGTCAACGTAGAGGAAGAGGCTTCTCTGGAGGAGGCGGGCCTTAAGACCGATATCAGTGAGGAGGAAAGTCTTGCCGCAGCTTCCACCGAGGATGTGGAAAATCCGGGAGAAACCGTGCTTACCAGCGCCATGGGGGATTCGGATTATGCGGCAAAGGTAAAGCTGAACAGGGAGCAGGTTCGATCCAAAAATAAGGAGACGCTGCAGACGATTATTGACAATGAAACACTGGATGATGCCCAGAAGCAGGAGGCAGTGGATAAAATGGTATCCCTGACGGACATTGCGGAGAAGGAATCTGCTGCGGAGATGCTGCTGGAGGCCAAGGGCTTTACGGACGTGGTGGTCAGCATGAATGATGATGGCTGCGATGTGGTGTTAAATATGGGAGATGTTACGGATGCAAAGCGGGCGCAGGTAGAGGATATTGTGAAAAGGAAGACAGGCGTTGCTCCGGAGAAGATCGTGATTACGCCGATACAGTAGCAGGGAAATATCTTTTGACATTTTTGTGATTTACATTATAATGAAAAATTATAAGTTTACTAAAACTTCCCACATGGATTTCCCAGCGGCCCCCGCCTGCCACCCGGATTCTCCGGGGATGGATCGCGGAACATTTCGCACAAATTGCGTAGATTTGTCAGGTATCGGATTTCGGCTCTAAGTTCGTGTACATTCGCCAGCTGAACTCTTCCGGCTTGGAGTCCGCCTGCAGCAGACACTCTCAGTATGCCTGCACCTAGTGCGAGTAAATGCCTCTATCCACAGAACTTATTGGGGCACGGGAAATACAAACGCGCTTCGCTTGAACGTGTATTTCCCGTGCCCGCTTCAGTGTATAGAGGCATTAACTCGCACACGGCTTGGCATAAATCGAGTGTCTGCTGCAGGCGGACTCCAGGCCGGAAGTGTCCAGCTGTCGAATGAACGTAAATCTAAAAAGAGCCGAAATCCGATACCAGACAAATCAGCAATTTGATGCGAGTTCCGCTATTCGTCCCCGGAGAATCCAGGTGGCAGGCGGGGGCCGCTGGGAAATCCATGTGGGAAGTTTGAATAAGTTTACAAAGGAAGGAGGCAGACAATATGGATTACGTGACACATAATATCGCAATGAACCTGAACCGGATCCGTAAATCCAAGGGGATGAGTCTGGATACTGTGGCTGAGCAGACAGGGGTTAGCAAAAGTATGCTTGCCCAGATAGAAAAAGGGACAGCAAACCCTTCGATTGGTGTTTTGGGTAAAATTGTCAGTGGACTTCGCATCACCTTTGATGATCTGCTGCAGACACCGGTCATGGATTCTTATCTGGTACACATTAAGAATCTGGTTCCCACAAAGGAAATACCGGGACAGTACCGGGTTATGACCTGTTTTCCCATCGAGGATAACTATCAGGTGGAAATTTACCGGATAGAGATTGCGCCGGGGGGAACTTATATCAGCGGCGGGCATGGGGAACGTACCCGCGAATATATCTCTGTACTTATGGGCGATCTTACCATTGAAACAAAAGGAAAAACAGAAACGGTAACGGTGGAGGATGCCTATCGGTTCGAATCAGATTCAGAACACTGTTACCGGAATATGGGGACAGTGCTTCTGGTGTTTAACTGCTTTTTTGTAACGTATTGAATCTTTTTAAAAGTCTTTTATAATGGACAAAATGTTCAACACATCTGACGGAATTCATTTGAGAAATAATTGTAGAATTCATTGAAATAAGCAGAATAAAAACAAAAAGGGAACTTTTTAAAAAAAACTCGAGGAAAGTATTGACAAAATATAGAGTACATGATATTGTAATGATGTTCAAAATAATAAACAAAATAATCACAAGAGACAAAGGCGTCTGATAAATTCTTTTCGGAGAATTTATGGGCGCCTCTTTTTATTTCTAAGGAGGACAAAGATTATGAAATTAAAGGATTTGGGATTAACAGCACAGGATATTAAGGACAAGGTTGACAAGTACATGATCGAGAC
>CAMFDG010000060.1 GCA_945949045.1 uncultured Lachnospiraceae bacterium
CAATTCGTATATCAGTGAGTGGCAAAAGCACTTTTGACACTCACATCATATAATACCACAAGAAGTATGAAACCGCCTGCAAAACTCTTCAACACGTTCAAATCTTCCATGTGTGTCGCCTGTAACATATATCATACTTCCTCCCTCCCAAGTGTTTTAAAATCAAGCATCCTTATTATACCATAACTCTCTCAAAGAAAGAATAAATCTTCTCATAACCTGCAATTAATTTCATTACTTCAACGCAGAAAAGTATTGACGAAATTCCATAATATAGTACAATAAAAATGATAAAAACGACAGAGAGGATTCCACATGAAATTCCAGACCATCGGCTTCATCGGGTTAGGCCTGATCGGCGGCTCGATTGCCAAGAAAATAAAAAAGAATGACCGGACTGCGAAAATTATCGCCAGTGCACATCATAAAGAAACCATTGAAGAAGCTTTCAAAGAAGGATTAATTGAAAATGATACCCTTCTTCCGCTGGAGGCCTTTGCAGACTGTGACTGCATTTTTCTCTGTGCCCCGGTGGAGCGTAACATTGATTATCTGCGAAAGTTAAAGGATATCATCGGTAAGGGATGCTACATCACCGACGTAGGAAGCACCAAGACAGAAATTCACGAAGAAGTGATAAGGCTTGGACTTGAAAATCATTTCATCGGCGGCCACCCTATGACCGGTTCCGAGAAAACCGGCATATTAAGTGCCAGCGAGACGCTTTTGGAGAATGCTTATTACATCATTACACCGACAGCGGTCACTCCCCAGGCAGATATTGATGCCTTTCGGGATTTCGTGCTGTCTCTGGGCTCTATTCCTCTGATCCTGGACTATAAAACCCACGATTTTTCCACTGCAGCCATCAGTCATCTGCCCCACATGATTGCCTATTCCCTTGTCAACCTTATCAATAAGATTGATGACAATAAGGAAACCATGAAGACCATTGCTGCCGGAGGCTTCAAGGATATCACAAGAATTGCCTCCTCCTCTCCGGTCATGTGGGAGAATATCTGCGCCTCCAATCAGGAGCCTATCCTTAAGCTGATGGATCAGTACATAGATATCTTAGAGGAGCTCCGCGGTTATATCGAGAAAAAGGACGAGCAGGCCCTTCTTACCTTTTTCCAGAAGGCTAAGGACTACCGGGATTCCATGACGCTGCCCAGCGTCAGATCCCAGACCGCCTGCTACGAGCTCTTTACAGACCTGGCCGATGAGACCGGCGGCATTGCTGCCATTGCAAAGCTTCTGGCAGACAATGCCATCAGCATCAAGAATATCGGCATCGTCAATAACCGGGAATACGAGGAAGGCATCCTTCATCTGGAATTTCCGGATGAAGAAATGCGCAACCAGGCAAGAGAGATTCTGTCAGCCGGCGGATATACGGTTCACCTGCGCTGATCCACAAAGAGCCAGGTCTTCTCCTGCAAACCCTTCTCACGCCCACAATTTCATCATTTTACAGGATGCAAAATGTTATTTTTTTCTCACCACGCCCAAAACAGCATATTTCAGGCAAAAAACAATGGCAAAATGGGCAGCGTATTTTGTATTTTCATACATATGCCCAAATGCCTCTTTCATCTGGAAAAGAAAGTGGATTACCCGCAGATTTCTTCCAGCACCTCGAAATAATTCTCAAAGGTTTTCCGGCAGCACCCCGGATTCTCGATGACAATCCCTTCCGTCACAAGCCCCGGTATGGCAAAAGACATGGCCACCCGATGATCCTCAAAAGTCTCGATATGACAACCGTGAGGTTTCCCAGGATGGATTCGGATGGTGCCCTCTTCGGGGCTCTCACAGGAAATTCCCATGTGGGACAGATTCGTAAGAATCGCTGCCAGCCGGTCACATTCCTGATACCGGATATGCCCGATTCCCGTGATGGTCACCGGATCCGTGGCAAAGCCTGCAATGGCTGAAAGGGTCAGAGCCTGATCCGAAAATGCGGACAGGTCAAAGCTTCCACCTGATAATCTGCCGGACGCCGGCGGAAGAAGCCGGATTCCGTCGGGCTCCTCTACCGCTTTGCAGCCCATCTGCTCCAGCACATGAAGAAAAGCGGTATCTCCCTGTAAACTGTCCCAATGAACATGATTCACCTTCGCCGGCACCGACAGCACCGCACCCATAGCATAGAAATAGGCCGCAGCCGATACATCCGGTTCGATCCGGTACTCCCTTGCCTGATATGCAGATGACGCCGGAATCCGGAAGGTATCCGGCGCCGGACGCTCTGCCGTGACCCCGAACTGCTCCATCATACGCACCGTCATCTCCACATAGGCCATACCGTGCTGTCCCTTGACATGAATCAGAAAATCCTCTGTAAAAAGCACCGACGAGATCAGGAGCGCACTTAAGAACTGACTGCTCTTGTCAACGTCTATCGTCACTTCATATCTGGATACTCCTCTATTTCCAATCGTAAAAGGGAAATGATACCGCTCCTCCTCAAAGGAACACTCCGCCCCCAGTTCTTCCAATGCTGTCAGAAGTTCTTCCATCGGCCGCTTCTTCATCTGTTCTGAAGATTTCAGGTGATACCGGCCTTCCGACAAACCCAGAAAAGCCGTCAGAAAACGGGCAGCAGTCCCGGCGCTGCCCACATCCACGGTGGACTCCTCTCTGGGGATTTTACCCCCGAGGCCAGTGATTTCCACCACCGCCCCCGGCTCGTCCACAGAGACTTCAAATCCCAGATCAATCAGTGCCTGGAGAAAGTGCCTGCTGTCATCGGAAAACAGCACTCCCTTGAGCACGCTGCGTCCCTCTGCCAGGGCTGCCAGCAAAAGAGCCCGGTTCGTAATACTCTTGGAACCGGGTACGGAAACTTCGATCTGTTCTGCTGTTGCCTGTTTTACCTCATAGGTATCCTGTAATTTCATCCAATCCTCCCGTTAAAATAAGAGGAGGCCGCTTGCAGCCCCCTCTTTCTTATAAATCGTTAAAAATCTGATAAATATCAATCTTCAGCGCGTCCGTATCCGTCATACCGATAAAGACTGCTCCGTAATGATACCCCTGCTCTGACTGGTCCTCGCGGCGGACGATCTCAATCACCGCGTCAACCACTTCCTTCGTCCAGATCTGGATCTTGGTATCATAGTAAGAACCAACCTCAAGCTCCTTCGCGCAGGTAAATCCAATGCCGCTCCGGGAAATATCCGTAACTCCCACATGGACATACTTAAGAGTGGTAACCCCTTCTTCATCCAGCCGCTCTAACTGAATTTTGACTTCCAGATCCAAACGCTTATGCTTTCTCTTCTCTTCCATAATCCCTTTACCCCTGTCTACCTTATTTTTCACGAAAAACCTAGTTACATTTTATTACACAATCCATCATTTGACAAGAGATTTTTCCAACCCAGCCAATGCCTGACCATGGTTTCAGCCAACGCCCCGGTGAATTGATGCAGCTGTTTTCAATGAATCAGCATGGCATCCCCAAAAGAGAAGAACCTGTATTTCTCCTGTACCGCCAGCTCGTAGGCATGCAGCACATGCTCTCTTCCCGCCAGAGCAGACACCAGCATGACCAGTGTGGACTGAGGCAGATGAAAATTCGTGATCAGTGCATCGATCACCTTGAACTGATAGCCCGGATAGATAAAGATATCCGTCCAGCCACTGATTTCCCGCATCCGCCCCTTTTCGTCCGATGCCGCCTCCAGTGTCCTGGTGCTGGTAGTACCCACGGCAATCACCCGGTGGCCGCTGTCCTTTGCCCGGTTGATCTTATCCGCTGCTTCCTGTGAGACCATATAAAATTCCGAATGCATATGATGCTCCAGCACATTGTCCACTTTCACAGGCCGGAAGGTGCCAAGGCCCACATGAAGCGTCACCTCCGCAATGTCCACGCCCATATCCTTTACCTGCTGCAGCAGTTCCTTCGTGAAATGAAGTCCTGCCGTAGGTGCAGCCGCCGAGCCATCATATTTCGCATACACCGTCTGGTAGCGGTCCTTATCCTTCAGCTGATGCTTGATATATGGCGGCAGCGGCATCTGCCCAAGCCGGTCCAGGATTTCCTCAAAAATCCCCTCATAGTGAAACTGGATCAGGCGGTTGCCCTCCTCCACCACATCGATAACCTCTCCCGTCAGGAGTCCGTCTCCAAATACCAGCCTTGTGCCCGGCTTAGCCTTTTTCCCTGGCTTCACCAGAGTTTCCCAGACATCATTTTCCTTCCGCTTCAAAAGAAGCACCTCGATTTTTGCCTGGGTATCCTCCTTGACCCCAAAAAGTCTCGCCGGAATCACCTTGGTGTTATTGATCACCAGACAGTCACCCGGATGCAGATATGACAAAATATCCGTAAAATGTTTATGCTCCACCTCTCCAGTTTCCTTGTCCAGCACCATCAGCCGGGAACCGGAACGGTCCTCCAGCGGATCCTGTGCGATCAGTTCCTCCGGAAGGTAATAATCAAAATCCTTAACATCCATTATTCTTTCCTCAAAATCTGGGATATCCCCTTTGCTTTTGCTTATGCACGCAATGTAATCCCCAGTGTCCGCTCCAGATTCTTCAGAATCTTCTTCACGAAGCCCTCGATCATCTCACCGGTAAACTCTTCATCCTTCGGCGTAAATACCACGGAAAATGCCATGCTCTTCTTGTCTGCGCCAAGCTGCTCACCCTCGTAGATATCGAACAGGCGGACATCCGTCACGTACTTGCAGGCCTCACGGATCCCCTTCTCTACCTGGGCACAGGTCACTGCCTTATCGGCAACAAAGGCAAAATCTCTCTTCTCTTCGGCATATTTTGGAAGAGGAACAAATACCTGTGGTCTTCCGTACCACTGAGACAGAATGCTAAGATCGATTTCCATCACGTAGGCTGCCACGCGCATATCCAGTTCGTCAGCAATCTCATAGGCAAGCTTTCCAAGATAGCCCACCTTGACACCCTCACAGTAAATCTCAGCCGTCTGATACGGATGAAGGAAAGTCTTTTGTGCCGCCTCATAGGAAAACTGCAGATTCAGTGCCTGGGCAATGGTATTTGCAAGCCCCTTTAAGGTGTAGAAGGATTCCTTTTCACCGAAGACGCCCACACAGATGGTCTCCCTCTCATCCGGATACTCGGTAAGAGGCAGCTCCTTCGGAATGAAAATACTTCCCAGCTCAAAAATACGTCCCTCTAAGATGCCCTTCTTCTGGTTTCTGGCAATGGCGTGCAGCATCTGCGGTGCCAGGGTAGTTCTCATAAGAGAAAGGTCGATATTGATCGGGTTGATCAGCTGGATGGCGTGGCGCTCTCTGGCATCCTCCGGCAGGCGTAACAGATCTAAATCTGCCGGGGAGAAGAAGGAATAATGGATTCCCTCAAAAGCCCCTGCAGCGCAGAGAGCCTTTTTCACCTTAAGCTCCGTCTTCTGCTTCTCGTTCATACCGCCTAAGGTAACCTTCGCCGTTGGCATGAAGGCCGGTACCACATGATCGTAGCCATACATACGGATCACTTCCTCTGCCACATCCGGATAGGATTCCATGTCCTCACGATAAGCCGGAATCTGCAGAGTAAGCTCATCTCCGTCAATCTTCGGATCAAAGTTCAGGTTCTTTAAAATGCGAAGGATGTCCTCGTCCGGAACCTCTATACCCAGCACGCCGTTGACACGCTTCACGCTGACCTTCATCTCCTTCGGCTCGATGGAATTTCCTGTATTCACCTCCACATGGGTGGAGCTGACCTTGCCACAGCCCAGTTCCTCGATGAGATGCAGGGCACGCTTCATGGCCATAACGGTCGTATATTCATAGACACCCTTGGCATAGACGGAGCTGGAATCCGAAGCCTGTCCCAGTGCCCGGGAGCTCTTACGGATATTGTCCCTTGCAAACTTGGCAGACTCAAACATCACTTCCTTTGTAGAATCGATAATTTCAGAATTCAGTCCGCCCATGATACCGGCAAGTGCTACCGGCTTTTTCCCGTCACAAATCACCAGATTGTTGGAATTTAACGTAAATTCCTTCTCATCCAGCGTGGTGATTTTCTCTCCGTCCTTTGCACGGCGAACGTCAATGGCATTGCCTTCCAGATAGGAATAATCAAAGGCATGCATCGGCTGTCCCAGCTCTTTTAGGACGTAGTTGGTAATATCTACCACATTGGAAATGGAGCCGATTCCAACCAGAGCCAGACGGCGGCGCATCCAGGCCGGAGATTCCTTGATATCTACATCATAGACATAGTGGGCAATATAACGCGGGCACAGATCCTGTGCCTCCACCGTCACAGAAAAGCCCTCCTTCTTCACCTCTGTCTCGGTGTAATCCAATGCCGGCTCTTTGCATTCCTTCCCCAGCACAGCCGCAACCTCTCTTGCGATTCCATAGATACTCTGGCAGTCCGGACGGTTTGCAGTGATGGCGATATCGAAGATCCAGTCATCCAGACCCACGATCGGCTTCACATCAGCTCCTGCCGGAGCATCCTCCGGCAGAACCAAAAGGCCGTTGTAGCCGGCACCGGGGCAAAGATCCTCATTTAATCCCAATTCTGTACCGGAGCAAAGCATACCCTGAGACTCATAGCCTCTTAACTTGCCTTTCTTAATGGTCATAACACCTTCAATGGTCACATGATCCTTTGCTGTTGCATAGACGGTTGCACCTACCAGTGCCAGCGGATATTTCCCGCCGGAATGGACATTATCCGCGCCACAGCATACCTGAAATTCGCCGTGCTCACCGGCATCCACTTTACACAGGGAAAGATGGGTCTCCGGAATCGGTTCGCATTCCTTTACGAGACCAACTACCACATTGGAAATATCCTTTCCTGTCTCAATGAGTTCCTCCACCTCAAACCCGCAGGAAAACAGCTTCTCCTCCAGTTCCTTCGGCGTGACATCAATATCTACGTATTCCTTTAACCAACTCAGTGGTGCTAACATAATAAGCCTCCTTTTTTATCCCTAGCATTCGTCATCAATCTGATCCAGCACACGCAGATCTGATTCAAACAAAAGCTTGATGTTGTTGATTCCGTATTTCAGCATGGCAATTCTCTCAATACCGATTCCAAAAGCGAAGCCGGAGTATACATCGGTATCAATGCCGCAGCCCTCCAGCACCTTGTTGTTAACTACACCGGCACCTAAGACCTCGATCCAGCCGGTTCCCTTGCAGAGGCTGCAGCCCTTGCCGCCACACTGGAAGCAGCTCACATCCACCTCCACCGAGGGCTCCGTAAACGGGAAATAGGAGGGGCGAAGACGCGTCGTTGTTTCCCTGCCAAAAATCTTCTTTACCAGTTCATCCAGCATACCCTTCAGGTCACAGAGGGTAATTCCCTTATCCACAACCAGTCCCTCCATCTGGGTAAACATCGGTGAGTGGGTGGCATCGTCATCGGAACGGAATACCTTACCCGGGGAGATAATCTTGATTGGCGGCTTCTTTGCCTCCATGACATGAATCTGCCCTGCCGAAGTCTGGGTACGAAGCAGAAATTCCGGTGACAGATAAAAGGTATCCTGCATATCGCGGGCCGGATGATCCTGCGGTGTATTTAACGCTGTAAAATTATAGTGATCCGTCTCAATCTCAGTTCCCTCATAGACCTCAAAGCCCATGGAACCGAAAATATCAATCAGCTGGTTTCTGACCTGGGTCACCGGGTGAAGATTGCCGTGCTGATGCACCTCTCCCGGGATCGTGACATCGATTTTCTCAGACTCATAGCGTTTTTGTAACGCCTCGGCCTCCAGCTTTGTCTTTTTTTCCTCAAGAGCACCCTCAATGGCCGCTCTGGTCTCATTGACGATCTGCCCCACCTTCGGACGATCCTCAGGAGCAACATCCTTCATTCCCTTTAATACTGCTGTCAGTTCTCCCTTTTTCCCGAGAATTGCTGTTCTCACTTCGTTCAATGACGCAAGGCTGTCTGCCTTCCCGATTTCTGCCACAGCAGACTCTCTAATTTTCTGAAGTTTTTCTTCCATGACTTTCTTCCTTTCCAATTTGATGATGTGTATGGCGGCACGAAAGGAAACATAGGAATTGTTTCGCAGGCCTTAGAAACCAAAAAAACGTCCCATATACACACAAGCTTCCTTGCATATATATGGGACGAAAATTCTTCCGCGTTACCACCCATTTTCCTGTACTGCTGTAAAATACAGGCTCTTCATTCCGCTTAACGTGCAGGATCCGTCGCAGGCTATCCGGTGTTTTCCAAACAACAGCTTCACCCACGCAGCTGGCGTGCGAACTTCGTATTCTAACCGGAACCTGGGAAAGCTTTCAGCCGCTGACTCTCCCTCTCTGATGGTAAATTAGAACCTACTAAACACGTTCATCGCTTTTCACATATGTGCCATTCTACCACAGGAAAATGGATTCTGCAAGCCTTTAGCGGAAACTTCCTTTGTTTTGGTCTTTTTTCTTTACCTTGCGTTTTTTTTGCTGTCATAACATCTCCCTATAGACAAAATCATTTATTCTTTACAATTTCGACTCCCTGATAATAGAATTTGAGAATCTCCTGCCAGTTTTTCCCGGCACGTCCCATGGCATCCGCCCCATACTGGCTCATCCCGATGCCGTGCCCGAAGCCGCCCCCTTTCAGGACAATGGTGCCGTCATCCACAGAAGTCACCTCAAAACATGCACTGGGCACCGAGTGAAAATTCGTTCGTTTGCTGCCGTCCGCCAGCGTCAGTGAAAGAAGGTATTTCCCCAGGGCATAACGGATATCATTTTCCTTCTCATAGATGCGGTCCCCCTCCTCGAAGGAAACCTTAAGCTTTAACACATACCCGGACCGGCTGCGCTCTTCTACCTTCATGCTTTTCAGCTTACCGTATTTTTCATCCATCCCCAGCTTGTCTGACAGCACCGCTGTCCAGCGGTAATAAGGGGAACTGTCATCACAGGATGGTACCTTGTTCGTGATGAAGCTGTGAAACAGGCGCTTTTTCGAGAGGTTTCTTTTGCCCTCCTGTGTATAATTCGCGGTGGTCAGATAGGCGGGTGACTTTGCGTCCCAGACCTCCAGATTCTCCCCGTATCCGGCGGAGGTGGAATAATAATAGCAGTCGATTAGCTCTCCTTCGCTGGTAAGCACCATCCCCTGTGTATCCCTTACCGCCTGATTGGTCGCCTTCGTGGGCTCTGCCCCGTGATAAACCTGATAGGCGGTAGTATTATCCAGATTGGCCCCGTATTCTGCATAATCATCACTTTTCATCTGCCGATAAGCAAAAGTACGGGCACAAACCGCCTGGGCCTTCAGTGCCTCCCGGTTGAAGGAAGACGGCATCTCCGATGGCAGGACATAACGGACATAATCCTCCACCGGCAGTTCATTAATCAGGACAATACCTCCCCCCTTTTTCCGCAGGATCATGCTGCCCTCATAGCCAAATCCCTGCTTTTTTCCTGAGGAATCACACAGGTACAAAAGGCCCTTTTCCGGCGTCAGGCAGACCTCTTCCCCCTCCTTTTTGCCGGCCAGGCACTCCTTTGCCCGGATCAGCTCTCCTTTTTGATACACGGTATCCCCTGCACTGCAGCTTCCGCTGCATTGGATGGTCAGGTCCGGATAGGTGGTCTGATCCTTATTTTTTAACAGCACCCGGATCTTTTCCGGAGAACTCTGCCGGTTCAGAAGCACCGCGCAGGCGGTTTTGCCGGCCACCACAAGCTCAACCTTCGAATTGCCGATGACAAGATCGGATAAGCTGCCCTGCCGGATATCGTTATTTTCCTCTGTCACATACACCGGAAGGTTGTCCACACAGGCCAAAGGTTCATAGCCCTCAATCTGGACGGTGTCCCTGGTGTAGCTGGCCAGAATACCGGAGATTCCCTGCGGTTTTGCGTAAATATGTACAATTTTTCCATCGGCCAGCTCAAGATCCGCCACACCGGTATAATCGTTTTCCGCAGTCTGGTTCGCAAAATACTTTTTGCCCCGGTAAAGAAGGATCACCTCATTTTTCTGGTTTGATACTACATAGACATTCTCTATGGTGCCGCTTACCGACTCTTTGAACACCGTCTGGGTCTCACTGTCCTCCCCCGCAGGATGGGTCAGCTTTGCCACGATCAGAAAGGTCAGCACCACAGAAACTGCAGTAATCACAAGCAGTACAATTCCAAGCATCTTCATCTTATTATTTTTCATAAATATAATCCGCCTTTCTGCGAAAGGCACCAATGCGTCATGAAACAAGT
>CAMFDG010000061.1 GCA_945949045.1 uncultured Lachnospiraceae bacterium
TGATTTTTACATCCCGCTAAATGCCTAAAATGTGGGCGTGGAGAGTAAGCAGTTGGAATATACGCCCAATTGTCTTTTTTTAGTGTGTTTTAATCATGGAAATTGGGATGTAGGAAACAAATTTTTTCTCATATGTCCAATTTAGGAAATAAGTCCGGTTTTGTTATGTATACTGTTCTCGTATATGAGCCAAATGTGTGTAATAAGGAATCCTCCCGCTATGCGGGTCCCTCCTTGTTACAGGCTGCGAAGCAGCAAGAAAGTGCGTAAAGCGCACGGTTTTGCGGATGTAGTAGGAGGGGCTGAACAGTTACGATCTTCTTTCGAATCCGGGAATAATTTCCTGAAATGATAATTTTTTTGATTGTATCAAAGGCGAATAGAAAGCAATATCCAGAGGGAGTGACTATGCTGACTTATAATATAGAATCCAGGGGGAGAAAACCGAAATATTACTTTATTTATCAGATGGTACGTAAAGATATTGAAAATGGCATCTTGGGTAAGGGACAGAAGCTTCCTTCTAAACGCAGTCTTGCGGAACATCTTGGAGTCAGTCTTATTACCGTAGAAAATGCCTATCAGATGCTCAAGGATGAGGGATATATTGAACCTCGTGAGAGAAGTGGGTATTTTGTCTGTGAGATTCACGCCATTCACCCAGGCCGTGAAAAAAAGCACGAATTAAAAATGCTGCCGGAAACCAGTGAGCAGACGGACGATGGTCGTTTATCTGATAATGTTCCCCAAAATTTCCCGTATTCTCTTTATTTTAAGACGGTTCGGGGCGTAATTACAGAATATGGAGAAGAACTTTTGAAAAAATCTCCCAATGAGGGATGCGCGATACTGCGTAATAGCATTGCATCCTATCTTTTGCGCTATCGAGGGGTCTTTGCGCAGCCGGAACAGATTATTATTGGTTCCGGCGCGGAACATCTATATGGAACAGTAGTCCGCATACTTGGAAATGATAAAATATACGGAATTGAGGATCCCTCCTATCATCAGATCAGGAAGGTATACGAGGGAACAGGAGCGCATTGTGAGCTTCTTTCCATGGGAGAAGATGGAATTAAGAGCGAGCTTTTAGAATCGACCCACGCAGATGTTCTTCATGTGACGCCTTTTCACAGTTATCCCTCGGGGGTAACAGCTTCGATCGCCAAACGATATGAATATTTGAAATGGGCATCCGGGGAGCGGTTTATTGTGGAGGACGATTTTGACAGTGAATTTTTTATGCCTGGAAAACCCATCCAGACATTGTTTATGCTGGATGACAGCAGCTCGGTAATTTACATAAATACCTTCTCCAAAAGTCTGTCACCTTCCATCCGTATGGGGTATATGATTCTTCCGGAACGTCTTCTGGAACGTTATCATGAGACCTCGGGAGGATTTTCCTGTACGGTTCCGGTATTGGAGCAGTATGCTTTGGCAGAATTTATCAATAAAGGATACTTTGAGCAGCATTTAAATCGGGTTAGAAGACAAAAGAAACTGGAAACTTAAATTTCGGAATGGATGGATATTGGTGAGAGTCTGATGAAAGTCAGGCTCTTTTTTATTGCTTTTTCAGAAAAAACATGTTTTACATATTGACATTTGCCTGTGCATAGTGTATATATAACACATAAACAGATGGGAGGAGAGAAGTATGAATGCTAAGGATGATAAAAATAAAGATTTTCTAGATGACCGTAAGGGAAGATTGGCTTAAATCAAAGCATGTGAATAAGAATAGGATGGAATAGTGATAATATGAAGATTTTGCAGAATTCCGGAGAACCGATATATCAGCAGATTGCGAATCAGTTTAAGACCGATATTCTTGCCGGAAGGTATTCCCAGGGAGAGCATCTTCCCTCAATTCGCGGTCTGGCGAGAGATTTGAAGATCAGCGTGATTACAACGATGAAGGCTTATGAGGAACTGGAAGCGGAAGGATTGGTCACTGCAGTACAGGGCAAGGGCTTTTATGTCAATGCCCAGGATAGTGAGATGTTACGGGAACAGCACCTGCGTAAGGTGGAGGATGCTCTTATGGAGGCCATTACAGCAGCCCAGGTGGCAGGGATGACGGAGGATGAGCTTGTGGAGACCCTTCGTACGCTCTTGAGAAATGTGTCAAGTTTTCAGTGAAAACTTGACATGCAGCGTCGGCCCATTTGCCGAAGGCAAATTTTGCATGGGCCGATGTTCAAAGAAATGTGTCAAGTTTTCGGTGAAAACTTGACATGCTGAGGAAAAGATGATACACGGAAAGGAGTAGTCATGGAGTTAAGCTATGTGATCGAGGGAGAGAATTTGTATAAGAAATATCGGGGATTTCAGTTGAATGTTTCAAAGCTGCAGGTGCCGAAGGGATTTGCTACGGCCCTGATCGGAGAAAATGGAGCAGGGAAAACAACTCTTCTGAATATTCTTGCCGGTATACGGCTGGATTACAAAGGAAAACTTCGGTATTTTGGACAATACAGTGATAAGGACAGGGAAGAAGATCCAAGGGTTAAGGAAGACATAGGTTATACGGGACCGGGAGATTACTATCTTCCCCATTGGAAGATTCGTCAGGTGGAGGAGATCAGCAGTCTGCTGTTTTTAGGATTTTCTACTGAGAAATTCAGAGAATGGTGTGTGGATTTAAATATCACTAAGGACGACAAAGACAGAGAAAAGAAAATCAGTACTCTGTCAGATGGAAATCGGATGAAGCTGATGATTGCCGGTGTTCTGGCGAGAGATACGAAGCTGCTTTTGATGGATGAGCCGGCATCTCCACTGGATCCTCTGATGCGGGACCGCCTTTGTGAAATGATTCGGAATTATCTGTGTGAAAAGGAAGGACAGCGGAGTGTATTGTTTTCCACACATAATATTGCGGATATGGAAAATGTGACAGATTACGCCATCATTATGGCAGGCGGCAGGATTGCTGAGGCTGGCTTTGTGGAGGATCTTAAGGAAAAATATATTTATGTCAAGGGTGAGCCGGAGGATGTAAAAAAGGCTGAGAAGGTACTCTATACTATGACCACCGGAAAATATGGATATGAAGGAATCTGTCTTTCGGAAAAGGTGGATGAGCTGGCAGGCTGTGATATAGAGGCACAGACCCCGAGCCTGTCTCAGATCAGTGTGGCAGTTATGAAGCATTTCAGCAGCCAGAGGGGATAGGGGGATTTTATGAAAAAGAAAATCAAAAGCTACTTGGCTTTCACCTCCAACGGATATCGATTATGGGGCCTGGTGTTGATTCCGGCACTGCTTTTTGTGGCAACCTATTTTGCTTTTTCCGATCTTGCATATGATCATAGCTGGGGCCTGTTTGTGGGTGGAGCCTTTATTCTGTTTTACGAAATTTTCTCCGATTACTGGCTGTTTGGTGGAATATGCGGCCGGCAGGCAGAATATCTGAAGACATCCCTTGGAGGACTGCCGCTTCTTGAAAGTGCATTGGCTGTTGATCTCATGCGTAGATTTTTGTATGCTATGGTATTTTCTGCCATTTGCTATACAAAAAGCCGGAAACCGGAAGCCTTTTGTGTGGGGCTGATGATCTACCTGATGGCTGTAGGAATGTTAAATATCACACGGTATCTGCCGGGCGTAATTCAGCAGATGATGACTGCGTTTCTCGCAGTGGTTGTTTTTTCCTTATATGGGGCAGCGACGCTTGGTATGCACGGGGGAATATTGGAGCTGGTTATATTAATTGCAGCAGCGCTTGCGGTCAGTATTGTTACCGTATGGCATGTTCTGCAGCGTATGAAAGGAAGCTATTATGAAAAAGAATCTGAAAAAGGGAATTAGTCTGATCCGATATGGTGCAGCATTTAAACTGAATCTGGTGCTTTTTATTATCATGTTTGTTTTGGGAATTGCGTTTGAGGTACTGGGGTTTCGTGCAGTGGGGACCAAAATGAGTTTGAACAGTGGGTTTATGGGGATCGATCTTGGAGCAGTCTTTCTGCTTTGTACGGCTGCTTTTCCAGGGCAGATGACACTCTCGGTCGATCTTTCTGCGCTGGCACAGACCTCTCCCCACAAGAAAAATATACAGACCTCCATGGTGACGAAGATGAATCTGGTGTTCAGCCTGATTGCCATGACTCTGGTGGTGGTCATTCGATTGATCATGTGCGCCGTAACTCACACCGGCATCACCGAAGGACTCGGAAATCTGTGGTATTCAGCTGGAATTTTGGAGTTTGTATTACTGCTGTTTTTTGCAGTTTGCTATAAATACTTTATTGCAACCATGGTGGTTATGTATCTGGTTTTAATGGCAGTTGGCTGGGGATTAGGCTTTGCCGTGGGCAGTGGGGTGATCAGCGCCATGACACTAATCCTTCATCCTGTTGCTTCGCTGCTGGTTTCTTATGCATTTTTGATTCTGGGAGCGGTATTGGGAAATGGAATCAGCCGGTTGTTGTATCAGAAAAATCTTTCCAAATTTGCATTTGGTATATCCATGCAGCGGACAAAATAATAATTCAAAAGTAAAAGAGCCAGTCTGACGACCGGCTCTTTTGAGGGGAGTATAAATAATTAATAAGAGGTATAACATTGAAAAGATATACTTCTTTTCAAAACTATTATAGAGGATTGGCTGAAGGAATGCAATCAAAACAATGTATATTTTTTCAAAAGTTTGAAACAATACTTTTGTAACAAATCAATTTTGGAGAATGAAATCAGGAGGTACCATATGTCGTACAACAGTACAAAAAACAATACTTCAGGTACA
The DNA here is from genome assembly GCA_945949045.1 of uncultured Lachnospiraceae bacterium. Taxonomy (GTDB): domain Bacteria; phylum Bacillota; class Clostridia; order Lachnospirales; family Lachnospiraceae; genus Roseburia. The sequence goes on from CAMFDG010000061.1 coordinate 4,754, forward strand.
GACAACTATTCCAGTCAGTCGTCCAACAAAACTTCCAACAGGACCAGCAACAGAACTTCTAACAAGACGTCCAATAAGGCCGGCACGCAGGGAAGTAACCGTGCAGAGGACAGCATGGAGGATGCAGAGGACAACGGTAGAAACAGCAGATAGTCTGACAACATGATGTACTTTGTGAAAGAAAACTGCATATGATAATAGAAAACAGATTATGGAGATTGCCTCTGTAATCTGTTTTCTGTTGTAAGGAGAAAGCTATGAAATATTTTGATCTGGTTTATGCAAATGAAGTAGAACATTTTATCAAGGAGCATCAGGCACTTCTTGTGGACATCAGGGAGCGGAGTGATTATGAGAGGGAACATTGGCAGGGCGCGGTCAATATCCCTTATGATGAGCTTTCAGAGACTTCTGCGCGACTTCCCCAAAACCGTATGCTGCTTTTTTACTGTGAGCATGGAGGCGGCAGTATGCAGCTTGCCAGCAGGCTGGGCAGGGAAGGCTATCGGGTGGCGACTGTGGTAGGAGGTTACGAGGCAATGAAAAAATTTCAGAAAACCTATTTCAAAAATTGAGAGAATGTGTAACAATAGAAGAGATTGATATTGCAGAGAGAAAAAGGAAATAAACTACGATGAAAACTTTTGAACTGGTGGCACCATGCCATTTTGGGATGGAGGCAGTGACAAAACGGGAAATATATGACCTGGGATATGAAATTACCCGCGTAGAGGATGGCAGAGTGACTTTTGAGGGAGATGCAGAGGCAATCTGCAGGGCGAATATTTTTCTGCGAAGCGCGGAACGTATTCTGCTTCTGGTGGGAAGGTTTCATGCCACCACTTATGATGAATTGTTTGAGGGAATCAAGGCGCTGCCCTGGGAGGAATATCTGCCGGCAAATGGCAGGTTCTGGGTGAAGAAAGCATCCTCGATCAAAAGCAGGCTTTTCAGCCCCTCCGATATCCAGTCCATCGCAAAGAAGGCCATGGTGGAGCGCATGAAGAAATCCTGCCATGTAGAGTGGTTTCCGGAGGATGGGGCAGCCTATCCGGTCCGTATTTTTCTATTGAAGGATGAGGTGATGGTGGCATTGGATACCTCCGGGGAGTCCCTTCATAAAAGAGGCTATCGCCTCATGGCCAGTAAGGCACCCCTGACGGAAACGCTGGCGGCTGCTTTGATCATGCTGACGCCGTGGAAAAAGGATCGGATTCTGGTGGATCCCTTCTGTGGCAGTGGAACCTTTCCTATAGAGGCTGCCATGATGGCTGCGAATATTGCTCCGGGAATGAACAGAGAATTTACGGCGGAGCAGTGGACCAATCTTATTGAACGCAGGCTCTGGTATGAGGCTGTCCGGGAGGCGGAGGAGCTGGTAGACACGGATATTCAAGTGGATATTCAGGGCTATGATATCGATGGAGAAGTGGTGAAGGCTGCCAGAGAGAATGCCCGCAGGGCAGGTGTGGAAGGTTTGATCCATTTTCAGCAGCGCGCGGTGGCAGATCTGCATCATCCGAAAAAATATGGGTTTATCATTACCAATCCTCCGTATGGAGAGCGCCTGGAGGACAAAGAGAATCTTCCGGCATTGTACAGACAGATTGGACAGGCCTATGGGGGACTGGATTCCTGGTCTCTTTATATGATTACCAGCTATGAGGAGGCGGAGCGTTATATCGGGCGGAAGGCCGACAAAAACCGTAAAATATATAATGGCATGATCAAGACCTATTTTTACCAGTTTCTGGGACCGAAGCCGCCGAAGCGGAAAGTGGAGAGGTAACCGATGAAATATTCAAAAAGATACATTGTATTTACAGTACTGCTCGGAATGGTCTTTTTGCTGAAATTTCAGATTTTCGGGGTGGAAAAGACGCAGGTCGGGCAGTTTCGCGGAGGAAGCTTGGACCAGGAGGTCTGGAATCCTCTGGTGGCAAAAGATGTCAATGGAAAGCCCATTGAGGTCGTTATCGATAATCAGACATATAAGAGTGATCAGATTCCCTTTTACATGGATCGTGACAGGAATATTATGATTCCGGTATCTATGCTGAGGGATGCTTTTGGCTGCAGTGCCTTTGTGTACGGGGATGAAAAGCTTTTGGTGGAGAAGCACAGCACCTCAGTTTCTATGAAGCTGGGGGAGAATAGTGCAAAAAAGGATGGACAAAAGGAAGAAATTGTTTCACCTTTGACCAAAAAAGATGGCAGACTGTTTGTCAGTCTGGGGGATCTTTCAAGGCTGTTGAACTACAGCTGCAGCTTTGATGTGGCAAAAAATTCCATTACCGCTTCGGATACGGATACCAGCGCGCTTCTGCCCGCCAGTTATGACTTAAGGAAACGAGGCAGGGTTTCGCAGATCTACAATCAGGGGAATTACGGAACCTGCTGGGCTTTTGCAGCCACAAGTGCCCTGGAGTCGTCCCTCAGGCCGGAGGAAAAGGAATATTTCTCTGTGGACCATATGACCATGAGCAATTCCTTTCACGCCAATCAGTATGACGGGGGCGAATATACCATGGGGATGGCATATCTTGCAGCATGGCAGGGACCAGTCAATGAGGAGGATGATCCTTACGGCGATGGAAAGAGCAACAGCGCCCTTTCTGCAGTCAAACATGTGCAGCAGATGCAGATCATTGATGGTAAGGATTACGAGGGAATCAAGGAAGCAGTCTTTCAGTATGGCGGTGTGCAGTCGTCGCTCTACAGTACCATCCGCAGCTCTCAGGGCAGCAGTGAGTATTACAATGCCCGGACAGCGGCCTATTGCTATATTGGTACGGAAAAGCCGAACCATGATGTTGTGATCATCGGCTGGGACGACAATTATCCGCGCTCTAATTTCAATACTCCTCTGGAGGGAGACGGGGCCTTTATCTGTCAGAACAGCTGGGGAGAGAGTTTCGGGGAAGATGGAATCTTCTATGTTTCCTATTATGATACAAATATCGGCACCCATAATGTGGTCTACACGAGAGTGGATGATGCCAATAATTATGACAATATTTACCAGAGTGATCTCTGCGGCTGGGTAGGAAAAATGGGATATGACAACGAGCAGATTTACGGAGCCAATGTATTTAAAGCGAATGGAGCGGAGGAGCTTGCGGCTGCGGCCTTCTACGCTACAGGGCCCAATACGGAGTATGAGATCTACGTGGTACATGATTTTGAAAACGAGGTTTCTTTTTCTGAACGGGAAAAGGCGGCATCCGGGGTTGTGAAACGCGCCGGTTATTATACGGTTGATTTTGATGAAACCTTTGATTTGTCGCCGGGAGAACGGTACGCGGTGATGGTTCGGCTGAAAACCCCGGGCGCAAAGCACCCCATGGCCATCGAGTATGATACGGGAGATACCATTCTGGAGGGCGTGAATCTGGATGACGGGGAGGGTTATATCAGTCTGAACGGCAAAAAATTTGTTAATGTAAAGGACAAAAAAGACTGCAATCTCTGTATCAAGGCCTTTACGAGGAACAAGGAATGGACGAAAGAGTATTAAAATGGATCACCATCCTGACCGCTGCCATGACGGTGATCATCTGCGTGAGCCTGTATTTTTTTCCGGGACTCCATGAGCACGAGATTCTCATGGCACAGCAGAAGAAGGGCTCGGGAGAGGGAAGAATGGTATCGGTATCTGCGAAGCCCTCACAGGTGGTTGAGGAAGAGGAATATGAGAATGCACAGTTAAGTATCGGACTTCCGAAACGGGTACAAAAAGAGGATATCCGGCTTGAGAAGGACGATATGCTGCAGACAATCTATATTTTTTATCCGGATGCGGTACAGGATTATTTCGGGAATTATAAGATTCGGGGCAGCAGTGATCATATCGAGGAAATTTCTTATTATATGGAAGGAAATGAAGGGGTGATAGCCCTGAAGCTGGATAATGTCTATGAGCTGGCATCTGAGTACAGGCAGGGAAGCCTGTACTTAAAGTTCCTTGACCCCCATGAGGTATACGACAAGGTTGTGGTACTGGATGCAGGGCACGGAAGTCATGCACCGGGTGCGGTGAAACTTGGTATCGCAGAGAAGGATATTGATCTGGCAATACTTCTGGAAACGAAAAAACTGTTTGATTCCTGCCCGGAGAATATCGGTGTGTATTACACAAGAACTGAGGATACGAATCCTACACTGGAACAGAGAGTGGGACTGGCCAATAAGACAAAAGCAGATCTGTTTATCAGCATCCACAATAATTCTGACGCCTCCGGAAGTTTTACCGCCACAAGCGGGACACAGGTGATGTACAGCGAATCGGATCAGTCGGAGCTGTCCGGGAAAAAGCTGGCTCAGATTTGTCTGGACCAGGTGTCCGGGCATTTCGGAAGCAAAAACAGAGGCCTGCTAAAGGGGGATAAGATTTATATTATCAGAGAAAGCCGGGGTCCCGCAGCGCTCATTGAAGTGGGATTTATGACCAATTACGAGGAGTTGGATCGGCTGAACGATCCGAAGTATCAGAAAAAGGCTGCCGAAGGAATTTATGAGGCAGTGCTGGAAGCATTTAAGGAGGGATATTGATCAATGAAAAAACTAGTATTTGCAACGGGAAACAAGGATAAGATGCGTGAAATTCGGGAGATCATGGCAGATTGTCCGGTAGAAATTGTGTCCATGAAGGAAGCGGGAATTGTGGCAGATATCGTGGAGGATGGCAGTACCTTTGAGGAAAATGCCATGATCAAGGCGCGGGCAGTGGCGGAATATACCGACGGGATCGTTCTGGCGGATGATTCCGGACTGGAAATTGATGCCCTGAATAAAGAGCCGGGCGTATTATCTGCACGCTATATGGGGGAGGATACCTCTTACAGCATTAAAAATCAGAACCTGATTGAACGTCTGGAGGGAGTTCCGAAGGAACAGCGCAGTGCCCGGTTTGTCTGTGCTATCGCAGCAGTCCTGCCGGATGGACAGGAACTGGTGACAAGACAGACCATGGAGGGGTATATCGGCTGGGAACCGGAGGGGGAAAATGGATTCGGCTATGATCCGATCTTTTATCTGGATGAATTCGGGTGCTCCTCTGCAGCATTGTCCCGGGAGCAGAAGAATGCCATCAGCCACCGGGGAAAGGCTTTGCGTGCCATGAAGGAACTGCTGAGAAGTTATCTTTAGAAAATGAAAAAAAGTGTTGACATTGGTAAAATACTATAATATAATACTACTTGCGTCACGGGTGGCGCGGACGAAACGAATAGCCTTCGGGGTGTGGCTCAGCTTGGCTAGAGCGCCTGGTTTGGGACCAGGAGGTCGCAGGTTCGAATCCTGTCACCCCGATCATGTGCGGGTGTAGTTCAATGGTAGAACACCAGCCTTCCAAGCTGGATACGTGGG
>CAMFDG010000062.1 GCA_945949045.1 uncultured Lachnospiraceae bacterium
CTGCTTGTTACTTCACAGATAATCAATGGGAAGGAGGGGAATCGTGTGAAATGGTCCTGTTGGAAATATTTTTTTACCTATGAGACGAAGCTGCCGCAGGGGATTGGCTTTGGAATGTTTCATCTATGGCATTTCCTGTGGCTTGCTGTGGTCTTTATCGGGACATTTTTTCTGCTGAGAAAATATAGACAGGCTTCGGAAAAAAGGAAAAAGTCCATGGAGTATGTCATGGCCTTTTCGCTGGTGGGCCTTATGATACTTCGTGCACTGTACATTGCAGTCATCGGAGAAAATTTCCTGTATGAGCTTCCTCTTCATCTATGCAGTATGGCAGGGATTTTGTGTGCCCTGCACTGTGTGTTCCGCTGGAAGTGGCTGGGACAGGTGCTGTATACTCTTTGCCTTCCGGGAACAATATTGGCTCTGCTGTTCCCGGATTGGAGTTTTTATCCTGCGATCCATTTTATCTCCGTGGAGGCGTTTCTGTTCCATATGGGAATTGTTGTATATGTAATCTTCCAGCTATGTTCGAAAGGCATCGTGCCTGAGTTCCGGAAAATCTGGCAGGTGCTTTTGTTTCTGGGGATCGTAGTGCCTCCGGTGTGCGTTTTCGACCGGACTTTTCATGTAAATTACATGTTTGTCAACTGGCCCTCCCCGGGATCGCCCCTGGAATGGCTTGCCGGTTTCATGGGCAATCCGGGGTACCTGGTTGGATACGGGATTCTTGCGATACTATGTATTTTATCGATGAATCTGGGGTATTTCTTGTTTACAAGATATTTAAAAAAGAGATAAGAGGACTTTTGGGCGTGGAGTATGAGTTATTTATCTCTACGCCCAATCACGTTATTTAACGGTAAATAAAAACCGCAAATTGGGATGTAGAAAACAAGTTTTTTTGCATATGTCCATTTATTTTTTTAATACGTGAGGCGGAAGAGAAGGATCACTTCCCCTGAGCTTTTGCATACCCCGCTGGATGGCATCTTTGGAGTTTTTCCAGTCAGCATCATGGTTTTTGTAATCATATTTCTCGATAAACCACGCCACATCCTCGTATACCCGCGCAAGATTATCCTTCATCAGGGGCAGCATGGTATCGTAGAATTCCTTTCGTTCCTTCTCGGAGAGCATTTCATCAGCCCCCTGGCAGAGCACCTTGAAATGGTCCAGACAGAAGCCCTTGGTCTGTGCCACCTGGGCGCGGAAATCGGCGTCCTTTTTGTACATGTTAAAAAAGGTCTTCATATAAGCCTCGAAAGTGTTCCTGACACTGGTGCAGATAAAACAGGTGGATTCTCTGCGGTCGATCCAGTCGACGATGGAGTTGCTGCCGCCGGTTCCTTTTTTGCCGAAGAGTCCGCCCTTTTTGCCGCAGCTTTCCGGCTTGAAGTTCTTGAATTCTTTGTCCATTTCCTCCATGTGGCGTTTCACGAGGGTCTTAAGGATCCAGGCGTTACCCAGAGAATTCCCATAGTCAAACATTTTTTTGAAATGGGCACGGCAGAAGCCTTCCTTGTCGGTCATGTCGCGGATATCTGCCTCCATGTAGGAGGCGCCGTGTCCCAGGACAAAGTCCATCATATGCTCCTCAGTCTTGCGTTCGATGTAGCAGAAGGGACATTCGCCGGCATTGGCCATAGCATCTGAGATTGGAATGGTGTGAATCTGTTCTTTTAACATTTGTTGTCCTCCGGTTTATAATTTTCATAGAAATCAATAAAAGCCTGCAGGGATTTGGATGGCTTCTGGTTTTCCTTGTAGGCAAAGCCCACCTCCCGCTGATGGATGGGGATACCCAGTGGGATTTCTATCAGACTTCCGTCCTTTAGCTCTTCCGTTACAAAACTCTTGATGACACAGGCAACCCCCACGCCGATCCTGGCGAAAGCGATGAGCAGATCCATGTTGGAAATATCGATGTAGTCGGCTGCGGTAATGTGGTTTTCCTGCAGATAATCATCGATGTACTGCCGGGTCATATTGTTTTTGTCCAACAGCATCAGCGTGGAATTGGCAAGAATCTTATTTCTGGGAATGCCGCGCTTACGCAGGTTGGCAAGGTAATCCGGGTTGGAGACGAAAATATCCTCTATGTTATCCAGATAGTAAAAATGGATATTTTTGAGATTCTCCGATTTGCCGATCAGTCCGATGTCAATCTTGTTGTCATCCAGAAGGTGAAGGGTCTCGTTGGTGGACTGGCAGTTGATGGAAATGCTGATATGGGGATTTCGCCTTATAAATTCCTTCAGATAGGGAAGCAGCATATACTTGCACAGCGTGGCACTGACGCCGATCTGCAGATGCCCGACACCAAGCTCGATGGAGCGTTTCAGCTTCTCCTCCCCAAGAGACAGATTCTCAAAGGCTTCCTTCACATGTCCGTACAAAAGCTGACCCTCATCGGTGAGGAGCACTCCCCGGGAACTTCTGGAAAAAAGCTTGCAGCCCAGATTATCCTCCAGTTTCTGAATGGATTTACTGATGGCGGGCTGGCTGATATAGAGTTCCTTAGCGGCTCTTGAGATGTTCCCGGTATTGGCTACCGTATAAAAAATCCAGTAGGATGAAAGATTCTGATTCATGATGTCTCCTTTATTGAAAAACGGTTTTCTCCCTGCGACAAATTATACCATAAAATTGAGTTATGGTAAATATGTTTATTATGTATTTTAATTATAAAAATAACTATGATAGAATGCTATTAGCATTTGAATTTGAAGGAGGAAACTACCATGGGAATGACAATGACTCAGAAGATTCTCGCAGCTCATGCGAACCTGCCATCTGTCAGCGCCGGACAGCTGATTGAGGCAGATCTGGATCTGGTTCTTGGTAACGATATTACATCTCCGGTCGCCATTCATGAGATCGAGAAGATGAAGGTGGACGGTGTGTTCCACAAGGATAAAATTGCACTGGTTATGGATCATTTTGCACCGAATAAGGACATCAAGTCTGCGGAGCACTGTAAGTGTGTGCGGGAATTTGCCTGCAAAAATGAGATCAGCAATTATTTTGATGTGGGTAAAATGGGTATTGAGCATGCACTGCTCCCGGAGCAGGGACTTACGGTTGCGGGGGATGTGATCATCGGTGCAGATTCCCACACCTGTACCTACGGCGCGCTGGGTGCTTTTTCCACCGGTGTGGGAAGTACCGATATGGCAGCCGGGATGGCTACCGGAAAGGCCTGGTTTAAAGTGCCTTCCGCCATTAAATTTAACATTGTGGGAAAGCCTGCAAAGTGGATCAGTGGTAAGGATGTGATTCTTCATATCATCGGCATGATCGGTGTGGATGGTGCTCTTTACAAGTCCATGGAATTTGTGGGAGAGGGCATTCAGTATCTGACCATGGATGACCGCTTTACCATCGCCAACATGGCCATTGAGGCCGGCGGCAAGAACGGCATTTTCCCGGTAGATGATCTGACAAGAGCATACATGAAGGAGCACTCCAAGCGTCCGTTTACCGAATATGAGGCGGATCCGGATGCTGAGTATGATGAGGAATATACCATTGATCTGAGCACTTTAAAGTCGACGGTTTCCTTCCCGCATCTTCCGGAGAATACGAAGACCATCGACGAGGTGGGGGATGTGAAAATTGATCAGGTGGTGATTGGATCCTGTACCAACGGCCGTATGGATGATCTGCGAATTGCAGCAGAAATCCTGAAGGGCAAAAAAGTGGCAGAGGGACTTCGTGTCATCGTGATTCCGGCTACCCAGAAAATTTATCTGCAGGCAATGGAAGAAGGATTGCTTCGTACCTTTATCGAGGCAGGTGCCATTGTCAGCACACCGACCTGTGGTCCGTGTCTTGGTGGATATATGGGCGTACTGGCAGCGGGAGAGCGCTGTGTTTCCACCACCAACCGCAACTTTGTAGGCCGTATGGGACATGTGGATTCTGAGGTTTATCTGGCAAGCCCGGCAGTTGCTGCGGCATCTGCGGTCACCGGTAAGATCTCAGGACCGGAAGAAGTTATGGATTAAAAAGGAGGTTAACTATGCAGGCAGCACATGGCAGTGTTTTTAAATATGGTGACAACGTAGATACGGATGTCATTATTCCGGCAAGATATCTGAATTCTTCCGATCCGAAGGAACTTGCCACCCATTGTATGGAGGATATCGATAAGGAATTTGTGAACAAGGTGAAAGAGGGAGACATCATCGTCGCCAACAAGAATTTCGGCTGCGGTTCTTCGAGAGAGCATGCACCGATCTCCATCAAGGCGGCCGGCGTCAGCTGCGTCATTGCAGAGACCTTTGCCCGTATCTTTTACCGCAACTCCATCAATATCGGACTTCCCATCGTGGAGTGCCCTCAGGCAGCGAAGGAAATCGCAGCAGGAGATGAGGTAAAGGTGGATTTCGATTCCGGTGTCATCACCGATGTGACCACCGGCAAAACCTATCAGGGACAGGCATTTCCGCCCTTTATGCAGAAGATTATCGACTGTGGCGGACTGGTAAACTATATCAACCAGAAATAAAGGTATCAAGAAACTGGAGATATCGCTTCGAAATCTTAATGGAGGTATAGATGTCCGCATAGGAAGAGGCGGGCAGCTCCTCAATATAGTTTTGCGGAAAATTCTTTTGAATGCCGGCCTGCTTTGCCAGGTCGGCAGCTTTATTATAGGCAATGGCAGCGCGAATCTCATCCCGGTAGGTGCCAATGGTGAAATTGCCCCGGATATGGATTCTGACCCGGTAGCGGACACGACCATTCTTTTCGAAACGGCTGACACCGTAATAAGGATTGATGACCTCAATGTTGGAATAGCGGAAATCCGTGTCATCCTCGTTGACAAAACGATAGTCTCTGCCGCATACCGCGTGGTTTTTGATCCCGTACCGGCTCTGCAAAGTCACCTGCATCCCGTAGTCATTGACATACAGGTGCCCCTGCCGTCTTAAAATCCGGTGGCTGCCGTAGTAGAACAGATCATCAATATCAAATTTGAGTTCCGTAGAAGAATCCAGATAATAACTGAAATAATTTTTGCGAAGATAGATCGGGGTGGGAATATACATTCCGTTGTCCCGGAAATTGATCAGAGAAACCATCTTATCGAAAGAGAGCACACCGGAAAAAGAAGCACAGTTTTCCATGGAAAAATCACCGGCAAGAAGCTCAGAGGCATCCAGATAAGCCCGGTGTGCCTCCTTTTCCGTGGCATAACTTCCAAGGCTGATATGCTTTCCCCTATATGTGATCCCGGAACGGAAATAAACACTTCCATCTTTTTTCTTTGTTTCATAAACTCCTGTCAACACCAATGTTTTCTCCTTAGTACATAACCGGATCTTCCCCCCCTGGAGAACACCCAACACATTCCCCAACAAAATCACCGAACCCCTACGCTCTTGCGCGAGCCACACACTAACTATAGTCTACCACACAAAATTCATTGACACCACCCGCATTTTTACCTATAATGAACGAGAACCATATTACATATATGAAAATGAGGATAAAAAATGGAATTAATGTATTCAAGCACCAGAAATGACAAAGTAAAATTTACTGCCTCTCAGGCAATCCTGAAGGGATTGGCAGATGACGGAGGCCTTTTCGTTCCGGAGAGCATTCCGGCGCTGGATGTCAGCATGGACGCGCTGGCCAATATGAGCTATCAGGAGACCGCTTATGAGGTAATGAGCAGATTCTTCACGGATTTTACAGAGGAAGAGCTTAAGAACTGTATTACAAAGGCATATGACAGCAAATTTGACACGGAGGAGATTGCTCCGATGGTAGAAGCGGACGGCGCTTACTATCTGGAACTGTTCCACGGACCGACCATCGCTTTTAAGGATATGGCCCTTTCCATTCTGCCGCATCTGCTGATCACCTCTGCCAGAAAGAACAATGTTAAGAACGATATCGTGATTCTGACAGCAACCTCCGGTGATACCGGTAAGGCTGCTCTGGCTGGTTTTGCAGATGTAGAGGGAACCAGGATTATCGTGTTCTATCCGAAGAACGGTGTCAGCCCGATCCAGGAGAAGCAGATGGTAACCCAGAAGGGTGCCAATACCTTTGTTGTGGGAATCAGGGGCAATTTTGACCAGGCCCAGACCGGCGTGAAGAAGATGTTTAACGATACGGCGCTGGAGGCAGAGCTGGATGCTGCAGGTTATCAGTTTTCCTCTGCTAATTCCATCAATATCGGCCGTCTGATCCCGCAGGTTGCTTATTATGTATATGCCTACGCGAAACTGTATAAGAATGGTGTCATCGGCAGGGATGAGCCTATCAATGTGGTGGTTCCTACCGGTAATTTCGGAAATATCCTGGCTGCCTTTTATGCAAAGAATATGGGACTTCCGATTGGTAAATTGATCTGCGCTTCCAACGAGAACAAAGTGCTGTTTGATTTCTTCTCTACAGGAACCTACGACAAGAACCGTGATTTCATTCTGACCAGTTCACCATCCATGGATATTCTGATTTCCTCCAATCTGGAGCGCCTGATCTACCGTATTGCAGGCGATGACGTGGCAAAGAATACCAAGCTGATGGCAGATCTTGCCGCAAATGGAAGATATGAGATCACAGAAGAGATGCGTAAGCAGCTTGCGGATTTTTATGGAAACTATTCCAGTGAGGCAGAGACAGCGGCAGCCATTAAGAAGCTTTACGAGGATTGCGGTTATATCATTGATACCCATACCGCAGTTGCAGCCGGTGTATATGAGAAGTATAAGGCTGCAACCGGCGATACCGATACCAAGACGGTCATCGCAAGTACCGCAAGTCCATTTAAGTTTACCAGAAGCGTCATGGATGCCATTGATCCAAAGTATGATTCCATGTCGGACTTTGAACTGGTAGATGAACTCTCCAGACTTGGCAATGTGGCGGTTCCGAAAGCAATCGAGGATATCCGCAATGCACAGGTGCTTCATGATACGGTATGTGAGGTGGAAGAGATGCCTCAGGTTGTGAAGAAATTTCTTGGAGTATAACAAATTTTGAATCTATAAAAACACCGTACAGACCATTTCACTGTACGGTGTTATTATGTTGACTCTGATATGTATTTCAAAGGACAGGTTACGCCAGCTCCACATAGAAGTCGATATTTCCAAAAGGATAGAGGATCGTAAAATGCAGGGTTTTGTTTTTAAAGGTCAGCTTATCCCCTTCCTTCTGCTCCGGAACGCCCAGGGTCAGTTCGGTGTTGGAATCGTTGGAGATATTGACGATGAACAGTCCGTTCTGCAGATTTAAGAAATCCTCGAGAGAGGACTGCACGTATTCGTCGTATTCCTGAAACTCATCATGCACATAACGGGATGCAAAGGCAATCGCTGTAGGCTCATCCATGGAGATATATGTGTTGATGGCGTATTCACCGTGAACATCCTGCTCCACACAGCATTGAATCGGAGCTTCGGTGACCTCGTCCACCGCAAGGGGAGTGAAATCCTCACCGATGAAACGGATAAAGTCATTAAAGAGAAGTTCCACAAACATATAGCCATTGTGGGAGATATTCGTCTCTGATTTCAGAAGAAAATGGTTCAGAAGATTGTGAATCGCTTCCGGCATCTCCGTGATGGCATCCAGATCAGAAATGCCGTTGGAGGAACTGTAGTCCTTCATGATTTTCTCGAAGTCAGCGTTGGTGATGACGCCGTCATCCAAAAGGACCTGTCCCAATGACAGATAGGCCGGGTTCTGCTGTTTTAACAGGGAGAGCACCTGCTCATCGGTCATATAACCAAGTTCCACAGCAAGTTCGCCGAACTTGCGGTCCTGATGGGTCTGCTGGATAACGGTCTCGTCTACCTGAGATGCGGTCATTAAGCCTGCATGCATGGCGAGGGTACCAAGCTTCATGTGCTGGGTTGCCTCACGGCGCATAGCAGAGAAAAGCTGTTCCTTGGTCACATAGCCGTTGGACAGCAGATAGTTTCCGAAAAATTGTGTATACATAGATTATCTCCCTTCCAGAAATCTTTGAACGACGCCGATTACCTGTTCCTTATTCAGAGGCTTCTGGATGAAGTCCTTTGCGCCGGCCTCCAGTGCGAGCTTCAGCTGGGACTGGGTACCTACGGAGGAGGCAATGATGATGGTTGCTTTCGGATCATGGGCAATGATTTCTTCGATTGCCGTATTACCATCTTTCTTTGGCATAACAATATCCAGAAAAACCAGATCCGGTTGATTCTCTTTGTACTTGTCAATAGCATCCTGACCATCCTTCGCTTCGATAAAAACCGGAGAGCCAAGAGTGGAGATGATGTCCTTGAGCTGTTTACGAGCGAGAATAGAATCATCGGTTATTAAAATTTTGATGTCATCAATACTCATGTGATAGATCTCCTTTTCTACAATTTAAGTACATTTTACTATATAATAAGACAGAATACAATATTTTTTGATTATTTTTGACGGATAATTCCCATTTTCTTTTTATTTCTTTCGTGATAAAATGATAAATAGATAACGAGGAGGAAGCAAAATGCAGACAATTTTACTTATGGATATCGTAATCGCCGGATTTGGCGTATATCTGGCTTTTCAGGCGGTGGGAATGAAGGCCAGCGGCAAAATCAGCACCCTGGTGGTGCCCCAGGAGGAGATCAAGGGATGTAAGGATCCGGAAGGCTATATTAAAGCTGTTTTCCCCCTTATGATTTTTTTTGCGGTCGTTGCCTTTGCGGCAGGTCTGATTGGTATCCTCTGCGACATGAAAGTTATCTCGGTGGGAAGGATATGGACCTTTATTGAGCTGGCACTTTTTCTGCTGTCACTGTTTGTTTTTGCCGGGGGAATGCGTAAGGCCAAGGAGAAGTTTTTTGGTAAAATGTAACGGGAATTTGTGATTGAAATTTCGGGTACAATCAAGTATAATAAATGCAGATACAAAAGATAAAATATCACAGAAGATACATTTGTACGTAAGATGAATTTCAACGAAAGATGACCTCTCACCAAAGAAGAACTTGTACGAAAGAGAAACTGTCACCAAAGAAGAATTTACAGCCTGGGATGCTCGACAACTCCTGCTATTTAGAACCTACATTTACTTTAAACGGGATTCCAATATGATTTTGCTGGATGTCAGGCCGCCTCGAATCAGCGGAAGGCAGAAGGTAGACTGAGGTCGCCCACCTGGCTTTGGCTAGGAGTCTAAATTGCAGGAACCGGCATTTTGGGTTTCACAAAGGATAAATTTAATAAGTTACGAAAGAAAAGGGAGCTGTCCGTCTGGCAGCTCCCTTAACTTATAGAATTTTTCTTTGGGAGTACGGAAGTTTGAAACAAAGAAGTAGAGGTTATCCAAAAACAAAAGGGCATAACAAATA
>CAMFDG010000063.1 GCA_945949045.1 uncultured Lachnospiraceae bacterium
CAGGTGAGGGCGGACACCTTCCGGGCAAGAAGGTTTATCCGTGGATTGCAAAGACAAGACTTTCCACACCGGGTGTTTCTTTGATCTCCCCGCCACCGCACCATGATATTTATTCCATCGAGGACCTGGAGCAGTTGATCTTCGATCTGAAGAATGCCAACAGGGATGCAAGAATTTCCGTGAAGCTGGTTTCTGAAGCCGGTGTGGGAACTGTCGCTGCCGGTGTCGCAAAGGCAGGTGCACAGGTTGTACTGATCTCCGGCTATGATGGTGGTACAGGTGCTGCACCGAGCAGTTCCATCCACAACGCCGGACTTCCATGGGAGCTGGGCCTTGCGGAGACCCATCAGACCCTGATCATGAACGGCCTTCGTAATAAGGTTCGTATCGAGACCGATGGTAAGCTGATGAGCGGCCGTGATGTTGCCATTGCAGCATGTCTCGGTGCAGAGGAATTCGGTTTTGCAACCGCACCTTTAGTATGTATGGGCTGTGTTATGATGCGTGTTTGTAATCTGGATACCTGTCCGGCAGGTATTGCAACCCAGAATCCGGAGCTGCGCAAGCGTTTTGCAGGAAAGCCGGAGTATGTGGAGAACTTTATGCGCTTTATCGCAGAGGAACTGCGGGAATATATGGCCAAGCTGGGCTGCCGTACGGTAGATGAGCTGGTTGGACGCAGTGATCTCTTAAAAGTCCGCGATGACCTTTCGGAGAGGGAGGCAAAGCTGGATCTGAGCAATATCTTAAATAATCCGTTTGAAGGAACCAAGCAGAAGGTGATCTTTGATCCGAAGCAGGTATACAACTTCGAGCTGGAGAAATCCAAGGATATGACAGTACTGTTAAAGCAGTTGAAGCCTGCCATTGAAAAGAAGCAGAAGCGCATGATCGATACCGAGGTGACGAACGTGAACCGTTCTCTTGGTACGATTCTCGGTTCAGAAATCACCAAGGCATATGACGATACTCTGGAAGAGGATACCTTCATCGTCAAGTGCAGTGGTGCAGGTGGACAGAGTTTTGGAGCTTTTATCCCGAAGGGACTTACCTTGGAGCTGGTGGGAGATTCCAATGACTATTTCGGCAAGGGACTTTCCGGTGGAAAGCTTATCGTTTATCCGCCGGCAGGAGTTCGTTACCAGAAGGACGAGAATATTATCATCGGTAACGTTGCATTGTATGGAGCCACCAGTGGAAAAGCTTTCATCAACGGTGTAGCAGGAGAGCGTTTCTGTGTTCGTAACTCCGGTGCAACGGCAGTCGTGGAGGGTGTCGGTGATCACGGCTGTGAGTATATGACCGGTGGCCGTGTGGTGATCCTTGGTAAAACCGGAAAGAACTTTGCAGCCGGAATGAGCGGCGGTATCGCTTACGTGCTGGATGAGGATAACGATCTTTACATGCGAACCAACAAGTCCATGGTGTTTACTGAGGAAGTAACCAATAAATATGATGTCCTGGAGCTGAAAGAGATGATTAAGGAGCATGTAACTCTGACCAACTCTGAAAAGGGTAAGGAGGTCCTGGATCACTTCAGCGATTATCTTCCGAAGTTCAAGAAGGTCATTCCGTATGATTACAACCGTATGCAGATGGCCATTGTCCAGATGGAGGAGAAAGGCCTGAATGCTGAGCAGGCACAGATTGAGGCATTTTATGCCAGCACAAGAGGTTAAGGAGGGAAGAAGAAATGGGAAAGCCAACAGGATTTATGGAATATAACAGAACAGAGGCACGTTCGGTGGAACCAAAGGAACGAATCAAGAACTTCGATGAGTTTCATGTCTTTCTTCCTGAGGATAAGCAGAGAGAGCAGGCAGCCCGCTGTATGGACTGCGGTGTTCCCTTCTGCCAGTCGGGGATGACGATTTCCGGAATGACTTCCGGCTGCCCACTCCACAATCTGGTGCCGGAGTGGAATGATCTGTTATACAATGGAAATTATCAGCAGGCATACAACCGATTACACAAGACGAACAATTTCCCGGAGTTTACTTCAAGGGTATGTCCGGCTCTCTGTGAGAAGGCCTGTACCTGCGGCCATTGGGGAGATGCGGTCAGCGTCCGTGACAACGAGCATGGTATTATCGAGACCGCTTACAAGGAGGGCTATGCGGGACCGAATATTCCGAAGGTCCGTACCGGCAAGAAGGTGGCTGTCATCGGTTCCGGTCCTTCCGGACTTGCGGCAGCAGATCAGTTAAACCAGAGAGGACATGAGGTTACGGTCTACGAGAGAGATGACCGTATCGGTGGACTTCTGATGTACGGCATTCCGAATATGAAGCTGGATAAGAAGATCGTGGACCGCAAGGTCAACGTCATGAAGGAAGAGGGCATTCATTTCATCACCGGCTGCAATGTGGGTGTGGATGTGAAGGCTTCCGATCTGTTGAAGCAGTATGACCGTATCGTATTGTGCTGCGGTGCCAAGCATCCGAGAGATATCAAGGCTCCGGGACGGGAGGCAGAGGGTATTTATTTTGCAGTGGATTACCTTTCCCGCACAACAAAGAGTCTTCTGGATTCCGGCCTTACGGACAACAAATATATTTCTGCAAAGGGTAAAAATGTGGTGATCATCGGTGGCGGTGATACCGGTAATGACTGTGTGGGAACGGCAATCCGTCAGGGTGCAAAGTCTGTGACACAGTTGGAGATGATGCCATGCCCGCCGGTAGAACGTGCGGCAAACAATCCATGGCCGGAGTGGCCGAAGGTGTTAAAGACCGATTACGGCCAGGAAGAGGCTATCGCCTGCTTCGGTGCAGATCCGAGAATCTACCAGACAACGGTGAAGGAATTCCACAAGGACAAGAGCGGCAAGCTGAACGGCCTTACCATCGTAAGCCTGGAGAGTAAGCTGGATGAGAAGACCGGCCGTTACAATATGGTTGAGGTTGCCGGCAGTGAGAAGAAGATTCCGGCAGAGCTGGTGCTGATCGCAGCAGGTTTCCTTGGAACAGAGGATTATATCGCCAAGGCTTTCGGTGTGGAGTTGAACCAGAGAACCAATGTAGCTACTGCTGAGGGATGCTATGCTACCAATGTAAAGAATGTCTTTGCTGCAGGCGATATGCACAGAGGCCAGTCTTTGGTGGTATGGGCTATCCGTGAAGGAAGAGAGGCTGCCCGTGAGGTGGATGAAAGCCTGATGGGATATTCTTATCTGTCGGTGCAGTAGAGCACATTTTTTCACGGAACACATGGTAAATGTGTTCGTCCAATGGATTTGTCGGCGCAGTTGACCATATTTCCCCACAGGTGGGTGGCGGTTTTACGAAGGTATGCGTTGAAAACAGACCAATCAGATATGCTTATAAGGGCAAGACACGGAAGGGTGTTTTGCCCTTATTTTTTTGCCGGTAAGTTCATGGTGCTGGTTTTGGATTCAAATTGCTTCTGATAGCGATTTTCCAAGGTACGGTCATGGTGAAGTGGGCGACAGAGGGGAGATGAAGCAACTGCCGCCCAGTTTTCATGGGAGGAACCGGGGAAAGTGGGCGTAGGGAGAAACGTAGGGAAGCTGCCGCCCAGTTATCACGGGAGGGACCGGAGAAAGTGGGCGGGGAGGGTAACATAGGGGAGCTGCCGCCCAGAATTATAGGGAGGGACCGGGGAAGTGGGCGTAGGGAGAAACGTAGGAGTCAGCCGCCCGGAATCACAGGGCATGAAGTGGGGAAAAAGAGAAAGGAAAAGGAAAGGAAGAGAGGGCTCCTGTGATTGTAATTTTACGGAAAGTCAGCTATACTTATTTCTATAGAATTGGATGCTGCAACTATGCGAGAATGAAATGATCCAATTTAGAAACTACATAAATGCGAAATGACATATCGAAGCAACAGAAAGCAGCGTCGGGAGGAGAGAGCGTTGAAAATCATCATTGCCGGTGACGGTAAGGTCGGACTTACATTAACACAGAAGCTGGCGGCGGAGGGGCACGACCTGACCCTCATTGATTCGAAGCAGAGCGTGCTGGATTCCAGCACAGAGCGCTATGATGTGATGGGAATACAGGGCAATTGTGCCTCCATGGAGGTTCTGAACAGAGCAAAGGTAAAAAATGCGGATCTGCTGATTGCGGTGACTTCCACCGATGAGATCAATCTGCTCTGCTGTATGACCGCACATGGACTGCATCCGGAGATCAATACGATTGCCAGAATTCGGAATCCTGAGTATGGGAAGCAGATCTTTACGATGCGGGAGGTCTACTCCCTCTCTTTGATTGTGAATCCGGAGAAGCAGGCGGCAAGAGAAATCGAGCGGCTGATTAAGTTCCCGGGCTTTTTACAGAGAGACACCTTTGCCAAGAGCCGGGTGGAAATTGTGGAACTCCGCCTGGAAAAGGGAGGCAGGCTCTGTGATGTTCGTCTGATGGACTTAGAGCGGGTGGTTAAGTGCAAAGTGCTGGTTTGTGCGGTGAGTCGGAGCGGTAGTGTCTCCATACCGGACGGAAATTTTATTCTGCGGGAAGGGGATCACGTCTTTTTTACAGCGACTTCGGAGAATCTGACTTTTATGTTGCAGAATCTAGGGGTTATTACCAGAAGAGCGAAGCGGGTCATGATCTGCGGTGGCGGAAGAATTGGCTATTATCTGGCGGAGCGGCTTGCCAGAGATAAGGTGCAGGTACAGCTCATTGAACAGAATGGGGACCGCTGCGAGGAGCTGGCGGAGGAACTGCCGGAGGAGGTTTGTGTGATTCACGGGGATGCCAGCAGCCAGTTTCTGTTGGAGAGCGAAGGAATTGATGAATGCGATGCCCTGGTGACCATGACCGGCATGGACGAGATGAACATGATTCTGTCCCTGTACGGGAAAAATTGTAAGGTGCCCCAGGTGATAACCAAGGTGGGGCATCTGGAGAAAAGCAGTATTCATGACAGTCTGGACTTAGGAAGTGTGGTCTGTCCGAAGGAGCTTTGCTGTAATGAAATTGTCCGCTATGTGCGGGCCATGCAGAATACGCAGGGGGCAGCAGTCACATTACATAATATTGCGGACGGGCAGGTGGAGGCATTGGAGTTTGTGGCGGATGACCAGACCAGACACCTTGGTATGCCCCTTCGGGATATCCGTCTGAAAAAGAATATCCTGATCGCCTGCATTACCCATGGCAGCGATACCCGAATCCCTACAGGAGATTCCTTCTACCGGAGGGGAGATTCTGTAATCATTGTGGCCAGGGGCGGTATGAAGCTGTTAACGTTCAATGACATTTTTGAGTGAGGCAGAGTATGAATTATAAGATGATGGGAAAGTTTCTTTCCCAGATTTTGATGATGGAAGTTATTTTTATGCTGCCGGCGCTTTTCATCAGCATTTTTGACGGAGAAGAGCCTGCCATTATGGGATTTGTGACCGCTATTGCGGTGACCTCTCTGGTGTCTCTTTTGCTGTATTTTGTATGCCGGAAATCGGAAAATCGTTTCTATGCCAGAGAGGGCTTCGTGTGTGTGGGAGTCAGCTGGATCGCCATCAGCCTCTTTGGATGTCTTCCCTTCCTGCTTTCCGGGGAGATTGAAAAACCGGTGGATGCTCTTTTTGAAATGGTGAGTGGTTTCACCACTACGGGAGCATCGATCCTTACAGATGTGGAAGCATTATCGCGGGGAATGCTTTATTGGAGAAGCTTCAGCCACTGGCTGGGAGGAATGGGAGTGTTGGTTTTCCTGCTGGCGCTGGCACCGAACCGGGAGGCAGGCAGCGGCTTTACGATGCATCTTCTGCGGGCGGAGAGCCCGGGGCCAAATGTGGGAAAGCTGGTGCCGAAGATGCGGACGACGGCCCGCATACTTTATCTGATTTACATTTTTCTGACCCTATTGGATTTCGTTTTCCTGCTGTGTGGGGGGATGCCGGTTTTTGATGCGGTATGTACCGCCTTCGGAACAGCGGGAACCGGTGGATTTGGTATCAAGAATGACAGCATTGCAGGCTACAGCCCATACATTCAGAATGTGTGCACGGTGTTCATGCTTTTGTTTGGTATGAATTTCAGCTGTTATTATCTGCTGTTATTAAAGCAGGTAAAGGCGGTGTGGAAGGATGAAGAACTGCGTCTGTACGCGGTGATTGTTTTAGGGAGTATTCTGCTCATTGTGTGGAATATCCATGGATATTATGGGACCCTTGGGGAGACAGTAAGACATGCTGCTTTCCAGGTGGCATCCGTAGTGACTACCACCGGATTTGCCACTACGGATTTTGACCTGTGGCCCAATTTTTCCAAAATCCTGCTGCTTATGCTGATGTTTGTAGGAGCCTGTGCGGGAAGTACGGCGGGAGGACTCAAGGTGGGGCGTGTGCTTCTGCTGTTTAAGAATCTGAAAAGAAACATCCGCCGCCTTTTAAATCCAAGACGTGTGGAGGTGGTAAGGGTCAACGGCGCGAAAACCAGTGAAGAGGTGCTCCGGAATACCAACACGTATCTGGCCGCCTATGTGCTTATTATGATGATCAGTGTTCTTCTGGTATCCGTGGATGAGCTGTCGATTCCAACCAACATTTCTGCCGTCATTTCCTGCTTCAACAATATCGGGCCGGGAGTTGATATGGTGGGACCAACAGCGAATTATTCGGTTTTTTCCGGCTTTTCCAAGATGGTTCTGATTTTTGATATGCTGGCCGGAAGACTGGAAATTTTCCCGATTCTGATTCTGTTTTCAAGAAGTACATGGAGAAACGCAAAATTTTCCAGAAAAATATGAAACGGTTCAACTTGCAAAAGGAGAAGATCATGAACGAAAACATCCAGAACATTCATAAAGAAATAACAAAGGTCGTGCGGGGCAAGGACACGGTGGTTGACATGGTGCTCTGCGCCATGCTGGCGGGGGGACATATTCTTCTGGAGGACATTCCGGGAGTGGGAAAAACAACGCTTGCGGTGGCTTTGTCAAGGGCGGTTTCCCTCTCTTACAAGAGAATGCAGTTTACACCGGATGTACTGCCCAGTGACATCCTGGGTTTTTCCCTGTATGACAATAAGACGGGAGAGTTTACCTATCGGCCCGGCTGTATTTTCACAAATCTGTTTCTGGCGGATGAGATCAACCGGACCTCGCCGAAGACCCAGTCGGCCCTGCTGGAGGTGATGGAGGAACATAAAGTGACAGTGGACGGCGTGACGAGGCAGCTGGAGGAGCCGTTTTTTGTCATTGCAACCCAGAATCCTGTGGGGGCCTCCGGCACTCAGAAGCTTCCGGACTCCCAGCTGGACCGCTTCTTTGTGCGGCTGAGTCTGGGATATCCTTCCCACGCGGCAGCAACGGATATTTTAAAGGGACACAGCATGGACCAGATTGATGTGGTACAGCCGGTGTGCAGTGCCCGGGAGTTTCGGCTGATGCAGCAGAAGACAGGGGAGGTATTCTGTAAGGATGAGCTGTTGGATTACATTGTAAAGCTGATTGAGGCCACCCGTGGAAACCAATGGGTGTTTCAGGGCATCAGCCCGAGAGGCAGCTTAGCCCTTCTTAAGATGGCGAGAGCCCATGCCTTTATGGAGGACCGGGATTATGTGGTTCCGGAGGATATTCACGAGGTATTTTACAGCGTGGCCAATCACCGGATGCAGCTTTCCACCGCGGCGAAGGCAGCGGGAAAGACGGCATTTGACGTGACGGAGCAGGTGCTTTCGCAGATTCCAATCCCGCGGATCTGATCCTGTGGGCGACAGGGAGGAAATGAGCCGCCGAGCGCCCGGAAAATACGTGAAGAGAACACCATAATGGGCGGCAGGGAGGAAATGAGCCGCCGAGCGCCCAGAAAACGAGTGAGGAGAGAGCAGGAATGGGCGATGGGGAAGGAAAAAGCCCTCAGTCGCCCAGAAAAGCGAGAAGGACGCGTGTGGAGAGCGTGAAAATGGGCGACAGAGAGGAAATGAGCCGCCGAGCGCCCAGAAAACGAGTGAGGAGAGAGCAGGAATGGGCGATGGGGAAGGAAAAAGCCCTCAGTCGCCCAGAAAAGCGAGAAGGACGCGTGTGGAGAGCGTGAAAATGGGCGACAGAGAGGAAATGAGCCGCCCAGCGCCCAGAAAACGAGCGAGGAGAGCGCAGGAATGGGTGATAGGGAAGGAAAAAGCCCTCAGTCGCCCAGAAAAGCGAGAAGGACGCGATTGGAAAGTGTAAAAATGGGCTATGGGGAGGAAAAGAGCCGCCGAGCGCCCAGAAAACGAGTGAGGAGAGAGCAGGAATGGGCGA
>CAMFDG010000064.1 GCA_945949045.1 uncultured Lachnospiraceae bacterium
TATCCTCATGGCAACACTTTGGCAACAGAAAATCAGTAAGCCAAAATAAAATGTGCAAATGAAGTAAAAAATCGGCAGATTTCAAATAAAACTTAAACAAAATAGTTTAAGTCAAAGCGACAACTTGCCGAGTATGGATATATCGTGTTTGATGACAGATACCGATATGTGAATGCAAACCATCTGGCAAAGGGACTGTTTCCGGAAATCAAAGAGTGGGCGGTAGATAAGAAGGTTCCGGATTCGGACAGCTATGCATACCGTGAAATTGTACAGTATTTATATGGCTGGGATGGAAAAGAAAAAGCGACGAAAATGGTGTCGAAGGACGATCTCTTCTATCAGATGGAAATCCGGCCAATTTCATACGGGAAGAAAGAAAATGTGGGGTATCTATTCCGATAGAGGTGAGAATTATGGCGCTGGCCGATGTGTTTGATGCACTGGTCAGTAAGCGTTGTTATAAGGAAGCCTTTTCCTATGACAAGGCTTTTTCCATCATGGAAGAATCCCTGGGAGACCATTTTGATCCGCAACTGGGAAAAATTTTCCTCACATGTCGTCCGGAATTGGCGGAACTCTACCATACATACCAGGCAACGGCTTGGGATTCATGATAAGGAGATCTGGAAATGCTTGAAACAAAAGGTACTATTGCAGATTCTGCCGTGATTGTAGAACAGGCAGTGGTTGTGGGCGATGTTACGATCGGAGCAGATAGTACGGTGCTGTACCATGCGGTGCTGCGGGGAGATGACAACCGGATCATTGTGGGAAACGGCAGTAACATTCAGGATAACTGTACGGTGCATGCGGATGAGGACGCACCGGTTACCATTGGAAATTATGTGACCATCGGGCATAATGCGGTGATTCATGGCTGCACGATTGGAGACAACAGTCTCATCGGGATGGGAGCCATTGTGATGAATCATACCGTGATTGGAAAAAACTGCCTGATTGCAGCGGGAAGTCTGGTGCTGGAAAACCAGACCATTCCGGATGGAAGTCTGGTGATGGGAAGCCCGGCAAGGATTGCAAGAAGCCTGACCGAAGAAGAAATGAAGGGGCTCACACAGAGCGCAGAGCATTATATACGTATTGGTATTTCACTTAGGATATGAATGGGAGTAGAAATTATATGAATTTATTACTGATTGTCAGACCGGAAATACTATCTATTTTTATCATTATCTTTTTGATATTTTATGATGTGTATTGCTCAAAATATCGCGAAGGGAAGGATTATTTCATAGGATTTGCAATTGTGTGTCTGGGACACGATATCATGGCATTGGTGACGGAAATTACGGTTAATCTCGAAGCAGTTCCAGTGTTCGTGAATAATATCTGCCATATCCTTTTCTTCCTGTTCTCTCTGTTATACAGTTTGGAATATTTTCAATATGCGCTATCTCTTGTTATGCCAAAGAGTCAGATGAAGAAGGTGATGATCATTGGCTATGTGCCAAGTATCCTCGCGATTATTGTGATGTTAGTATCTCCAATTCATTACCTGCAGGGAAATGGAACGATATATAGCGCAGGAACCGGGCCGACACTGTGTTATGCGCTGGGTTTTTTACTTTTTATCACATCAGATATTATTCTGATCGTAAAACACAAGAGGATCAGTGACACCATTATGTATACCTTACTGCCGTTATCCATACTTGCACTGGGGCTTCTTTTGATACAAATTCTCGTTCCTGAATTCCTGTTTACAGGGTCGGCTTTGACACTAACATCCGTTGGTGTGTTTCTTGCCGTGGAGAATCCGGTTGGTAAATTTAGAGACCGGGCATTTATTGATCATAACACACAGACATGGAACCGGAACTGCTACGAATATGATTTGGAAAATGTGATCTCATCGAAAGTAGAGGAGGGAGAACGACTCTCCTGTGTCATTGTTGATATTAACGGTCTTAAGAATGTCAATGATTCCATGGGCCACCTTTATGGGGATAAGCTGATCGAATCCGTTGCCACTACGCTGCATGAGACTATGACGAATGCCTTTCGAATCTATCGTATTGGCGGGGATGAGTTTGCGATTATATATCTGGGGAAAAGCAGTGAGATGATCAAAAGGGAGATTGCGCTTGCATCTGAAACGTGTGGTGCGCTGCGTTTGGACGGTAATATTCCGGTGGGGGCTTCGTTTGGATTTGCGGAGCAAATGGATGGAGAAGCCGTGCCGGAAATTATTCACAGAGCTGACATTGATATGTATTTCCAGAAAGAAAAATACTATAAGCAAAAGGGAATGGATAGAAGGAAATCCGTAACGAATGGGTAGAGGGATTGAGAGAGAAAGGAGAGGAAAAACAATGAGTGATAAAAATTATCCACAATGGCTGGACAACGCTGTCTTTTATGAAATCTATCCCCAGTCTTTTAAGGACAGCAATGGAGATGGAATCGGTGATTTTAACGGAATCATTGAGAAACTTGACTATATTAAGGAACTGGGATGTACGGCAATCTGGATGAATCCCTGTTTTGCATCTCCCTTTGGGGATGCGGGGTATGATGTGTCGGATTATTATCAGGCAGCGCCCAGATACGGAACGAATGAGGATTTAAAGCATTTGTTTGATGAAGTACATAAGCGGGATATGCACATTCTTTTGGATCTTGTGCCGGGGCACACTTCGATAGAACACCCCTGGTTCAGGGAATCCATGAAAGCAGAGAAAAATGAGTACACGGACCGATATGTCTGGACAGACAGTGTGTGGACCGAGCCGGTG
This sequence comes from uncultured Lachnospiraceae bacterium, assembly GCA_945949045.1. Taxonomy (GTDB): domain Bacteria; phylum Bacillota; class Clostridia; order Lachnospirales; family Lachnospiraceae; genus Roseburia. The sequence goes on from CAMFDG010000064.1 coordinate 2,757, forward strand.
GGCTGCGCTTCCATCCGCGGGATTTCGGAAAGGGACGGAAGCTGTGGGGTCAATTTCTTCTCTCATCAGCCGGCGCTCAATTATGGTTATTACAAGCCCGATCCACAGCAGAAATGGCAGCAGTCTTATGAGGATGAGGGCCCCCGGGCGACGGTTGCCGCCATGAAGGATGTGATGCGGTTCTGGCTCGGCATGGGATGTGACGGATTTCGTGTGGATATGGCAGGCTCGCTGGTGAAATGCGATGAGGAAGGGAAGGGCACGATCCGGCTCTGGCAGGACATCAGAGCTTTTCTGGATAAGGAATTTCCGGAGGCTGCCATGGTTTCCGAGTGGGGGGAACCGGATAAGAGCTTACAGGGTGGATTCCATATGGATTTCCTGCTCCATTTTGGACCATCACACTATAACGACCTGTTCCGATGTGAGAAACCATTTTTTGCAGGAGAAGGAGATGCCTCAGCCTTCGTGGAAAAGTATCAGGAGAATTACGAGAAATCCCAGAGAAAAGGCCTGATCTGTATTCCTTCCGGGAATCATGATATGGACCGGCTGGCACGCACCATTCAGGGAGACCGGCAGAAAATTGCTTTCGCCTTCCTGCTTTCCATGCCGGGTGCGCCGTTTATCTACTACGGCGATGAGATTGGTATGCGTTACGTGGAAGGACTTACATCCGTTGAGGGCGGGTATGACAGAACCGGCTCCCGAACGCCGATGCAGTGGGACAATTCCACGAATGCAGGATTTAGTTCTGCTCCGAAAGGCGAACTCTACATCGCAATGGACGAGAGTGCGGACCGTCCCACGGCGGCAGCACAGATGTCAGATGAGCAGTCACTTCGAAGTGAGGTTAAGCGGCTGATTGCCATCCGACAGGCTCACCCGGCGCTGCAGAGCAGAGGGGAGATCGACTTTGTGTATGCCGGAAAGAATACGTATCCGCTTGCTTATATCAGAAGCGAAGGGGATGAGAGGATTCTTGTGATTTTGAATCCTTCCGGTCAGAAGGTCACATTTGCCTGTGACTGCCGGCTGAAAGAAGCCGTTTATACTCTGGGAGGAGAGGCCGTTTCGGACGGCAAAGAGATTTCGGTTCCGGCACAGTCGGCCGGCTTTTACAGTATTTGAGTTCATGGGGGAAAAAATATACAAGGCAATTGAAGATATTTTATTGTGGGCTAAGGAATTTGGTTGACCATAATTGTTAATAATGATAAAATATTTTTATTAACTACACAAAAATGATGCAAAGTGCACAAAACAAGGGGAATTTATGAAGGATTTGAAGGTCAGGACCAAATTGGGTATCATTATTATGCTGGTGGCCGCTTTGGTTGTTGGTGGAAGTATTGTGTCTGTAGAGAACATGATGAAGGTCAAAGATCAGGCGATCAAAAGCATGGAGGAGGCAATCAGGGCGGAATATGATCAGAGTATCAAAGAACAGGTTGATGGTGTCATTTCTTTGCTGGATACGATAAACAATCAGTATAAAGCAGGAAAATATACATTGGAGGAGGCAAAACAGTTAGCGGCGGATGAAGTACGGGAAATGCGTTATGGAGATGCCGGTTATTTTTGGATTGATCAGTCAGATGGTACGAATATCGTGCTTCTTGGCAGCGATACGGAAGGGACGAACCGTATGGAAGCCAAGGATGCAAATGGCTATCATATGGTAAAAGAGATTATCCGTGTAGCTGTGGAAGACGGTGGGGGATATGCTGATTATGTATTTCCGAAAGAGGGAGAGACCGAGACATCTCCGAAACGATCATACAGTGCCTATTACGAACCCTTTGACTGGGTTGTAGGGACGGGAAATTATACAGATTATATCGATGATGAGATTGCAGAACAGGATAAAATCTTTTCCGCATATGCCATGAAGAGGGCATATATGCTGATCGGAATCTGTCTGGCCTTTTTAGTAATTGTGCTGATTCTGGCCGGTGGTATTGCAAATGACATCACAAAGACATTAAAGCGTATCATGGAGCAGATTCGGGTGATCGCAGGTGGCGATTTAACCCATGAGATGAAAGCCGGTGATCTGAAAAGAAAGGATGACTTTGGCGAGCTTGCTAATGCGCTCAGCTCCATGCGAAAAACCATGCAGGGACTGATCGGACAGGTGAAGGCCGGTTCCGGCAGCATTCATTCGGTTGTACATGATATCAACAGCAATATGTCGCAGCTAAATTCGGAGATTGAGGATGTGTCTGCCACCACGCAGGAACTGGCGGCAAGCATGCAGGAGACAGCATCTTCTGCAGACCAGATCAGTGAAATGTCCGGGGAAATTGAGGAGGCGGCGAAGAGCATTGCGATACGTGCCCAGAGCGGTGCGGAAAGTGCCGAGGACATTCATCGACGAGCCAGCGAGGCAAAGGATACAGCGGGTGAAAACAGACAGAAGGTGACCCGGATGCTGGAGGAAATCCGAACAGGGCTGGAAAATGCTTTGGAGAAAGCCAAGGTGGTAGACCAGATCGGTGTTTTGGCAGAAGCAATTCTGAACATTACCGGGCAGACGAATCTGCTTGCCCTCAACGCATCTATCGAGGCTGCGAGAGCCGGAGAAGCAGGGAAAGGATTCGCTGTTGTCGCAGATGAGATCCGCAATCTGGCAGAACAGTCACAGGAGACAGTTACGAATATTCAGAATGTAACGGACAGTGTAAGCACTGCTATGAATAATTTAAGTGTCGATGCAAACAGACTGTTATCCTTTGTTGACACCGAGGTGGTAGAAAGCTTTGATCTGTTTGAACAGATGGCGGAAGCTTATAATAAGGATGCGGCAAATGTCAATGATCTTGTATCGGATTTCAGTGCCACTTCAGAGGAACTGCTGGCTTCCATTGACGGTATTTTAGGATTGATCAAAGGAATCAGTGAAGCTGCCAATGATGGTGCGGCGGGGACCTCAAACATTGCGGAGAAGACCGTAAATATTGTAAACGGTTCCTCCGATGTCCTGGCCAGAGCCAGAGAAGCGGGGAATTCTGCGGAAGATATGCAGAAAAATGTGACCAGCTTCGTGGTATAGCAGATATGAAAATACGGGAGCCCAACAGGTATCACAGATTCCTGTTGGGCTTTTTGCCAGGGTAACTATTCAGAACCCCTCCTCATATATTCGCAAAACCGCTCGTTTCACTCGCTCTCCGCTGCGAAGCAGCTATTTTTGCTCATATATGGGGAGGGGCTCTATTACTGGTATGGTGAAGTTCTGCAAGGCGTGCACCAGCTGTGGATGTTCGATGACAAAGTGTATGGATGGTGATTTGATCTTCGAGACAATTACATACTGATCCTGCACAATCTCAATCTGAATATTGCGGAAAGCCGATATCTCATTGATCATGAGGTGATAATTTTCGCTCCCTTGCTCGAACGCCTGCGTCTCCTTCAGATGCTCATTCATTTCCTCATAAGAATACATAAGGGGAGCTTCGTAAAAGCAGCCGGATACCGACAAATGCATGGGGTGTTCGCTGTAGTTTTGCCGGGCGGGCAGGGAGATTTCGTCTGTAACCACGCAGTTTTTAAGCTTTTGCTTCATGCGTTTGACTTCTGAGGCCCGGTAGGAACGGATAATCTGCGCATCTGAAGCAGCCACCTGATTCGAGGCAAGAATCCGGTCAAGTAACGCCTCGCTGATGGTGTAAATCGGCAGGGACGATAAAATGTTTTTACGTTCGCCCGACACCTGGGCATCCTTCCGAAGAAATGCCTGATAGGCATCCAGGCGGGGCCGGTCAAATATTTCCATCAGGGGCTTGGCGTGGGAGAGAATATGCTTTGCCTTTTTATGAAAATAGGAAAGCTCCTCTTTATTATTGGTCAGTATGTATCTGCCGTCCAGGGGAGCTCCCTCAATGGATTCCCCGCACAGAGCAGCAACGCCGGATACATAATTCAGATGGTGATACACCTGATTGGCATTGTTGACAAGATAGTAGGGGGAAATCTGGCCGGTCATATAGATGGGGACCCACGCCTCAAGACCCAGCAGCAATTCCTCAAAGGGCCGTTCCAAATAATGTACCATGTTCAGATGAAGCCCCTTTTTGAGAGAACAGGCGATGGCAAACATCCACTTTTTGTTAAAATCGTTGCTTTCCGCCATGTCCAGCATAGGCATATCGGAACACATGAAAATTGGCTCCGAGGTTTTAGAAGTCACCGTCATCTTAAAGAAGTCCAACTCTCCTTCGCGCATTCTTTCTATTCCGTAATAATATTTGGTAGAAGGAAGATGAAGCGGCAGGGTTGGAACTTTAATCTCATCAAAATGGACCACGCGAATGTAATCCTCAAGATCAAACTCATCTACCTTCTTCAGAAAGCGGGAGATGTCTGTTACAGAGTTTTCCCTGTTTTCGGACACAGTGCCGGTGACGCTGCTGTCGGGCAGAAGCCATTGGCAGATTGCTGTGTAATAGCTGATGGAATCCGAAGTCTTGTTTACATCGATATCCAGTAAAGATGCAATCTTTTCCCTGTCCTCGTAGGCGGAAAACGAAGTGACCAGATAATTGGCTATCTTATCCCGGAAAGCAGGAAGATCGGAAGTCTTTCTTTCCCCGGATTTAATGCGGTACAAGAAGGAGGTATCAAAATTGGTGAATGCCGAAATATCCTTCATGTTCAAATGCAGTTCATCATACAATGTATTAAATTTGTGCAGAAAGGCTTCATAATCTCTTGATTTTACAAGAAGAACTTCCTGAAAGGCGGAAAAAATGGCCTCCTCTGGAAAATTCTCCACGCCTTTATCCAATGCAGCAGTGGAAAGCGCGTGTGCCAGAGTTCTTATGGCTTCGGAATCCGGTTGAGGTTCCCGCTCTCCATTCCGGTATCGGCTGATCAGCGATGAGGACAGACCGGTGCGGTCGGATAACTCCTTGCCGCTGCAATCCAGCGTATTCATATATTGATTCAGTAATTCGTTAAATTTCATGGTGGAATCCCCTTTGAACATTTGTAATCTTTATTTACTATTTTATCAAAAAACATAATGTTATGGCTACTGCTTTTTTGACAAAATAAGCAAATGCCATTTGCGGCAATTGTGTTTACAATATTGGGCAAAAATATGATAATGAATATATATTTCAGTCCTAAATTCGGCAATTGTTACATATCTATCGGGCTGATTGCCGAGAAAAATGATGCATAGGCTGGTGTTAGAAGAAGGAGGTAGTAAGTTTGAAACAAAGAAGTAGAGGTTATCCAAAAACAAAAGGGCATAACAAATAA
>CAMFDG010000065.1 GCA_945949045.1 uncultured Lachnospiraceae bacterium
GTATTGAATTTTCAAGGTGCGAAGCCCATTTTAGGTATGGGAAGTCTTAGTTAATAATTGTCGGTGCTACATACCACCAGATCGGGAAACCTAAGATTACCTCATCATACTTGTCAATCTGTGCATCCATATCTCTTATTTTCGGTCTGAATTTTTTGTCACGCATCTCCACACTGCTTCTGGATTTTTTATCCATCCAGTCTAAATCGGCCTTTGTATATGGCTGCTTTGGCAGGATTTCATATAAGTCAGCGGCTGTTGTTTCCGCAATCATCTCTGCTACCTTCCTTGTTGTTCCACTGGCACTAAAATATGCCACTAATTTTTTACCCATAAGTATTCCTCCTTACCTGATTCCAATAAAAAATGTGCAAAGTATTTAGCCTTCATACCTTACACATTGATTATATTCCTCATGATCCAATTATGTCTAATACCTATTTTATATTGTTTTCTATGCCTTAAAGGCATTGGTTTCCTCTATAAATTTATTCACTGCCAATGAACATGGAATATTCCTTCTCCATGCAATTACCGTACTGGCTGTTATTTCCGGATACAACCTTCTCTGCACAAGCAGATCTGCTCTCCAGTACTTCGCTGCACCTTCAATGGAAACCGGATATCCCAGTCCATGAATTGCCATAACTCCCGCATTTGTTCCAAGATTACTGGTAAAAGAGACCTGGAGCTTATTAAAATCCCTGCCAAACCAATTGGCAAGCTCACTCTGCACATTCCGTCTTTCCGGAAGGATGAGAGGTTTATCCAAAAGATCCTCTTTTGTAATATATTCTTTGTCTGCCAATGGGTCATCCGGTTTCATCCCGACAACCCAATGGTCACTTTCCATAATTCTGATATAATCCAATCCTTCTGTATTTACGGGCTCCATAAACATACCAATATCGATCAAACCCTGATTCATCATTTCGTATACCGCATCTGCCGTTGCTGTGTGTAACGAGATCTGCACCATTGGGTATTTCTGCTTATATACCTTACAGATTTCTGCCAATGTTTCAACAGCAGCAAACTCCCCACAGCCGATGGTAATTGTACCTTCTATCAGCTCCTCTCTCACCTTCAGTTCATCCAGCATTTTTTCTTCCAGGTCAATGATTTCCAGGGCTCTTCGTTTTAGTAATATTCCAGCCTCCGTAAGCGTAATACTGCGGCTTCCCCTTATAAAAAGTGCTGTGCCAAGTTCCTCCTCCAATGCAGCAAGCTGCCTTGAGAGTGTTGGCTGCGTAATATTTAGTTGTTCTGCAGCTTTTGTAAAATTTCGTTCTTTTGCTACAGTCAAAAAATATCGAAGTATTCTAATATCCATCTTTATATCCCGTCCTGCCGATGATTTAGCTTTGCATATACATACGTATCCTTCCACTTCGGCATTCCGTTTTCATCCTTGTGGAAATATATATTTTGCATCAAAATCTCTGTTGCCACAATAAATATTGCCGATTAATTTTCCGGATTCTTTTAATTCCATGGCATAGAATTCGTCAGATTCCATGCGGGATTTCAGGTGCTCGATCCCATTCTCATATGTAATTCCAGGATACCCTTCAAACTCGTTATCTTCCAGCTGTGATAAAAATTCAAACAAATCATCATAATCGGTTTCTCTGAATGCCCGCAAAACCAGTCGTTCTGTAATTATCTCTTCCATTTCAATTTTCCTCCTCTTGGAACATCGGTCCATGCAAAATTTGCCTTCGGCAAATGGACCGACGCTGCATGTCAAGTTTTCATGAAAACTTGACACAATCCTTTGAACATCTGTATTCTCTGGGTGATACACCATTTATTTTGCGAAAAGTTTCTGTAAAGTAGCTTGCTCCGCGGAAGCCACATTCTAAAGCAATTTCTGTAATACTCATGTCTGTGTGCTCGAGCAAATAAATACCGTTTTGGATGCGGTAGTTTTGCAGATATTCTATGGGTGACTGCCGAAGGTTCTCGCGGAACAGGCGGCAGCATTTGGACTGACACATGATTCCTGCTCCCGCAATGTCCTGCAGGGTTATTTTTTCCTGAAAATGATTATGGATATAGGACATCATTTTCTTAAGGGGGCTCATGGGGTCCGTTTCGGAATAATCGTATCCATTCTCCGCAATTGTGTGTTCATACAAAGTACTCCATAACGAGAAAAAACGGCTCTGGCAGGTCAGTTCGAAGCAGGGGGTTTTATTTATGACGGACCGCAAAATGGAGAGAATTTCATTAATGACAGACTGGTGCCATTCCTTTGTGCCATTCAGATAAAAAACATCACTGTTTACATCAAATAACAGGGGATTGATATACTTTTCTTCCATTTTCCGGTTAAAACGCAGGCTGTCCGGCTGCAGAAGCAAGACAGCATAGGCACAGTTGTCCTCCTCGTTTGCTGCGGAGGAAGGTGACTGCGACATGGTGTCCGGATCGGAGAGGGGACCGCACAGGTGAAGCCGGTTTGTATTGACAATGAGGCCTTCTCCCGGATGAAGCGGGTAGGTCCTGTCATTCACATAATAATTCAGCGCCCCTTCCAGCACAACAATACATTCTAATTCTTTGTGCCAGTGGCATGGCATCCGCCGGCTGGGATAGTCGGACAAATGGGAAATGGCAGCTTTGATGGGGGTTGTAGCCTCGTTATATTCTACCGTTTCCAGCAGATTATCCCCAATGATCATGGCGCTGAGACGGGGATTCTTGCGATATTCGGTTCCATCCAGCAGATTTTTCAGTAAGTCTGTCATAAAAACACCTCGCTTGAACATTCGCCCATGCAAAATTTTCCTTCGGGAAATGGAGTCGCACAAATGAAAGGATTATGTATCTATTCGAGCCACCTTACGAATAAGATAAGCAGCTTCTTACATGCAAGCATGACGAATCTGCTTATCTTATTCTAAGGGGTTCTAAATAGATACAGGATTGTTATATTATTATAGCGAAAAATGATAGCATTTACAACACAAATACAGTATTCTTGTATTAGAGACAAAATCAGAAAAAGGAGGTTTTTACGTATGAAAGCAGAGCAGATCAAGGAACTGGTGGGTAAAATGACTTTGGAAGAGAAGGCGGGACTTTGTTCGGGCGGTGATTTCTGGCATACCAAGGCAGTCGAGCGGCTGGGAATCCCGGCGGTCATGGTTTCCGACGGCCCTCACGGACTTCGCAAGCAGGACCAGGAAGCAGACCATCTCGGTGTAAATGACAGTATTAAGGCGGTTTGTTTCCCGGCAGGCTGTGGTGCAGCAACATCCTTTAACCGGGAGCTGATTGGAAAAATGGGCGAAACCCTCGGCAGAGAGTGTCAGGCAGAAAATGTCAGTGTGATTTTGGGACCCGCAGTGAACATCAAGCGTTCACCTCTTTGCGGACGCAACTTTGAATATTATTCGGAGGATCCCTATCTGGCCTCCGAGATCGCGGCGGCACATATCAACGGCGTGCAGAGCCAGCATGTAGGAACCAGTATCAAACATTTTCTGGCAAATAATCAGGAGACCCGGAGAATGTCCATCGACGAGCACATTGACGAACGGGCACTCCATGAAATATATCTCAGTGCTTTTGAGGGTGCGGTGAGAAAATCGAAGCCCTGGACAGTAATGAATTCTTATAATAAGATCAACGGCAAGTATGTGGGGGAAAGCCGGGAGTTCCTCACGGATATTTTACGGGATGAGTGGGGCTTTGATGGTTTCGTGGTCAGCGACTGGGGTGCGGTAAACGACCGTCTGGAGGCATTAAAGGCCGGCCTTGATCTGGAGATGCCGGCATCCTCTGGTGTGCGGGATGCCCAGATTGTGGAAGCGGTACAAAAGGGAACCCTTTCCGAGCAGGTGCTGGACACTGCCTGCGAACGAATCCTCAATATCGTCTTTCGCTTTGTGGAAAATCGTGACAAGAGTGCCGAATTTGATTTAAATGCAGATCACGAAGTGGCAAGAGAAATCGCACAGGAGACCATCGTCCTTTTGAAAAACGAGGAGGATATCTTACCCCTCACAAAAGGCGGGAAGGTGGCATTTATCGGTAAGTATGCGCAAAAACCGCGGTTCCAGGGCGGCGGCAGTTCCCATATCAACTGCCAGAAAGTAACTTCTGCACTGGATGCGGTGAAGGAATCGGGTATTCCCAATGTTGTTTTTGCAAAAGGCTTTGAGGATGAGGCAGATGTTGTAGATGAAGCCTTGGAGGCAGAAGCAGTAAAGGCAGCAGCCGAAGCAGAAGTCGCTGTTGTCTTTGCAGGACTCCCGGATGCCTTTGAATCCGAGGGGTTTGACCGTCCGCATATGCGCATGCCGGAATGTCAGAATCACTTGATTGAAGAAGTTCTGAAAGTACAGCCAAATACCATTGTTGTACTTCATAATGGTTCCGCGATTGAAATGCCTTGGGTAAATCAGGTAAAAGGTATTGTGGAAGCATACCTCGGCGGGGAAGCCGTGGGCGGAGCTGTTGTAGATATTTTGTTCGGAGACGTAAATCCAAGCGCTAAGTTGGCGGAGACGTTCCCTTACCAGTTAGAGGATAATCCGTCCTATTTAAGCGGATTCGGCTCCGGGGACAGCGTTACCTATGCAGAAAGCATTTTTGTGGGCTATCGTTATTACGAAAAGAAAAACATGCCGGTAATGTTCCCCTTTGGCTTTGGTCTTTCCTATACCACCTTTGATTACAGAAATCTGAAGGTGGATAAAAAGGTGTTGTCAGATCAGGAGACCGTAACGGTCAGCGTCGATGTGACCAATACCGGAAAGATGGCCGGTAAAGAGATTGTAGAACTCTATGTGGCTGACAGAGAGAGTACCGTGATCCGCCCGGAAAAGGAGCTGAAAGGTTTTGAAAAAGTGATGCTTCAGCCGGGAGAGACAAAGACGGTGACATTTGTGCTGGACAGCCGCGCATTTGCCTATTACGAGCCGCGCATGAAGGACTGGAATGTAGAGTCCGGAGAATTTGAAATTATGATTGGAAAATCTTCAGAGGATATTGTTCTTTCAGAAACCGTTGTGGTCAATGGGACGAAGAAGATGCCGGTTCATTACACGGCAAATACAACGTTCGGCGATTTGCCGGATACGCCGGAAGCAAAGGAAATATTAAAGCCTGTTTTTGATGCATATTCCATGAGTGATCTAACTTCCGATGATGAGAATTCTTCTTCCGCAGAGGCCATTTCAGCGGAAATGAATGCTGCAATGGAGAAATATATGACGCTTCGTGCCGTGATTTCTTTCGCAGATGGCAAGGTGACACCTGCGCTTATCGATGAAGTCGTGGACAAATTGATTCATCTGCCACAGTAAACAATTGTGGAAAACTCCTGTAAAGAAAAATCGCTGAGGTCGCGGGACTTCAGCGATTTTTCTTCTATTTTTCCTATTCACCGGACGTCTCGGCCCAGACAAGCGCACATTTCACTGCCCGCTTCCATCCGGCTAACAATCGTTCTCTTTGCTCTTGTACCATACCCGCATGAAACGTTCTGGAAAGCGCCCAGTTTTTCCGGATATCCTCCTGATCCTTCCAGTATCCCACAGCAATTCCCGCGAGATAAGCAGCTCCCAATGCTGTTGTTTCCACGCACTCCGGTCGTAAAACATCAACGTTCAGAAGATCCGACTGAAACTGCATCAGGAAGTTGTTCCTTGCCGCTCCTCCGTCCACTTTCAGCTGCACAATATCCACACCGGATTCTTGTTCCATAATCTTTAAGATATCTGCGGTCTGATAAGCCATCGCTTCTAACACAGCCCGGATGAAATGTTCCTTCCGGCAGCCTCTGGTAAGCCCCACAACTGTTCCTCTGGCGTAGGGATTCCAGTACGGAGCCCCGAGTCCGGTAAAGGCAGGGACCACATAAACCCCATTGGTATCCTCCACCGAAAGGGCCGCTTCCTCAGACTGTGCTGCATCCTTCAATAAATCCATCTCGTCCCGTAACCACTGGATTCCGGCTCCTGCCACAAAAATACTTCCCTCCAGCGCATATTGAACCTGGTTTTCCATGCCGGCAGCAATTGTAGTTAAAAGTCCGTTCTTCGATGTCACCGCCTTTTCTCCGGTATTCATCAAAAGAAAACAGCCGGTACCGTATGTATTCTTCACTTCCCCGGCAGAAAAACAGCACTGACCAAACAAGGCTGCCTGCTGGTCTCCTGCTGCCCCTGCAATCGTAATCTCTCCACCTAACACACTGTTTTCTGTATAGCCATAAATACAGCTGGACGCCTTTACCTCCGGTAACATCTGCCTTGGAATCCTGAAATATTCCAGAAGCTTCTCATCCCAGCATAAACGGTGAATGTCAAACATCATTGTCCGCGACGCATTGGTATAATCCGTCACGTGAACGGCCCCTTTGGTCAGGTTCCAGATGAGCCAGGTATCCACGGTTCCAAATAACAGGTTTCCGGCTTCCGCCTCTTTTCTGGCCCCTTCCACATGGTCCAGAATCCAGGCAAGCTTTGAGGCAGAAAAATAGGCATCCGGCACAAGTCCCGTAGTCCTATGCACATAGTCGGACAAGCCATCCTCCATCAGCTGTTTGATCTTATCGGCCGTTCTTCTGCACTGCCATACAATGGCGTTGTAAACCGGTTCTCCCGTGTGCCGGTTCCAGACAATCGTCGTTTCCCGCTGGTTCGTGATTCCAAGCGCTGCGATATCCTCGCCCGATGCACCAATTTTGCTGATGGCTTCCGTCGCTACCGACAGCTGGGATGACCAGATTTCCATGGGATTATGTTCCACCCATCCGGGATTGGGGTAAATCTGTGGAAACTCCTTCTGCGCCATGCTGCAGACATTCCCCTGCTTATCAAATAAAATACAGCGGGAGCTTGTGGTTCCCTGATCCAATGCCATTATATATTTTTTCATCTTTTACCTTCTCCTCAAATTGAACACTTACCTATTTTAACGATTCCAAGATGACATAGACGCTTAAGCATTGTATATGTAGTTGATTTTTTCCACTCCAACTCTTTTTCACATACCGTAACCAGTTCGTCGAATAGAATAGGTTCATGCTTCCATATAAGAGCCAGTCTTCTGAGCAACGAAGTCGGAGAAAATAATCTAAACTGCGGTGAGAGGTATTGGAAAAGATTACTTTTGCACAACCAAATCAGAAAAAATAATCCAAACCATGGTGAGAGGAACTCAAAAAGATTACTTTTGCACAACCAAGTTAGAAAAAGTAATCCAAACCATGGTGAGAGGAACTCAAAAAGATTACTTTTGCACAATCAAGTTAGAAAAAGTAATCCAAACCATGGTGAGAGGAACTCAAAAAGATTACTTTTGCACAATCAAGTTAGAAAAAGTAATCCAAACCATGGTGAGAGGAACTCAAAAAGATTACTTTTGCACAATCAAGTTAGAAAAAGTAATCCAAACCATGAAGAAAGTGGTTTCAAAAGATTACTTGTACCAGTCGACCTTGCAGGAAAAGAGATATAATGATGTGAGTGTCAAAAGTGCTTTTGCCACTCACTGATATACGAATTGC
>CAMFDG010000066.1 GCA_945949045.1 uncultured Lachnospiraceae bacterium
CCCTCCTTGTTACAGGCTGCGAAGCAGCAAGAAAGTGCGTAAAGCGCACGGTTTTACGAACCTATGAGGAGGGGTTCTGAACAGATATAATAAAAGAAATAAACAGCTTCAAAAGATCTGCCGGACAGGAAATATTCAGGGAGGAACTATGCAGGCATTGGAATTAACCGACATCAAGAGCTTTATGAATCAATTTTTAAAAAGCGATATTTTTGACCACTTTCTTTTGCAGGAGGCTGTGATCACCTCCGCCGCATCCTATGTCATCGACGGACGCATCAACAAAGGGTTTTATGGGGAGGGCGAGTTGAAGGAACTTGGTCTTGCGGACAAAAAATTTCTTCCCTTTGGTATGCTTCGAAATAATTTTTTTGATTTGATCAAAGGGAAAAAGACTCCTTCCTCTTTTAAATTTATTCTGCTGCTGTCCCCGGAGAATCTGAAACGTACACTAGAGAGTATTTCCAGTTCCTTCACAGAAAATGACATTACCGGTGTTTTTATTAATATCCACTACCAGAACCAGCTCCTTTCGCTTACCACAGGAATTTCCTACCGGGTGTTCTCGGTGGATAAGACACTGGATAACGAATGGGACCGGCTTGTCCGTCAATTTCTAAAACAGCACGATATTCCCTTTGAGGAATTATAAGATTCCGGAAGATCGATCTGTATTTTTTCATTCATTCGCTTTACTTTTCTAAAGTGTTATGCTATTCTAAAATCAGTTGCAAGGCAACATAAATCAATTGGAGGTACTTTCGATGAACAAAGGTACAGTTAAATGGTTCAACAACCAGAAGGGCTACGGATTCATCACCGCAGAAGATGGACATGATGTATTCGTACATTACTCAGGACTCAACATGGAGGGCTTCAAGTCTCTCGAAGAGGGAGCAGCTGTCGAGTTTGAAATTACAGACGGCGCTAAGGGTCCGCAGGCAGTCAACGTAACCGTAATCAAATAATACTGCCAACTAATCTAGTTTCTATGTACCTTTTTCTTTTTAATATTTTGTGACAATTGTCGCATCGTTCTTTATTTAGATTAAGATATTGGATACAACGATTAAAACAGACGGGGCATTTTCCATTGGAAAATGCCCCGATTGTTTTATCTCTGAAACACCTTGCAGATACTGTCGTAATGAAGAAAAATCCCCTGATCCGCCAGCGCTTTGATTTCCTGTGCAGTAGCAAACCTGACACCGGCTACCTCTTCCTCCTGAAGCTTCAGGTCACGCTCATCAACGTCCATCACATAGCGATACACATCCACGAAATAGTTATCACCCTTTCCCGGATTTTCTCTATGGTAAGTAAACTGATAGCCTCCCTCTGCTCCGGTCACATCCAGACCAGTCTCCTCCCGGATTTCCCGAACCACAGCCTCCTCTGATTTCTCACCTGCCTGTGCCGCTCCGCCGGACACCTCCCACCAGCCAGGTGCCCATCTCTTAGTCATGACACGCTTTGTAATCAAAAACCGTCCGTCCGGGCGCATAATGACACCAAGCACCGTCAGATGATATTCATCATCTGCCAGATGAAATTGGTTTCTCTCCATGGTTCTGCCTGTCGGAACCTTATTCTTATCGTAGATATCCCATAATTCCATTGTTTTTCCCCATTCTGCTGCTTCAGGATTTATATGTTTCCCTCAGCCGTTATCCTCTGTTTGATCCGCGTTTTAGTATATCACAAGTGCTATTCTGTTTCAAACATATATTTCCGATACCATTTCGGCATCATGGTGTTCTGGCACCTCTCGTTATGGCGCTGCACAATCTCCATGGAAGAAACATACTGCTTCCATAATCCCTCAAAAGCATCTTCCCCATAATGCTTCAGATCCAGTTCCACCCCTGCCGTGAGCACACAGCTGTGAAACGCCTCATGGACGGCTGCAATTTTACGTCTCTCATCATAAATCATAAAATTCTCATTGGGGAACCGGTCCGTAAAATGATCCATCATAAGAGGAACCAGATTACACTTCGGTTCCACTTGCGCAACAAGCACAGTACCCACATCCCGAAACCGGAGAAATCCGTAAAATTTCTGTCTCTCATTCTCCACCTTTCGGGACAGCTCCATGACACGCATAACATAGGGATCCGATAGGTAATCTGAAATGTCATGCCCCTTTGCAAAAGCACGTACCAGGTATCCGAGGACCGTCGTTGCTCTCTCCTCGTCAAAATGACACAGTGCCCGAAGAAGTGTATCATACACCGAATAACCAAGTCTGGTCTGAATGGAATATACGGTGCGTTCTACCTTGCGGGCATCGGTCTCAACCACGATTTCCCGGGCAAACAGACTCATGCAGCCTTCCCCTGGAGCAATGGAGATATTGTCTGTGTAGGGCTGCTCCATCTGATTCTTATGGACAAAAGCATCATAGATTGCCGTAAAAATCCCTTCCAGAGAATCCTCACAGCGTAAAACAAGACCTTCCCTCATCTCCTCCACCTCACAATCCTTTCACGTAAATCGGTAACTGCCGGACGCTGCCCGGCTGCCATTCATCCAGTCAGCCCATGATAAAAGGGACTGCTCTCAAAAAGGGATAGCTGCTCGCAGGTCTGACTGCTGCCGTCCGACAGCAACAGTTGAGAAGGGCGCTCTTCATAGGTGAGTTGTCTGGTGATGTATTCCTTCTCTATCCTCGTGGGATACATCATACGTCCCTGACAGGTGATAAAATAAAGGGCGCGCTTTAACACCACCCCCATCTTCCTGATATCCGAAAAATCAAGCTTAGCGTGACGTCTGGCTGCCAAAATCCGCTTCGCACTTTTCGTCCCGATCCCCGGCACACGCAGCAGCGAATAGTAATCCGCCTGGTTGATTTCCACCGGAAAAAGCTCAAGATGGTTCACAGCCCAATCACACTTTGGATCGATCTGCGCGTTAAAGTTCGGATGTTCCTCCGACAGCAGCTCGTCTGCCCGAAAGCCGTAAAACCGCAAAAGGAAATCCGCCTGATAAAGCCGGTGCTCTCTGAGAAGCGGAGGTCCCTGCGGGGTAGAAAGAAGCGCGGCATCCTGATTGATATTGACAAAGGCCGAATAAAACACCCGCTTCATATCAAACCGCTGATACAGAGCCTCCGTCACAGACATAATCTGGTAATCCGTCTCCCCGGTGGCCCCGATGATCATCTGGGTACTCTGACCGGCCGGAACAAAGTAACGATCCGGCCGGGAAAGCCCCCGGGTGACCTGTGAAGCCGAAGCCGGTTCTTCAAATCTCCAACCCTCCTCTGCTGTCTTCCCAGCTCTCTTCTCCCGGATCGCCTTAATTCCCTGCTGGTAATCCCGCAGTCTTTCATAGCTGTCACGAATCTGGGCCATCTGCTCATAGTATGTCTTATCATCGATATACACGCGACTCTTCATACTGGTGATTCCGTGAGCTGAGCGGCTTTCTTTCATACCATTCTGTATCTGGCGCATGGGGGACAGAATATTCCTCCGGACCTTATTGGGAGCGGCCGCCTTCAGTCCTTCCGCCGTAGGCATCTCCAGATTCACGCTCATACGGTCCGCCAGATAACCAATCATTTCCACCACATCCGCAGAGGCTCCCGGAATCCCCTTCACATGAATATACCCGTGAAACTCATACTTACTCCGTAATAGGAACAGTGTCTCGTACAAAAGCCCCATGGTATAATCCGGTGACTGAATGATCCCGGAGCTTAAGAACAGGCCCTCAATATAATTGCGCCGGTAAAACTCCATGGTAAGCCGGCATACTTCCTCCGGCGTAAAACTGGCCCGCTTAACATCATTCGAAACCCGGTTGATGCAGTACTTACAGTCATAAATACACTCATTGGTCAGAAGGATCTTAAGAAGGGAGATACAGCGTCCGTCTCCGGCAAAGGTATGACAGATCCCGCAGGCCGAGGTATTTCCCATATGTTTCCCATCCCCGCCTCGCTGCACCCCGCTGGAGGTACAGGCCACATCATATTTCGCTGCATCTGACAGGATCGTAAGCTTCTCCATCAGGCTGTCCACCGGAATCATATTTGCCATATACACACCCCTCCTCCTAAAATAGATCGCAGGTAAAAAGAACATTTGTTCCTATATTATAATACAGGAACAGATGTTCGTCAACCATTTGTTCTATTCGTTTTTTTTACTCGATGCCATTGTGCAGCATACTTGGGTAAATGATAAAGCAGATCCCGCCCATGAGTGCACAGGAAACTGCCGTAAGCAGAAGGGCCGCCACTTCTCCTCCCAGGACATAACCTCCCGCCATAAAACCGATCAGCACCAGAATCATAGCGAACCTGAGGATCATCTGGAGCACAGATTTGGCCAGGTCAAGGGCACTGGCGGGAAGAATTGCTTCCAGCAGAAGTCCCACAGCAGATAACATAAAATCCGCCACAATCAGTGTAAAATACCACAAGATCACAACCAACGGATTTGCCCCGACAAAAACAGCTCCAATCAAAAGCCCCGGAAACAGATCCACCGCACAGCCATAGGTACATGGCCACCACTGCCGGTACTCCCAGTCCGAGATTGATCACCAGGTTCGGAATCTGAAAAATCAGATAAAGGGATGCCGCAAACGCAGCTACCATCTGAAAAATATCCGTTCCACTTTTCGAGCCGGAGTATATTCCCCACAAAAGTACGACCAAAAGGATCAGTCCGACAGCCGCTTCCACCCATGTCTTCGCCATAGCCACGTCCTCCGGTGACATCTCATCGTCCTCTCCGGATGCCTCCTCTATCTCATCATCCCCGGCATCTTCCGATACAGCCTCAGTGGAAACCTCCGAAGACTCTTCGTGACCAGCCACCACACTGCCGATCACGCCGCCTGCAATCCCGCAGATTCCGATAAATCCCACACAGGCCAGAATAATGACAAGAACCGTACTGCGGAACATTTTCCTAATGGAATTCCAAAAGGTATGAATCGCATAATAACCCCAAAGCTTCATCCCTGTACCTCACTCTCCGGTGCAGCAGACTCCGCCTCGTTATCTGCGCCACCCTCTGTGATTTCAAAAAAGATATCCTCTAAGGTTTTCCCTGTTTCTCCGATACGTTTTCTTTCTACAACAGCAGCAACCTTACCTTTCTGCATAATATAAGTTGTGTCCCAGAGTTCCTTGATGGCATGAGGATCCAGACCGATCATCGGCTCATCAAAAAGAACCAGCTTGGGCTTCGGTAAAAGACCACAGCAGATGGACAGCTTCTGCTGCATTCCCTTAGACAGTTCATCGCCAAATTTCTTTCGCTTATCATCCAGATCAAAACGTTTTAAAAGCTCGTCCTTGTATTCTTTATAATCCTTGAGCTTATATGCTCTGGAAATAAATTCCATATGCTCATCCACGGTGAGATTCGGGTACAGCGAGGGGATCTCCGGTACATACCCCATGATTCTCTTGGCCTCCACCGACTTATTGTAAAGATCATCCACCCGGATCTGGCCCTGATATTTTAAAAAGCCCATAATACATTTGATGGTATCACAAAGCTGATATCTTCATTTGCCAGAACCTTATGGTACTTCTTCGTCACGTGCATTACATTTAATATAATCGTTTACTCCTTTGCTTAAAATCTTATCCCCCTCTTTTTCACCTCCATATCTTACAACTTTTCCTCCGTTTCATCTATCTATATTTTCTTAATTAACCTTAACGGTTCCTTAAACAGGAAGTTTTCTGCTTTTCGATTAACGCTCTGATAAGTTTCCCGCACAAGCAAAAACCGCTGCACAAATGAAATCTCATTCGTGCAGCGGTTTTTATTCAACTATTTCTCCCGCCTATTCTCTATGCATGGAGAAGGTCTCAAGATGATAATTGTTGAGGTTCTCCAGAATCTCACGGTCATCTGCCTTATCCAGCAGCTCATCACGGAATTTCTTAGTCGCTACCATATCGTTGAAGGAGCTTGGGCCACCGACACAGCCACCCTCACAGGCCATACCCTCGATGAAATCATCCGGAAGCTTTCCGGCTTTCATCAGCATCAGGAACTTGCGGCACTCAGCAGCACCGTTGGCCTTGCATACCTTCGGCTCGATTCCGGCATCCATCTCTTTCATACTCTGAATGACTGCTGCGGTAACACCGCCGGAATTTCCAAAGCGCTTTCCATAAATGGAAGACTCCTGATAGGAGGTATCTGCCGGCTGAAGTTCTACACCCTTGGCACGCATAATGGCGCGAATCTCGCTGTAGGTCAGAACATAATCCACATTGCCCGGAATCTTCTGGTCCACAACCTCAGACTTCTTTGCTACGCAGGGCCCGATAAATACGGTGATGGCATCCGGCTCTTTTGCTTTGATCATACGGGATACCGCACACATCGGGGATACTGTCGTTGAAATCTTATCTGCCATATCCGGGAAATGACGGCGAACAAGGTTTACAAATCCCGGACAGCAGGAAGTCACCTTCTTCTCTCCGGCCTTATATGCCTCAACCCACTCGGCAGCCTCGGAAGCAGCAGTTAAATCTCCGCCGAGTCCCACTTCAATAAAGCCGTTGAAGCCCAGTTCCTGCATCGCTTTCTTCCAGCTTCCCATGGTAATATTCGGGCCAAACTGTCCCTCTGTAGCCGGAGCAGCCATCGCATAAACCTTCTTGTCAGACTTCAGTGCATTGATCACATCAACGATAAAGGTCTTGGATCCAATGGCACCAAACGGACAGCTGTGGATACACTTACCGCAGCGAATACACTTGGAATCATCAATGACGGAAATGCCGTACTCATTGTATGTAATGGCATTGACCGGACAGGCAAACTTACAAGGTCTCTTCAGATGCGCAATCGCATTGTAAGGGCAGGCAGCAGCACAGCGTCCGCACTCCTTACACTTCTGTGCATCAATATGGGAACGATGGCGTCCTGCCTCAATGGCTCCAAACTTACATGCATTGATACACGCCTTGCCCATACAGTTCTGACAGTTTTCCGTTACCGTATAGCTGGAAATCGGACAGTCCTCACAGGCTGCACTGATGACCTGAATCACATTGCCGTCATCCTCCGGTCCCGGAGCCTTGCCTTCTGCCAGACGAACACGTTGGCGGATGATCTCTCTCTCCTTATAAATACAGCAGCGGAACTGCGGGATCGGTCCCGGGATCAGATGAACCGCAATATGGTCTCTCTCGGAATCCAGTGTCCCTTCAAAAGCTAATTTTGCAACTTCCTGAAGCACTTCATGCTTAATTTTGATCACATTTTCGTCAGCGTACATAGAATCTCCTTACTCCTCAATATCACTTGGTTAAATTCGCATAATACGATGTGAGTGTCAAAAGTGCTTTTGCCACTCACTGATATACGAATTGCTCCGT
>CAMFDG010000067.1 GCA_945949045.1 uncultured Lachnospiraceae bacterium
ACATAGCCCTCAGCCATCTCAAGGTAACGAACACCCTTCTCCTTGGTTGCGTACATGGTACCAACCTGAGAACGAAGTCCCTTTCCTAAATCTTCAAGTCCTGCACCGATTGCAAGTCCGTCATCGGAAAAAGCAGACTGGGTACGTCCGTAAACGATCTGTAAGAACAGCTCTCTCATTGCTGTATTGATAGCATCACAAACAAGGTCTGTATTTAATGCTTCCAGAATTGTCTTGCCCTGTAAAACCTCGGCAGCCATAGCTGCGGAATGTGTCATACCGGAGCATCCGATAGTCTCTACCAGTGCCTCCTCAATGACACCGTTCTTAACATTGAGAGAAAGCTTGCAGGCACCCTGCTGTGGTGCACACCAGCCAACACCGTGTGTAAATCCTGAAATGTCCTCAATCTTCTTGGAATGAACCCACTTACCCTCTTCCGGGATAGGAGCCGGCTCATGCTTTGCGCCCTTGGCAACCGGACACATGTTTTCAACTTCCTTTGTGTAAATCATCATAAGACTCCTTTCGCATATGAATTGTATATGAACATACTGCTAATATTTTTGCATATTTTTGCTCATAAGTCTAGTACCAAATCCTCATTTTATCAAAAAATTACGCTTTCTTAACAATATGATCCTTATCCTTAAAGATATGTCCGGCGGGAATCACGCCCCGCACGGAGGAAAGGGGATAGACGTTACAGTTCGGACAAATGACGGTTCCCGGATTCAATACGGAGTTGCAGCCCACCTCCACATGGTCTCCGAGCATAGCTCCGAACTTCTTAAGCCCTGTTTCAATTTCTTCACCGGATTCAAGTTTATCCTTGACCACCACCAAAGTCTTATCCGATTTCACATTTGAAGTAATAGAACCGGCTCCCATATGGGACTTATATCCAAGAATCGAATCACCTACATAGTTATAGTGCGGAACCTGTACAGAATTAAAAATAATATCATTTTTAATTTCCGTGGAGTTTCCCACAACAGAGCCTTTTCCGATAATCGCACTGCCGCGGATAAAGGCACAGTGGCGGATCTCAGCCTCCTCATCAATGATGAGCGGGCCGTTCAGACAGGCCGTGGGAGCAACGGAAGCACTCTTAGCCACCCAGATATCCTCTCCCCGCTTCTCAAATCGCTCCGGATCCAGTGTCGGACCAAGTTTGCGGATAAAATCAGCAATCCCTTTCAACGCCTCCCATGGATAGGTAAACTGTGCGAGATACTCTCCCGCGATGGTCTGTGACAAGTCATACATATTTGCGATTTTTGCGTTTTCCATGATAATCTCCTTTTACTCTCTATTTTTGCTTAATCTCTTTATACATACGAAATCATCTATCCTGTTCTTCTGCATCCCAGGAATCCTACTCCGGTTTCGGCGAAGCTCCTCCTTCCTGCTGCTCTCCGGGCTCTTCCGTAATCTTTGGTCCTTCCACCGGCTTGGGCGGTGTCTCCCCCGGATTATCAAAATCGAACGTAATCTCTCCGTTTTCATACTTTAAGCAGGTATCAAATACATTTCCGGCTTTCGAGGTGAACCCCGGGACTTTATTTCTTGTCTTTCCGGTAGTCAGAAGTTCCTTCATAATTTCTTCCGAAAGTTCTACATGCGCCACTGTATGCCAAACCTTAAAACCGCATTCACACTCATAGCGCCACTGGCTCTTCATAAGCATTTTCCCACAGTTCGGGCATGGCACATGGGTCTCCACCGGCTTTGGCTTCTCCGGGAAATCAAAGGCAATATCGCCCTCCTCCGTAAGCTTAAGGGGTGCGTCAAACTTCATTCCCGTCTTTGCCACAAAGCCTTCGATGACACCGGTTTTTCCCCGAAGCAAAAGTTCTTTCAGCTGTGCCTCCTTAATCTTGACACTGGCCACCTTTCCCACCATGAAACTGCAGCTTTCACTGTCATCCCTGCGGTGATTCTCACAGGCAAAGCCAAAGGGCGTCACAACAATGGCCCCTCCACACTTCGGGCACACCACATCCTTGACTTTTTTGGGTTCCACATTATTAAAATCAAATTTAAGTCCTGTCACTTTACCGGACTCATCCTTACTCAGAGCCACCCGGGCATCAAAGCGCTTGCCGTTTTTGGACTTAAAGCCACGCATGGTTTCCGTAATGCCATCTGTCAGAAGCTGGCGCACCTGGGTCTCTGTAAAGGACTTATCCGCCATTTTCCCGATGGAAAAACGGCAGCTGGTTTCATCTTTCGGCTTATAATTGGAACAGCCATAGCCGAAGGAGGTTGCTACAATATCGCCACCACAGAGAGGACATTTCACATCCTTTACCACTTTCTGCTCCACATGATCAAAATCAAACTGTACCGAAGCCTTTCCTGTCTCATCCTTTTCCAGAATCAGGCAGGCATCAAATTTCTTCCCTGCCTTGGACTTAAAGCCACGGATGGTATCCGTGCGTCCATCCGTCAAAAGCTGTTTCACAACTGACGGCGAAAGGCTTTTTCCCGCAATGGTTCCAATCGAGAACCGGCAGCTGGTTTCATCCGACGAATCATAATTCATGCAGCCATACCCGAAGGAGGTTTTCTTAATCCGGCCTCCACAGACCGGGCATTTCACCTCCGGAAGAATCTCCGGCTCCACTTCAGAGAAATCAAAATCCACCGACGTCTTTCCCGTCTCATCCTTCTTAAGCTTCAGACAGGCATCAAACCTTTTCCCTGCCTTGGACTTAAACCCACGGATCGTGGGCGTATGTCCCTTGGAAAGGAGCTCCTTCACCTGCTCCTCCTCCAGTCGGACTCCTGCAATTTCCCCGATATTAAAATTACATCCTGATTTATCATTCTTATAATTACTGCAGCCGTAGCCGAAAGGAGTTGTAACCATTCCCCCTCCGCAGACCGGGCACTTAACGCCTATCTTTCTTCTGGCTCCGGGGCCTGTGGCATTTTTCCCGGCAAAATCGCTGATTCGTTCTGCCAGGGGCTGCCATAAATCCTGGCCGATCATTTTCTCCGTCTCGGTACGGATAAAGCTTTCCAGCTTACTTCGGTAATCAGCAAAATCCACCGTTCCCCTGGTGATGCCATCCAGTCCCTTTTCCCAGGAGGCGGTCATCTTGGGATTGAGGAGTGCCGGCACAGTCATATTGACCACTTCGTACACCATCTCACCGAGATTTTCCGGTGTCAGGATCTGGGTCTTTTTATTCAGATTCAGATAGTGAATGCGGACCAGCTTTCCTATAATTTCCGCGCGGGTAGCAGAAGTGCCGATACCGGAGCCCTTAATCTGCTCCCGCAGTTCCTCATCCTCAATGAGCTGTCCTGCATTCTCCATGGCAAGCACCATGGAACCGGAAGTATATCGCTTCGGCGGTGAGGTCTTCCCCTCCTTGACACCATAGCCCTGCACAGAAAGCTCATCCCCGTTTTTGATCGTGGCGGCCAGCGCCAGAAGCGCTTTCGGATCCGCCGTCTCCTCTTCCTCGTTCTCCTCTTCCGACCGGCTATAGGAACCACCGGTGACCCGGTTCAGCCCCCGTTCTTTGTTTTCAGGATCCGCTGTATTCTTCTTCTGCGGAATTCCTGCGATTTCCAGATATCCCGGACTTTTCAGTACCTTCGCAGAAGCAAAAAAGGATTCCTTTTTCTCCTCCGCCTCCACCGTCACCACCAGCTTTACATTTTCATATTCCGCCGGTGGATAAAAGATACTTAAGAAACGACGCACGATCAGCTCGAACACCGCCTTTTGCAGCGAATTCAGCGACTTCAGTTCCGTGAGCTGCCCCGTCGGAATGATGGCGTAGTGGTCAGTGACCTTGGAGTCATCGGTATACTGGGTTTTTCCGATCCCCGCATACAGCTTCTTTGCCATGATGTTTTCCACAAAGGCCTCCGTTGGCTCATAGCCCTTCAGCCTGCTGATATTCTTATATATTTCCTTGGCCACCGCGCTGGAAAGTACTCTGGCGTCTGTTCTCGGATAAGTGGTCAGCTTCTTCTCATAGAGGTCCTGGGCAATCTGCAGCGTCTCGTCCGGACTGATCTTAAACCGTTTGGAGCACTCCGCCTGCAGCTCCGCCAGATTGAAAAGAAGCGGTGCCCGCTTCCTTGAGGTGGTTTTCTCTATGGACTGTACCAATGCCGGCCGATCCTTCAGACGCTCCATGAGAGCAAGTGCATCCTTTTTTTCACGAAAGCCATTTTCCTTATACAAAAGCGGGGATTCAAAATAAGCAGATCCCTCCACAGCCTTCCATTCGCCCTCTATCTTCGCATCAGAAAATCTGCCCACCACACGGTAAAAGGGGGTTTCCCTGAAATTACGGATTTCCCGTTCTCGAATCACCACCATGCCCAGAACACAGGTCATGACTCGCCCCACGGCAATCGGGGTATAAGAATTGGTCCCTGCGGCCCGGTTCAACAGATTTCCATACTTAACAGACATTGCCCTGGAAAAATTAATCCCCATTGCATAATCCTCAATGGTCCTCATAATTCCGGACTTGCCTAAATTTGCATATGCAGACATGGGCTTTGCCTCACGGATTCCCCGAAGGATTTCCTCCTGGGTCTGGGAATCAATCCAGACACGCAGTTCCTCCATACCCGGACGAACCCCGCCGAAATTCCGAATATTTTCCTCGATGGTCTGTCCTTCCTTCCCGGCATCCCCTGCCCAATAGACACGGTCAATGTCCTCGCGCATCAGCATGCCATGCACTACGTCATATTGGTCCTTTACTTCTTTTATTACATCATATTTATATTCCTGTGGCAGGAAAGGCAGATCCTCCAGACGCCATTTTTTATACTTGATATCGTAGCTCTCCGGATATACAAGGCCCACCAGATGTCCCACACACCAGGTGATCACGTATTCCTGATTTTCAATATATCCATTCTGTCGTCCGGTCACCCCCAGCACACTGGCAAATTCCCGCGCCACCGATGGTTTCTCGGTAATAATCAATGATTTTCCCATAGATTCCTCTCATACTCCCCGCACCTTACAGCTCGTTCATGTCGATCAGTTCAAATCGCTCATCCTCTCTGGCATAAGCCACCAGCGCCGGCTCAAAGGATTTCGCTGAAAACAGATAAAAGTTCTCCGAATCCAGCTTTGCCTTCTGCATACTCTCGTACATTTCCTCGCACATATCCATGGTCAGAAGCGGCTGATCCCAATTGCAGAGACAGATAATATTTCTTCTGTCACTGCTCTGGGCAATGATATCAATATTGCCGGTCTTGCCCACCCAGGTTCCCATCTTGTGAATGGCAAAAGGCAGCCTGCCAAGCTGATCCAGCAGAGTCAGATATTCCATGCATACATTCCGAAAGTATCTGTTCAGATAGGCATCCAGTTCCGGTGCGATATAAATATCGTAGAAATCCGAAGGTGTGCGCAGATTCAGGTCTGACAAATGTGGAAACACAAATTTATACCAGAAATTAATAAAAGTATCCTTAATCTGATACACACCCTTCTTGGCATTTTCCCAGCCTCCGGTCTCGAAGGACACCACTTTCTCCACAATGTCAAAATGACTCAGGTTCTTCATGTAGACACTGATCTTGGCCCGGGAATACCCGGTGTACAAAAACAGGTCATTGAGCTTATTGTACCCTTTTGCGATCGCGGCAAGAATCGTATTGTAGACGGAAAGTTCCCGGAGCTCGGAAGCAATCACATTTTCTGCCTGGCCAAAAAGATATCCGCCTTCCGAAAGAACCAGATGACAAATATTCTCTTTATAGGACATCTTGGGATTCCAGACATCCATATAGCCCTGAGCACCGCCAATGGTGCCGTAGATCTGTACACAATCACTGACGGACAACGTGGGAAATGCACGAACCACTTCCAGAAAATTCAGATTCTCAATCTTCAATCTTCCTGTAATTTTTTTAGCATTTTCTCCAAAAGCATCATCCATATCCTGCTCCACCCAGACAATGGAAGAGGAAGCAAGAACAATCATCACAGGGCCGGGGTACAGACGTTTTCCCTTCAGTTTCAGGATGCTCTTCAAAAACTCCTCATCCCGCTTGATGACATACTGACACTCATCAATCACCACCACCAGCTTCGTGGCATCCCCACTCTTTACCCGGTTAAAACACTCATCATATGTATGCTTCTGGAGTTTCACATCATACTGCCGGCTCAACTCCTCCTCCATCATCCGAAGCTGTTCTGCGGCCGAGCACTGCCTGCACCGGTAATAGAAGTATTTCTTATCGGCAGTAAATACGCGGATCAGATCCTCCTTCCGGCAATCCTTCCTCCCGTACAGGACAACCAGCTGATTTCCCGGCTGCTCATAATAATTTTCCAATTCCTTCAAATCTGTGTTCTTCACGTTCATCGTGCTTCCTCCGTCCGTTTTGACTATTCTAACCTTCACCGGAATTAATCTCTATAAAACATAAAAGCAATAATGGAAATTATATCACTTCTTAATTTTAGATTCAAGACGCTTGGCAATATACGGCTTCATCCAGACGGCTGGGTCCTGCAAATGATATACTACTTCTTCATTTGGGCGATTTCACATATTTTCTTCATATGCGCCCACACATCCCAAGAAAAAATCAATTTTTTAGAGGCATCATCAGAATGTGTGAGCGTGTAGCTGCCTCTGGCGGCACACCCACTCC
>CAMFDG010000068.1 GCA_945949045.1 uncultured Lachnospiraceae bacterium
AAGGAGGGGGATCGCATGGTTAAGTATTACAAGACAGATGACCGCAAGATTCATGAGGAGAAAACAATTCAGAACGGAGTATGGATCCAGATGGTCAACCCCAGTGTCTCGGAGGGACAGATGGTGGCGGACATGCTCAATCTGGATATTGAGGATGTGCTGGCAGCCCTCGACGAGGAGGAGAGCTCCCGTATAGAGCTGCAGGACGGCTATACGCTGATTCTTGTGGACATACCCTCTATTGAGATCCGACATGAAAAGGAGTCTTATACCACAATCCCTCTTGGAATTATCCTGACATCGGAAGAGATTGTTACCATATGTACCGAGGATACGCCGGTTTTACAGGCCTTTTTGAATAACCGGGTGAAGGAATTCAGCACGAAGAAGAAGCTTCGCTTTGTATACCAGATCCTTTACCGGATCGCAGTTCTATATCAGAGTGATCTGCGCATTATTGACAAGATGAGGACAGAAATCGAGGAACGTGTCGGGGATGACACCGAGGAAGTCGATCTGATTGCGCTGCATGAGCTGGAGTCTACACTGGTTTACTTTGCCACCTCTCTTCGGGCCAACGGTGTCGTGCTGGACCGCCTGACGCGCTACAAGAGGCTGGAGCAGTATCCGGAGGATAAGGAACTGCTGGGCGATGTGATTGTCGAGAACAAGCAGGCCATTGAGATGACCGGAATCTATCGTGATATCATTAATGGTACCAGGGAACTGTTGTCCTCTGTCATTGACAACCGTATGAACAGCATCATGAAATCCTTGACGGTCATCACCCTCATCATGGCTATTCCCACGGTTATTTCCGGTATATACGGTATGAATGTGGATTCCAAGTGGGTTCCCCTGGCAGGTACAGCACATGGTTTTGCAATCATCTGTGGAATTATCATTGTAATCTGCGTATTTTTGTTTATCTGGCTTAGAAAGAAGCGTATCTTATAGGAACGTCTTGCAATGATTGCCGGAATGTGGTATCTTTTTGGGTGTATTTTTTAACATATTAAAGTGTTATAACCCGAAAGGAGTAGATAGTTATGTCAACATTCTCGGATATTCTCGTGAAGATCGACGATTTTGTCTGGGGACCGGTGATGCTGGTTCTTCTGGTCGGCACGGGTATTTTCCTCACAATCCGCACGCACGCTCTGTGCTGGCGGAATCTTCCCTACGCGCTGAAAAGTGTATTAAGTAAAGAGGCCCGTCAGAAAAAGGGTGAGGGTGATGTGTCACCTTTCTCCGCGTTGATGACGGCGCTGGCAGCAACCATTGGTACCGGTAATATTGTCGGTGTTGCCACTGCCATGGTATCCGGAGGACCGGGTGCCCTGGTCTGGATGTGGATCTCCGCAGCCTTCGGTCTGACCTCCAAGTTCAGCGAGTGTATGCTGGCAATCAAGTATCGTGAGGTCAATGAGAAGGGGGAGATGTCGGGCGGCCCTATGTACACCATGAAAAAGGGCTTTAAGAATAAGAAGCTGGGCGCAGCTCTTGGATGGCTCTTTGCACTGTTTGCCGTAATCGCATCCTTTGGTATCGGAAATCTGACCCAGGGCAATTCCATTTCCTCCGCATTGAATGCGACTTTTGGTGTTCCCACATGGATTACAGGCATCGTCATTACCATTCTGGCAATGCTCATTATCCTGGGTGGTATCAAGTCCATTTCCAAAGTGTCACAGGTAGTGGTGCCGGTGATGGCACTGTTTTATATTGTGGCTGGAATTATTATTATCCTTGGAAACATCCGGAATATCCCGGCTGGTGTAGCCATGATCTTTAAGATGGCATTTTCCGTTCAGGCCGTGGGCGGTGGACTTTGCGGAAGTCTGGTGGCCTCTATGATGAATGCTATGAGGTTTGGCGTGGCACGTGGTGTGTTTTCTAATGAAGCAGGTATGGGTTCCGCGGCTATCACCGCTGCAGCAGCAAGCACCAATGATCCGGTTCGTCAGGGCTACATCAACATGACCGGAACTTTCTGGGATACCATTGTGGTATGTACGATCACCGGACTCTGTATCGCAAGCTCCGGTGTGTTGGGTACGACAGATACTTCCGCAACCGGAACCTACGCCTATGAGGCGGAGGCAGAGACAGGGGCTGATTCGCAGCTTACCCTGTCCTTGGATGATGGTAAGACGGTTTCCAATAAGATGTATATGGTATCTGATTTTGGATATGATGAAACTGCACAGGCACAGACGATGGATCTTGCATTGGGAAAAGAGAAGCTGTCACTTACCCGGGAAGGCCGGGCAGAGGGGGCTGTTGATGAGGCGAATCCGGAACTGGCCGGCACATGGAAGGATAAATCCGGAAACGAATACATATTCTCGGAGGATGGCAAACTGGAATATCGCGAACTTGTGGTTGGATCAGCTCTTACAATTGCAGCTTTTAAGACAATCCTCGGTACGCCGGGAGCATGGCTGGTCTGCATTGCCATTGCATTGTTTGCATTCTCTACGATTCTCGGATGGGAGTATCATGGAGAGAAGGCCTTCGAGTACCTTTTCAATACCCATAAATACAATATTGTGTATCGTGTTATTTTCTCTCTGGTGGTATATCTGGGCGCGACTACGACCTTAAAGATTGCATGGAACTTCTCGGATATTGCCAATGCACTCATGGCGATTCCGAACCTGATCTGCATGATTGCTTTAAGCGGCGTCATTGTGGAGGAGATGAATCGGTATCAGGATGTGATTAAGAAAGAAAAGGCAGCTAAGAAAAACAAATAGGAATAGGAAATAACAACAGGAAAGCGTGGCGAAAGTAAAGATCGCCACGCTTTTTGACTTACTTTTTTACTAAGCGTCTAGTATAATAGACGTGACTAATAAAATAGACACATAAGAAGGGAGGAGAGACAGATTTTTAAAGGAGAATTAAGTGCGTGTGAGACACTTATAATGAAAGTGATATGGGATGCACAAGAGGATATTGCAGTGCAGGACATTATTCAGGCGTTGGCTGTCCGTTTCGATAAGCACTATGCGAGAACCACTGTGGTTACCTTTTTACATAAGATGGCGGAGAAAGGATATGTGAGCACATACCGCAATGGGAAGGCATCTTATGTTCATGCCGAGAAGAGTGAACAGGAGTATAAAAAGAAACTGCTCAGGAAACAGACGGATTTCTGGTTTGGTGGAAAGCCTTCGAAATTGATAGCATCTCTGTGTGAGTCACAGGAATTGTCAAGGGATGAAGTCACGAAAATAGAGGAGCTGCTTAAGGATATGGATAAGTGATTTGGTGTATGCCTTTACGTTTACAACGATTACTGGAACTTTGTTTACAATAATCTGGGTATTGCTGGAGAGAATTTTGGAACGCATAGGTTATTTGAAACTTGCATACCTCCTGCTTAGGATACTGATGTTTTCCTGGGTATGTCCTGTGGCGTATATTGCCTTGAAAAAAATGAATGCAAGATTATATCGATGGTATGGCTTCCTGTTTCTTCCGACACTGTTTTTGTCACAAGTGTCGATTGTAGTATTTGTTGTATGGGTACTTGCGGGGAGTACTGTGATCACCCTTTATATACGAGAACAGATTCGGGTGCAAAGGAGACTTGCATTGGTGAAGGAGTGCCGGGAAGAGAGAATAACAAAGGTGTTTTCGGATATCCTTGCGGAGAAGAATATCCCGGAAGGAAAAGTGAAGTTACGGATGTCAGCGTTTGAGAAGACACCTATGGTGGCCAATGTAATTCATCCAGTTGTTGTTCTTCCGGCAGGAAGCTTTCCGGATAGAACAAAGCGGCATGTCAAGTTTTCTATGAAAACCTGACATGCATTGTAGGTCTTAGTCAAAGGCGAATTTTGAACGGCTGATGTTTCAAGTGACAGGGGGATGTATATGGTTATATTTACGCGTAAAATATAATAGAGATTATGACTTTGAAGAATAGTTTGTAGCAGGATGAAATGTTTTATGGATTTAATATTTGTGTAGAATCGAAATTATACATATACAGAAGCGAAAGGAAGGTATTTTTATGGCAAATTATCCCGATTCAGGAGTGATTAGGTGGACAGGACATACGACTGTTTAGAGCACGGTACAGTTATCTTGTGAGTATACAAATGGGCAATTTATGGTGATTGCAGTAGTTAATGGAACACTAACCTTGGATGTCGCGGGTTGGATTACTGTAACGCCAAGGAATTATGAGTTGAAGTCTGGAAAATTACAAGTAAAACAACCATTCGGTTCGTCGGGGTATGGAACATCCTTACCAATTGATGTTACGCCGACGGCCGCGTATAAGAATAAACAATTGCAGGTGCAGGTGAGTATTACAGGGGCTTCTTCAGATGTAGTGCTCATGGCAAATGTTTATCTAGGCAAATCATCGTAATAAGTATATGACACGGTGTTATGGTTGGGAGTGGGATACGTAATATGCGTAAGATTGTCACTGAACATGATAATTTGTTTTTATATTTTGTAGGAGGGGGAATCTGAGAAAAAGAGTTCTGTTTTCGGCAATGATGATGGTAGCAGCACTGTGTGTAACTTCATGCGTGATACAAAAAAATAATTATTCAGATGTAAAACAAACGGAAGAGACACAGGTGCAGGAAGAGGATGAAATTCATATGGTTTCCCTGATTATGTGTCCGGAAATATCGATTGCCCGTTTGACGGTTGATATAAAGACAACTAAGAATAAGGAACAAATCGAAACTATTGCACAGGGATTGATATTCGGGGATCAGACTATGGAGCCGATCGAGGGTGGCTATGAGGTTGTCTGGCAGGGATATTATGATAAATCTGCTGACGAGGTAGAAGAAGCCGGAAAATTTCAATACGGATCAGAGCCAATACCAAAGTCGGAAATTAACAAGGAAAATATGGAGATTACTGTAATTGGTGCAAAACATTTCGAAGCGAGCGATGGGGCTTGCTCTGACCTGCTATACGTTTTCATACGATTTATGCGGTTCCGCATAAATCTGTCCTGAATAGTTACATAACGTCTTAATCAATTTGTAACTGAATAGACAATAATTCTAAAATCCAGACCCACGATAGAGAGAAGGTGATTGATTCCGAGATTACTTTGGTCTATTTTCTGTACTGCTGCGACAGGAGTAAGAAGATAGAATTGATTAGAAAAATAGAATCAGTCACGATTGGGCGTAGGGACAAATAATTTATTCTTCACATACCTGATTTCATGATATAACAGGATGTGAACTTAAGATTATTTTTCTTCACGCCCAAAACATCAAATCTTTTGATATCGCCCACTGGCACCGCATGGAAGAACCAGCCCGTTGGAGGAAACCGGAAGACCAATCTCTTCCGCAGTGATCAGGCCGTGGTATTTGCCCAATACCGTGTTCATCATGTAGGAGAGAACGGCCGGCTGTAGTCCGGTGGTGTAGGAATTGATCAGGAAGAAAAGCGGCTCCTCTGTGAGAATCTGGCTACAAAGCTGTACCAGAGGGTAGACGCAGTCCTCAATTTTCCAGATCTCGCCCTTCGGGCCGCGACCGTAAGACGGTGGATCCATGATGATGGCGTCGTAGTGGTTGCCCCGGCGGATTTCACGCTCCACAAATTTCACGCAGTCATCTACCAGCCAGCGAATCGGCGCCTCACCGAGACCGGAAGAAACGGCATTTTCCTTCGCCCAGGTTACCATGCCCTTGGAGGCATCCACATGGGTTACCTGCGCACCGGCGGCTGCCGCGGCACAGGTTGCGCCTCCGGTATAGGCGAACAGGTTTAAGACCTTCACGCTGCGCCCTTTTTTCACCTCATCCTGAATCAGCTTCGAAAACCAGCCCCAGTTGGCTGCCTGCTCCGGAAAGAGCCCCGTGTGCTTGAAGCTGAAGGGCTTTAAGTGGAAAGTCAGTTCCTTCTTAATAGGAAGAGAGTAGTGAATCTCCCACTCCTGCGGCAGATCAAAAAATTCCCATTCACCACCGCCTTTGGAACTGCGGTGATAATGTCCGTTCATCTTTTTCCAGCCCTTTTCCTTCTTTGGGGTATCCCAGATGACCTGCGGATCCGGACGCACCAGAAGGTATTTCCCCCAGCGCTCCAGCTTCTCGCCTTTCGAGCAGTCAATCACTTCATAATCCTTCCATTTATCTGCCAGCCACATGTGTGTACTCCTTTGCTTTGTGATTTGTATCTGTTTCTGTATCTGTTCGGTATCCATCTTCATGTATTCCCGGAATGATGTCTTCTCAACAGATTCTTTCCTAAATTATAAGAAACCTTCCTGGGTACGTCAATAGAGCGGAGGGGATTTGTTGCACTGTAAAGGGGGCGGTAGTATAATAAAAGACGAAGAACCCGACATTGGTTGGCAGTCCCACCATTTTGTTAGACGAAAGTGCGCTGAGAAAGATGTGGTTTCCACAGATTTGGGAGAACCGAGAAGAAATGGGCGAAGAAGAGACTTTTCCCGTGCTGTGGCCCAGGATAGGTGGGGAAGATATAGAAAAATGGGCGGAGAAGAGCCTTTCCCTGTGCTGTGGCCCAGGATAGATGGGGAAGATATAGAAAAATGGGCGGAGAAGAGCCTTTCCCTGTGCTGTGGCCCAGGATAGATGGGGAAGATATAGAAAAATGGGCGGAGAAGAGCCTTTCCCTGTGCTGTGGCCCA
>CAMFDG010000069.1 GCA_945949045.1 uncultured Lachnospiraceae bacterium
TCCGGCGGTACGAGAAATTTCCGGTCTTTTATCATAAAAAGCAGATACAGCACAAAAATAAGACAAAATGGGCATTATATACCTCAATGTACTGTGGAACTCCTGCAATTCAGGCTTCCTCTGGGGAAAGGGACATATAGACCACTTAAGGGTTCCCTATGTCCCAAAATCACGCAAAGAATAGCGCAAATTAGAGGTTTTTTGACATATAGAGTTTTTCCGGTGCTGTATGTCCCGCTTTTTTGAATATAGCGGGACATAGGGAATCATGTTTGCTGTATATGTCCCCAAGCATAAAATTTCTACGAAAAAATGTCGATAGACGGGACATAGGGAGGAGGATTTTCGTCTATATGTCCAAGGTGTCATATATCTGCATTTGTTATATATCAAAGTAACCTCTATCCCCTTATTCTCTACTCCTTATTCTCTTTCCACCATCCCATATTTTCACTTCCTATTCCCTATTCCTTTCCCCTTTTCCTTATTCCCTTTCCCCTTTCCCTTATTCCCTTATCCCCAAGGAGATGCTGCTGGAAATAAACATGGATGAGTTACAAGAAAATGGGCGACAGGGAACCATTTTCCCCTATGCGCCCATCAAAAATAGAATATTTCCTAATTTAGCATTTAAAATGGGCGCTGGAGAATAATTATTCCCTATGAGCCCAAAATCCGGCAGCCACACATGAATTTTGTAGGAAAAATGGGCGCATACAGAAAAAGACTTATCTAGCGCCCAAACTCCCGCAGCTACACATACTTTTTATAAGGAAAAATGGGCGCATACAGAAAAAAACTTATCTAGCGCCCAAACTCCTGCAGCTACACATGCTTTTTATAAGGGAAAATGGGCGCATATACAAAAAGATTTATCTAGCGCCCAAACTCCCGCAGCTACACATGCTTTTTATAAGAAAAATGGGCGCATACAGAAAAATCTCTCGCTTGGATCCTGTTTATGGTTTTGCAGAGTAATAGCAAAGAAAAGCAGGTTTAAGTTTCATAATACGGCCATGGTCCCATGGGCATATGCGACAAGACCTCGCTCTCCACGCCCGTTTTCCCCTCATTTTTTTCTCGCAAACAGCAAAATTGAGCGTGGAGACATATCACTCATGCTCCACGCCCACGATTTCATCATTTCACGGGATGTAAACATCAAATTTTTTCTCTTGACGCCCAAAGCAGCAAATTTCAAAGGAAAAACAGAGGCCTTCGCCTATCTCTGGTCAATTGCATTGTAGTCCACATGCTCACCCACATACTTGTAAGCCGGACGAATAATCTTATTTCCATTAATGAGTTCCTCCAGACGGTGGGCACACCAGCCCGGGATACGTGCAATGGCGAAGATCGGTGTAAATAATTCCTCCGGAATACCAAGCATGGTATAGACAAAGCCGCTGTAGAAATCCACGTTGGCACAGACATTCTTGAGGACCTTACGCCGTTCCATGATCAGCTTTCCGGCGATATTCTCTACCGTCTCGTACAGAGAGAATTCTTCCGTCATACCCTTTTCCACTGCAAGCCTCTTAGCAAAATCCTTAAGAATCACTTCTCTTGGATCGGATAAGGTATAGACAGCATGTCCCATTCCATAGATCAGGCCGGAATGGTCGAAGGCCTTTTTATCAAGGATCTGATTCAGGTAATCCGTAATCTCCTCCTGATTGGTCCAATCCTTGATATGTGCCTTGATATCCTTAAACATATTCTGAACCTTCAGATTCGCACCACCGTGCCGCGGTCCTTTCAGTGAACCGATAGATGCAGCCACGGAGGAGTAGGTATCCGTACCGGAGGAAGTAACTACGTGAGTCGTAAAGGTGGAGTTATTACCACCACCGTGTTCCGCGTGAAGAATCAGGGCAATGTCCAATACCTTGGCCTCAAGCTCCGTGTACTGTCCGTCCGGTCTGAGCATGAGCAGAATATTTTCCGCCATGGAAAGCCCCTTTTTCGGATTCCGGATCATGAGGGTTTCATCTTTTCTGAAATGGCAGTATGACCGGTAGGAATACACAGCGATCAGTGGTAATTTGTTGATCAGTTCCAGAGACTGGCGCAGCACATTCTGCACACTGATGTCATCCGGATTGGAATCATAGGTATAAAGTTTCAGAACGCAGCGCTGCAACGCATTCATAATATTCGAATTGGAAGCCTTCATCACCACATCACGGACGAAGCGGCTGCTCAGATTCTGCATCTCTGACATCACATGCAGAAACATTTCCAATTCCTTCTCGTTGGGAAGCTTACCGAACAGAAGCAGATATATGGTCTCTTCAAAACCAAAATGTCTTCCATTCAATCCCCTGATCATCTCTCTTACATTGACACCCTGATAATACAGATTGCCGTCAGCAGGAACCTTCTTGCCGTCCACCATCTGATAGGCACTGACATCCGAAATTTCCGTCAGTCCTGTCAGGACGCCCTGTCCGGTAGAATCACGAAGTCCCCGTTTCACATCATATTTGCCGTAAAGCTCCGGATCGATCCGATGATTCTTAAGAAGCTCCACATGAAGGGTCTCCACATCCTGCCGAAGCTCACCCATTTCATTAATATCCGGCATCTCCTTCACATTATCATTTTCCAGTCCAGTCATCAGTTCGTCCATATCTGCCACCTCACTCAGTATCTCTTTGCTGCCAGATTTCGTATCTGTTCTGTACAGCTGCCAAACATCCTATAAAAACGCAAAACACCGATTACGGATACGTCTTCGTAATCGGTGCTTTTCATTTCCAGATATTCTACAACACTTTTTCAAAAAAATCAACAATTTTCTGAATAGATGTCCTTCATTTCCTAATTGTATCCTTTCACACTGCGGAAGGCCTCCGTCAGATTTTTGGTCCCGTCAAAGATTCTGGCATTGGTCAGCTCTGCCAGCTCCTTCAGCTGTGTCTCCTCGGCATCTCCGAACAAAATGGAGAAAACCGGAACATCTGCCCCCGCCTGCCGGTAGCCTTCCTCAAAATCCTGATAGTTCATATCCCCGTTGGATTTTCCATCCGTCATCAGGATGATTGCCGGCGTGTATTGGGACAGGTCGTAGCTTTCACTGATCAGCTCCAGTGCCGTCTGTGCAGCCAGATAGATATCCGTGCCGCCCATACAGTTTTCCGCAGCGATCTCATCATACAAGGTCTGTAAATTTTCCTCCGTAGATTCCTCCACCGTGTATACGTCCAGAATTTCATTGGAAAAGGTAAGTACAATATTGCCCTCTCCCTCCATGCTGCCGGAGAAATCCAGGCAGTACACATTGAGAGACGGCTTCTTGAACTGGGTCTGGTAAAGGTTTAAGGCCTCCTGCTCCAGCGTCTGATTCGCACTGATGATCAGCGCCTCATAATTGACCATGGCATCGTAATCGCCTTTTAAAAACATATCCTTCAGCCAGTCCGAGCTGCCGGAGCTGCGATCAATTCCGGACAACAGCCCTGTAATCTCTTTTTTCAAGGTCTCATCCTTAAGATCCTCTGTGGTCATGCAAAAGGTCATCTTTTTCTCCTGAATGGCAGACAGCAGATCTTTTACCGATACTTCTTTTCCTACAAATCCCAGTTTCTCTGCCAGACTCTGCTTTATGCCGAATACTACCGGTGTGGTGGAAACGGACTGGGCCTGCTTCGCCCCCAGCTGTCCGCAGCCTGTCAGACAAAACCCGCACAAACAAACCACTAGGACCATCGAAATCCACAGACAAATGGTACGCTTCCTCCTCTGACGCCGTTTCTTCATAAATTCCCCCGGATTTTGACGTAAAAAACACATTTATCCTAGTGATAACACAGAATTATTGATTTCAGATATAATTCATATAAAATGACGGTAAAATTTTTTTGAAGTGTTTTCGTACTCCACACACTCCAGCCGCAGTCCCTGGGGCGGCGCCGTATAGCCTGCCGACGACCGGTCTTTCTCCTCCAAAAGCGCCTCCATGCTCTCCGGCTCCCGGTCTCCTCTTCCCACTTCGATCAATGTTCCTGTAAGAATCCTTACCATTCCCTGCAGGAACCCGTCTCCGGTATAGCGGATTTCCATTTCTTCCTCCTTTTGCAGAAATTCGATATGATATATCGTGCGGATGGTGGATTTCTTCATATGCCGGTTCCCGCAGAAAGAGGCAAAGTCATGGGTTCCCGTTAAAAAGCGGGCCGCCTTCTCCATCCTCTCAACATCCAGAGGCCTCCCGTATTGATAGCAGAACCGCCGTGAAAAAACATCCGGAATGGAATCGGTACGAATCCGATAGCTGTAAGTTTTGCTCACGGCATTGTATCGGCTGTGAAACCGATTGTCAACTTCTTCTATATTTGTGATAACAATGTCTTCCGGCAGATATCGGTTCAAATAAGTAAAGATTTCCTCTGTAGTATAATGCTCTTCCAAATGGAAATTTGCCACCTGACCGATCGCATGCACCCCGGCATCCGTACGGCCCGAGCCGGTGACTTCCACCGGATGGCCCGCCAGATTGCCCAACACCATGGAAAGCTTTCCCTGAATGGTTGCATCTGTATTCTTCTGTATCTGCCAGCCCCTGTAACGGGTCCCATCATAAGCAACGGTAATTTTATAATTTTTCATGATCGTTCACCATCCTTCTGCAGAGTAATCTTTGCATCTTTGTCCCGGGATAGCTGTTACAAACAACAATATCTGGTTGTTAGCGAAAGCTATCTAGTGGTTGACAAATTCTTTAATTATGTTATTATTGTTAAGAAATGTTACAAAAAAGTTACGTTGCAGTTCAAAGTGACATACAATCGTAATAAGGAGATTACACCATTATGAATAAAGCCACTCAGAAAAAAATGATTGCTTTTTTGGTAGCCTGCACGGTACTGTTCACCAGTCCTGCCATGGCCGCAGCATCCACCACCGACGAGCCGTTGAAGGGAATTGAGAACGGCCAGCTTACGGAGGAGCCTTCTTATACCGAGGATCAGCTCCGTCTGATGTCTGCCATCATTTTCTGTGAAGCAGGAGCCGAATCTTACAATGGCAAGGTTGCCGTGGGCATTGTCGTCATGAACCGCGTGCATTCCAATTTATTTCCGAATTCCATCAGCAAGGTCATTTACCAGAAAGGTCAGTTTACTCCGGCCCGCTCCGGTGCACTTTCCAGAGCATTAAGTCTATATGATCAGGGGAAATTCACCCAGAAAAATCACAGAGATTCCATAAGAGCTGCCAAAGAAGCTCTGGAGGGACGAACCACACTGACCGTAAATGGCAAGGAGACCAATATGAGTTCCTACTTATTCTTCTCCGTATATCTTAAAAACTGCAGATTAAGAATCGGACATCATATGTTCCGTTAACAGCTGATTCATTTTCAGGCGCCTATTTCTTCCGGATAAATTCCGAAGGAAACAGGCGTTTTTATTTCTCCACTCTTACCCCACTCTTTCAATCGCTTACTCAAATTTTTCCATTTACAAACATGTGTTCGATATGATATGATGTATATACCTTAGAGAGAAGGAGGGATTTCTATGGAAAGCATCCTGTGCGTAGATATTCCGGTACAGATGATTTCCTGTACCGACACCGATGGCAAGATTACACCACTTCGCTTTCGCTTTAAAGATAATACCGGAGAACTGGTTACTGTCACGGTAAAAGACGTAATCAGAGGAGAGCAGGCCAAGAGCCGCGTCGGAGCCAGCTTTACCTGTTCCGCCGTCATCGGTGGCACCGAGAAACAATTTAAGCTCTGGTACAACTATTTTGCCCATGAGTGGAGGCTGTCCCGGCTTCATGTATGATGTCTTCCTTTTCCCTATTTCTTCCCGGCCGGTACTGTCTCCACCGGCAGGTTGTGTTCAAGAGATCTGGCATCACTGTGGTCAACTTAAGCCCGGAAACCTTGATTTATCAAGAATTCCGGGCTCTCTTTTTCTATTTCTATAATAATGATGTGAGTGTCAAAAGTGCTTTTGCCACTCACTGATATACGAATTGCT
>CAMFDG010000070.1 GCA_945949045.1 uncultured Lachnospiraceae bacterium
ACAGTAACTATGCGGTTTTTAGCCACTTTCACGGCTGTGCCATGAATAATCTAGGATTTATAATGAGGATGCATATGAGTACCTGGAATCGTCCCAAAAGAAGTATGATTTGATCATCATTGATCTGCCGGATCCGAATTCAGAGTCACTCAATAAGCTGTATTCCAATGTATTCTACAGGATGTGTGGGAATTGTTTGAACGAAGAGGGAGTCATGGTAGTTCAGTCAACAAGTCCGTATTATGCCACCAAGGCTTTCTGGTGTATTAACCGGACGATCGCAAGCGAAGGGTTTAAAGTAATGGCTTACCATTTACAGGTTCCGGCATTTGGTGACTGGGGATTTAACATGGCAAGC
The DNA here is from genome assembly GCA_945949045.1 of uncultured Lachnospiraceae bacterium. Lineage (GTDB taxonomy): Bacteria > Bacillota > Clostridia > Lachnospirales > Lachnospiraceae > Roseburia. The sequence goes on from CAMFDG010000070.1 coordinate 359, forward strand.
AGACAGGAGCTGACAGAAGAAATCCATTTTGACGTGGAAACGCGCTATCTCTCGGAGGATAATGTGTCTGCACTTTTTAAATTTGGTAAGGATGAGACAGCCGCTGACGTAGAGGTAAATCAGTTGACAAAACCGGTTTTGATGGATTATTATAACAAGGCTGTGGAGGCGTGGGACTAGTGGGACGATATGGATGTGGCTTGGTTCCAGAAAGGGGAAGCATGATGCAAACAAAAAAGAAGATTAGGTTTTTATGCGCTATATTTGCATTCCTGATTGGATTTGGGAATGTGGAGGTATTCGCAGCGCAGCAGACGCTGCCCTCGGGAGTTCAATCAGATCAACTGGAAGAGAAAATAGATTCCTTTGTCCGGGAACACGAGGACACTACGGTGGGAATGGCCGTTGCCGTATTTGACAGCTCTGATGAGTTCATGAAAAACTATTACGGATATGTGGATAAGGAGAAGAAAATTCCGGTGGAAGCAGATTCGGTTTTTGAGTGGGGATCCACGACGAAGCTTTTAGTGTGGGTGAGTGTCATGCAGCTCTATGAGCAGGGAAAGCTTGATCTGAATGAGGATGTCCGCTCCTATCTGCCGGATGGATTTCTGACAAACTTATCCTATGATAAGCCCGTGACTATGGTCAATCTGATGAATCACAACGCAGGCTTTCAGGAAGTGTATGCCGACTTATTTGTTCGGGACTTATCCGGTGTTTCTGATTTGGGGGATGCGCTAAAACAGCATGAGCCGGAACAAATATACGAGCCGGGCACGGTCACCGCGTATTCGAACTGGGGCGTGGCCCTGGCGGGCTTTATTGTGGAGCAGGTCAGCGGGCTGTCCTTTTCTGATTATGTGCATCAGCACATCTTTGAACCGCTGGGGATGAAGCACAGTGCGCTTTATATGGATTTATCCGACAATACCTGGGTACAGGAAAAACGCAAGGAGCTGCAGTGCTATACCCCGGATGGGCAATTGATTCCTGATTGTTTTTATTATATTACCCTGTATCCGGCGGGAATGTGTACCTCCACACTGGAGGATTTTGAAACCTTTGCCCGTGCACTTTTGGATGAGGACTGCGTTCTTTTCCAAAAGAAGGAAACGAGAAATGAACTGTTTGCTCCGACGAACTATTTTGGACAGACCGAGATTCCGTTGAACTGTCACGGTTTCTGGATGGTTCCATTCGGCACACAGACCTTTGGACACGGTGGCAATACAGCGGGCTGTTCTTCTTATCTGCTGCTGGATACCGGGGATGGCATCGGAGCTGTCGTTATGACAAATCAGGCGGCGGAGAGTATCTACAACTCTGAGATGATGGAATTGATCTTCGGAGCCTATGAGCGCAGCAAATACATAGCAGAGGATACCGTGCCGTCCGGAATTTACCGTCCGGCGCGGGCGGTGCGCAAAGGGCCCTTTAAGTTTCTGAGTATGTCTTACAGCATCGGGGAAGTGGATAAGGATATGCTGTGGGTTGCCGATGAGAGCACCGGACATCGGAAAATTGTATACAGTTACGGCGATTATGTGGAAGTTCCGACAGCGGAGTTTGTGCTGGAGATGGGATTATTCCTGTTTTGGATTGCGGCTGTCTCATTTTCCATGATCTCTCTGATTGTCCGATTGATTACAATCATTGTCCGAAAGGTCAGAAAAAAGGAGCCGATGAAAAATATGCTGGGCAAATGGAGTACCGCTGCAGGGCTTTTGCAGATTCTGGTTTTGTTTATGCTGTTTGCTGTGATTGTTTGTGTATCGGCATATGTGCGGTGGCGTGCTTATGCATGGCTGTTTGTTGTTTTCGGAATTCTTGCAGTCGTGATGGCGTGCATGTGCGTTTATGGACTCGTTAAGAACCGGGGTATGCAGCTGAAAAAGAGGCAGAAGGTGTTCAATTATTTTACCGCCGGGTTTATGGTTGTGACGGTGACGAATATTCTGTACTGGAATTTGTTTATGTTCTGGTGAGATAATCTTTCCCCCAGTCACACATCGCATCCAAAATCGGAAAAAGGGTTTTGCCGAAATCGGTAAGGGAGTATTCGGTTTTGGGAGGCACAACAGGATATACCTTGCGTGAAATCAGTCCGTCTTTTTCGAGTTCACGAAGCTGCTGTGTCAGCATTTTATCGGTTGCGTTTGGCATCCTTTTATGAAGTTCACTGTAACGCAGTGTGTGATTCATCAGATGCCAGAGAATGATGGCTTTATATTTTCCGCCAATCAGAGAAAGAGTGGCTTCCACGGGGCATGTAAAATTAGTACATTTTTCAGACATAACAGCCTCCTGTCTTACTTTTTGGATTTTATTAAAGTAATCAGCCAGGCGGACACCACAAGAGGGTGCCTTGCCGGGGCTGTTTAACGGTCTTAGAAGAAATTAAGTCCGGTCAAAACATTACGGAGCAATAAATAGATTGAGAATGGAGAATCCATGAAGCATACGATCGACCCTGTATATGATAAAAATTCGAAAGTGTTGATACTGGGGAGTTTTCCATCTGTGAAGTCCAGGGAGCAGTAGTTCTTTTACGGCCACAAGCAGAACCGCTTCTGGCGGGTGCTGGCACAGGGGCTTCTATGCCCCGTTCCGGAGGACGTTCCCCGGAAACGTGAGATGCTTATCAGGCATCATGTTGCAGTCTGGGATGTGATTGCAAGCTGCGAGATTACCGGCTCTTCGGATGCAAGTATAAGAGATGTAAAAGCAAATGATTTGTCGCCTGTTTTGTCCAGTGCTGACATCGCAGTGATTTTTACAAATGGTGGGAAGGCGTATGAACTTTATCAGAAGTTCATCTATCCGGTAAACGGGATACAGAACCATAAGCTTCCATCCACCAGCCCGGCGAATGCCGGGTATTCACTGGAACGGCTGGTGGAGACATGGACGGAAATTCGTAGATATATTTAGGGAACAATAAAGTGCGTAAGTTTTGTTACATTAACTTACGCACTTTATTTTACACTTTCGTTTAGGTCAGTGGTGCTCGGAATATTTTATCTGTCCAGTCTGCGTAAAATGTCCTTTATGGTATCACAATACAGGGCAGGATTGTCCATAAACATACTGTGTCCGACATTTTTAAGCTGATAAAAGTTCTTATCCGGAACTTCTATGGTTTCGAAGTATTCGAGCGCATCCTTCTGGCATACTGCGTAGTCCCCTTCCCCTGACAGATAATATACCGGCACCTGATATCTTCAAAATTCATATCCGGGGAAGTAATACCTGTCCATATCTGCCCGAGATCGGATATTTCTCCATCACAGGCAATGTACTTTGCTGTTCTTCCTCGTCTTTTGTAACTTTGATTTCTTTTTGTTCAAGGGCTAACCGCGCAATATCCAGCTTATTTTCATAGAGATTGGTAATTTGGCTGATGCTGATATAGCATTTCACATCTTCGGGATATTTCTGTGCATAAATACTGCCAATCACCGTTCCCCAGGGTTCATAATTATGATACGAGGGTCAAAAGGTGTTTTGCCCCTCATTTGATACACGAATTGCTCCGTTGCTACGCAAGTTTACGCTGTGCCCCGTAAGTCTACACACATTTGGAATTCGTTGATTTTCCAAGGAAAATCACAAGGTCGTCAATCAAAGAACGATGACAGTCCTCATGTATGTTTGGGTGAATGGGCGAAAGGAAACAGTTTTGCCCTATGCGCCACCCAAAATAGGAAATTTCCTGATTTTCTCTATAAAATGGGCGCTACAGAACAATTATTCTTTATACGCCCAGAATTTTCCCAATCAGTGTAAATTTTGTTGGGAAAATGGGCGAATAGGAAAAAATTCTCTACAGGCGCCCAAAATCCGTGTATTTTCTGTCTGATGACGCCCTTGGTGTGGGCGAATAGGAAAAAATTCTCTACAGGCGACCAAAATCTGTGCATTTACTGTATAGTGACTTCCCTGGTGTGGGCGCATGGAGAAAAAAGTTCTCCCAGCGCCCAGAACCATCGTATCTGCTGTTTAACCAGGGGGTAAGTATGGGCATATACGGAAAAATATTGCTCTACGGACCAAATCACCCGCGCAGGAAACGCCGATGAAAGCATCTTTCAAAAAGCAAATAAAAGAATCTTCCAAAAACTGGTTGACAAACATATCGTAAAAGGGTATAGTATAAAACATATTAAACCTACTAGATAACTATGATTTATAAAAGGGGCAGAAAACATGGGCTTCAACACACAGCTTTTGCATGGGACAAAAGCGGGAGATTCGGCCACGGGAGCGACCCTCACACCGATCTACCAGTCCTCTGCATTTTACCAGCCCTCCGCGGAACAGCACGAGAAGCTGTTTCACAATCAGGCACAGGGCTATTCTTATACGAGAATTGAAAATCCCACCACTCAGGCCTTTGAGGATAAGATGACTCGATTGGAAAATGGCCGCGCAACGGTGGTCTGTTCCTCCGGGATGGCGGCCATTACCAACGCGCTTTTAAATATTGTCGGGGCCGGAGATGAAATTGTCGCCAGTAACAGTCTGTACGGCGGAACCATCGATCTGTTTCACGATCTGGAGGCCTTTGACATCCGGACACATTTTGTGGATGGAAGCAGCCCGGCATCGGTGGAAAATGCCATAAGTGATAAGACGAAGGCCCTTTTCGCGGAGACCATCGGCAATCCGAAGCTGGATGTCACGGATATTCCCGCCTGGGCAAAGCTGGCACATGATCACGGCATTCCGCTTATCGTTGACAATACGGTGGCAACACCTTATCTGGTACGACCCATCGAGCATGGGGCAGATATCGTGATCAATTCAACATCAAAATATGTGAACGGCAACAGCAGCGCAATCAGCGGAACCATTACGGACAGCGGTAATTTCAAATGGGACCCGGGGCGGTATCCACGCATGAAGCCTTATCTGAAATTCGGTCCTTTCGCCTATACTGCAAAGCTGAGAAACGGCCTGTTTCGAAATACCGGAGCCTGTCTGGCACCGCAGAACGCATTTTATAACCTGATCGGTATGGAGACGCTGGGGCTTCGCATGGAGCGGGCCTGTAACAATGCCATGGAACTGGCCTGTTATTTAGATCTTCTGGATGGGGTGACCGTGAATTATCCCGGACTGGCTACAAGCCCGTGGTATGATACGGCCACAAAACTTCTGGGTGGGCACTATGGTGCAATCCTGACAATGCGTGTAGGCAGTAAGGAAAAGGCATTTGCAGTGATGGATACACTTAAGATCCCGAAGATTGTTTCCAATATCGGAGATACCAAAACCCTGATCGTTCACCCGGCATCCACCTTAAGTGCCCACAGCACAGAGCAGGAGAAGAAGGATGCGGCGGTTTATGATGATATGATCAGAGTCAGCGTGGGAATTGAGGATATCGAGGATCTGATCCATGATTTTGAACAGGCCCTTTCCTAAAAGCCTGGGGCCGGATACAGGAAATAACACCTGCGCAGGATTTGAAACAAAGCAGGCTTTCAATATTATGATATAAGGGTCAAAAGTCAGAAATCGTTCCTGCTTGCAGGAAAAGAGT
>CAMFDG010000071.1 GCA_945949045.1 uncultured Lachnospiraceae bacterium
AGAGAACAGAAAAGGATAGCATGTATGAACTGTCCGCAAAAAATGACCGACTGAAGTTGAACTCATAGGGGACGTTATTCTACTGGTGTAATATTAATTACAATCTCCTTATCAAGCCATCCGTTATCAAGATAATCCGACGGAGAACATGTAACCTCCGTATGATTACCTGAACTATCAAACTGGACAGCACCAAACAGCTCTATTCTAATATAGAAACTCGTATCAACTTTATATAACATAGTGGCTGTGTCCTCAGCTCTTATAACCTTATAGAGCTTGTCATTCACCATTATTTCTTCAAGTTCATCATAATCAGCATAATCATTCTCGATGATGTTATCTGCCATTACATGGTAATAAATATTACAACTTCCATGTTCTTCCCCTTTGCTCCCCCAGTCAAAGAAGGTTGCACTCACCGCAGCTGCTTTTTCGCCCGGCGATACATGACAAATGCCACAACGATAATCACGATCAGGGCAAAATACGTATCCCATACGCCGGAAGGAATATATCCGTTTTTGTAATCCTCATACCCCATGATCCCGAACATTCCCATGGCAATGACTGTCAAAATAATTACCATGATACTGTACATTTTGGTATCTTCCAGACGCTCGATCCGCTGGGCGCGGGTCTCTCTTCGTTTATTGCTTCGAACCTTGCAGATAAAAAATCCGATTGCACCACTGACTAATCCAACCAGTAAATACAACGGAACATCTTGTCCGAAGTCTACGGAATTGCTCAAAATCGCATTTTTGTTGTCGGGTCGCACCCATATGGTTCTTACTCCTTCTTCCTCCGGATCCACCTGTTCCTCCAGATGCCTGGTGTGTTTCTCGCTATTATCATACCAGACAATATCATAGTCATAGCGTGTCACATAATGCTGGTGCCAGAGCACCTGCTTTGACTCCACATTGCAGATTTCCCCTTCGGTCTCTATGTAATCCTTTACAGCGATTGAGCTGTGAAAATTCACAAGCCCGGCAAACAGACTCACTCCTGCAACGATAAAAAACAGCAGTTGTGGATGTCGAAAAAATATTCTTACGTCTCTCACTTTTTCATCCTCCCAAAGAACTTTTCAGTATACAAATCCACGTGTCATAATTGTATCATTTCCCCGCTAATTTGAAAAACTATTTCTTTCAGCCTTCGTACATTCTTGTATCGTAATGACATTGGTGATATCATTTAGCTGCAATCAGATAGAGGAGCTTACGATGAAATCATTTAAAAAGAGAATATTATCATTTGGACTAGTCTTTTCATTGGTTCTGAGCTGCTTTGTGGTTACCGGTCCTGTAAAGACACCGGCTGCTGAAAAGTCTTATATGCAGCGTTTGAAACTGAAGGAACTGAAAACAAATGGAAAATACAAGATCAAGACATATGTTGATTATACGAATGCAAAGCAGACTTCCACGTATTACATTACCAACCTGAAGAAAACAAACGCATAGAAAAAAGGTTACAAAAAGCTTCCATTCACCTTTATAGTTGAACCATCAAACATCAAATACTCGTCTTCTGCAATTCACGGAAATGCAAACAATGGAACAGCCGGTGGACATCTTGGATATTATTATGCGATTGTTGACAATACCACCGGAAAAGAACTGGAGGAAGATAATGATGTTGATGTTACCTGCACAAATTCGGACTGGAAACACAAATATTACCCGAAACCAGTTGGACCATACGCCCAATTGTCTTTTTTTAGGATATAAGTCCGGTTTTGTTATGTATACGGTTTCCATATATGAGCAAAATGTGTGTAATAAGGACTCCTCCCGCTATGCGGGTCCCTCTTTGTTACAGGCTGTGAAGCAGCGAGAAAAGGCGTAAAGCGCACGGGTTTACGAAAGGACAAGGGGAACCATTATATGTGAAGTTCTTTATCTGCAATTACTATTCACAGAAGGATGCGCTGAAGAGTATTTCCCTGTCAAACCATTTATTGTTACACCGGGAGACCTTTTGGAAATCATCAAAAATAAAGTGTACTCTGATTCATTGAACGTGAAAAAGGAGCAGGCTTTCCTCCAACCTGCTCCTTCTGATTTTCCTATCTGTGACCTGCCACATCAATGCGGATCAGTGCCTTATGCAGCGCATACTCCGCTCTCTTTAAATCCAGATTCTCTGCTTTGGTCTTGATTCGCGCCTCGGCTCGCTCCTTGGCAGCCTCCGCACGGTTCACATCAATTTCCTCCGGCCACTCGGCCAACTCCGCAAGGAGTGTGACCTTCTCGCCGAGAATCTCGGCAAACCCGGCGTGGACAGCTGCGACCTTTTCCTCGCCGTCTTTGTGGATAATCACCACCCCCGGCTCCAGCACGGTCGTCAACGGAATATGATCCTTGTAAACGCCAATCTCGCCATCTGCAGTATTAAATTCAATCATATCCGCCTCGCCCTTGTAAAAAACACGGTCCGGCGTGATAATCTCAACGTCAAACAGCTTATTTCCCTCTGCCATCATGCACCCCCTAATTTCCTAGTTCACGGGAACTCCCAGCCCATGCAAAATTTGCCTTCGGCAAATGGGCTGAATGTAATGTTCGCATTTGCGAATATTACCTACGCACCTTGTTCCGCGAAAGCGGACTCTCATACAAGGTGCTCCTTAGTTCATCCGGGCACGAACTTCATCAATGGTACCTGCATTCAGGAAATAACTCTCCGGTACGTCATCCATTTTGCCATCGAGAATCTCGCGGAAACCGCGGATCGTCTCGGAAATTGGCACATACTTACCCTCCATTCCGGTAAACTGTACGGCTACCGAGAACGGCTGTGACAAAAATCTCTGTACCTTTCTTGCGCGGTTTACCACAAGCTTGTCATCCTCGGAAAGCTCGTCCATACCAAGAATTGCGATGATATCCTGCAGCTCCTTGTATTTCTGTAAGATCTCCTGTACCTCACGGGCAACCTTGAAATGCTCTTCGCCGACAATTCGCGGATCCAGAATTCGCGAGGTGGATGCCAGTGGGTCCACTGCCGGGTAGATACCAAGCTCTACGATGGAACGATCCAGTACGGTGGTTGCATCCAGATGGGCGAAGGTGGTTGCCGGAGCCGGGTCCGTCAAGTCGTCGGCCGGCACATAAACTGCCTGCACGGATGTGATGGAACCGTTCTTTGTGGATGTGATTCGCTCCTGCAGGGCACCCATTTCGGTCTGCAGCGTCGGCTGGTAACCTACGGCTGATGGCATACGGCCAAGAAGCGCAGACACCTCAGAACCTGCCTGTGTGAAACGGAAAATATTATCAATGAACAGAAGCACATCCTTTCCACCCTTATCACGGAAGTACTCTGCCATGGTCAGTCCTGTCAGGGCAACACGCATACGTGCTCCCGGCGGCTCGTTCATCTGTCCGAACACCATGGTGGTTTTATCAATAACGCCGGACTCTTTCATCTCGTAGTAGAGATCGTTACCCTCACGGGTACGCTCGCCGACACCGGTAAATACGGAATATCCGCCGTGCTCAGTGGCAATGTTATGGATCAGCTCCTGAATCAGAACCGTCTTACCTACACCGGCACCGCCAAAAAGTCCGATCTTACCACCCTTCTGATAAGGGCAGAGCAGATCCACGACCTTGATACCGGTCTCTAACATCTCCTGTGAAGTCGCCTGCTCCTCAAAGGTTGGCGCCGGTCTGTGAATCGGCCACTTCTCCTCGGTCTTCGGAGGCTCTTTCTCATCAATTGGATTACCCAGTACATTAAACAGTCTGCCCAGCGTGTTCTCACCTACCGGAACCGAAATCGGTCCACCGGTGGCAATGGCCTCCATACCGCGGACCAGTCCGTCGGTGGGGCCCAGGGCAATACATCTTACTGTATCATCGCCCAGATGCTGTGCAACTTCCACAACCAGCTTGCCACCGTTTTTCAACGGCACATCAATTGCATCGTTGATCTCCGGCAGATTACCCTCCTGGAATTTGATATCCAGAACGGCACTGATGATCTGGGTAATTTTACCAACATTATTACCTGCCATTCTATTTTCTCCTTGAATTCTCATTTTTCAGACAATTGCAAAACGCCATAAAACAATTGCATGATTCCATAAATAGATAGGCAATTGCTTGTATGGCGTTCGCAATCGCCTTTCATAAATGCATCCTATATTTGTCAGGAAATCGCGTTCGCTCCTGCAATAATCTCTGTCAGTTCCTGCGTAATGGAGCCCTGACGCGCTCTGTTGTACTTCAGTGACAGATCACTGATCATGTCCTCCGCATTGCTGGTAGCGGAATCCATCGCCTGCATACGGGCACCGTTCTCACTGGCAACCGCCTCCACCAGTGCGCCATAGAAAAGGCTCGTCACGTACTTGGGGATAATCTGGTTCAGAGCCTCTTCCTCGTTGGGTTCATAATTCATCAGAATATTGGAATCTTCTGCGGTATCCTCCGGGTCAATCTCAATGGGGAGCAGCTTGATAAGCTTTGCTTCCTGGCTGACGGTATTCTTAAAATGCGTGTAAGCCAGATAGATTTCCCCGACCTCGCCGGCTGCAAATGCCTCCAGCACCTTGCTGCACAGCGCCACTGCATCCGGATACGTCGGATTTTCCATGACTTCGGAGGCGTCTGCAACAATGTTATAACCTCTTCGGGCCAATGCCTCTGCGCCTTTGCCTCCCACGGCATAGATATCGAGCTCTTCTTTCTTAAAATCTCCGTCCGTGATCAGCTTGACAATATTGGAATTGTATCCGCCTGCCAGGCCGCGGTTGGAAGTAATTGCTACGACTGCTTTCCTGTCAGAATCACCGGCACTTAAATACGGATGATTGATATTCCCGCTGCGGGCCAGCATGGAGCTGACTGTCTTGTACATATAGTTGAAATACGGATCCGTCTGCTCGGCACGTCCTCTGGCTTTCTGGAGCTTAACGGTAGAAACAAGCTTCATGGCTTTGGTGATCTGCTGCGTACTCTGTATGCTGCTTTTTCTTCG
>CAMFDG010000072.1 GCA_945949045.1 uncultured Lachnospiraceae bacterium
TAACAAAGGTTGTTAAGGGTGGACGTAACATGCGTTTCACAGCTCTCGTTGTTGTCGGCGACAAGAACGGTCATGTTGGCGCTGGTCTTGGAAAGGCAGCTGAAATTCCGGAAGCTATCCGTAAGGGTAAGGAAGATGCAATCAAGAGCATGATCAGTGTTAAGTTAGATGAGAATAATTCCATCACACATGATACAACAGGAAAATATACAGGCGCTTCCGTATTATTAAAGAAGTCTCCTGAAGGTACCGGTATCATCGCTGGTGGTCCGGCTCGTTCCGTATGTGAGCTTGCTGGAATCAGCAATATCCGTACAAAGTCACTGGGATCCAACAATAAGCAGAACGTTGTACTTGCAACAATCGATGCTCTGTCCCAGTTAAGAAGCCCGGAGGAAGTGGCTAGACTTCGCGGTAAGTCCGTAGAAGAGATCTTAGGTTAAGGAGGAACTGGACAATGGCAGAGAAAGTGAAGGTTACACTTATTAAGTCAACAATCGGTGCTGTTCCGAAGAACAAGAAGACCATCGAGGCTCTTGGATTAACCAAGTTAAACAAGACTGTCGAGCTGCCGAACAACGCAGCTACACAGGGCGCACTTCGCAAGGTTGCACCGTACGTGAAAGTAGAAGAAGTATAAGATTAAGACAAGGAGGTGCCAAAATGGATTTATCTAGTTTAAAAGCAGCGGAAGGTTCCGTGCACAGCGATAATTTCAGAAGAGGCCGTGGACATGGTTCAGGAAACGGTAAGACTGCAGGTAAGGGCCATAAGGGTCAGAAAGCTCGTTCCGGAGCACCGAGACCGGGCTTTGAAGGTGGTCAGATGCCATTATACAGAAGATTACCGAAGAGAGGCTTTAAGTGCAGAAACTCTAAGGAAATCGTAGGCATCAATATTTCCGCTCTTGAGAGATTTGACAATGACGCGGTTGTATCAGTAGAAACACTGATCGAGACCGGTATTGTTAAGAACCCGTTAGATGGTGTTAAGATTCTCGGAAATGGAGAACTTACCAAGAAGCTTACAGTTCAGGCAAATGCGTTCAGTGCAAGTGCAAAGGAAAAGATTGAAGCTCTTGGTGGAAAAGCAGAGGTGATCTAATGCTTGAGACACTGCGTAATGCATTCAAAGTGAAAGATATCCGTAAGAGACTGATTTATACGTTCCTTATGATGGTTGTCATCCGGATCGGAAGTGAGCTTCCGGCTCCGGGTGTCGATGGGGATGTTTTCCAGCAGTGGTTTGCGAGTCAGGCTGCGGACGGAATGGGATTTTTTAATGCGATTACTGGTGGTTCCTTCGAGAAAATGTCCATTTTTGCATTAAATATTACCCCATACATCACTGCATCCATTATCATGCAGCTTCTCACAATTGCAATTCCGAAGCTGGAAGAAATGCAGCGTGATGGTGAAGAAGGCAGAAAGAAGATTGTTTCCATTACAAGGTATGTTACAGTAGCTCTCGGTCTGATCGAAGCAATTGCAATGGCCATCGGCTTCTATCGTGGAGGAAATCTGACAAGCGAAGATCCGCTTACAGTAATTATGGTTATTACGGGACTTACCGCTGGATCAGCAGTACTGATGTGGATTGGTGAGCGCATCACCGAAAAGGGAATTGGAAACGGTATTTCCATCGTGCTTGTCATCAATATTATTTCCCGTATGCCACAGGATTTGATGACCTTGTGGAGTCAGTTTATAGTGAATAAGTCCATTCCGAAGGCAATTCTAGCCGGAGTTATCATTCTTGCAATCATCGTGGGCATGGTTGTATTCGTTGTTGTTCTTCAGGATGCAGAGAGAAGAATTCCGGTACAGTATTCCAAGAAGCTTCAGGGACGTAAGCAGGTTGGCGGACAGTCAACACACATCCCGCTTAAGGTCAATACCGGTGGTGTGATTCCTGTCATCTTTGCACAGTCGCTCATGATGACACCGGTTATCATTGCATCTATTATGGGAAAAGGCAATGGAACGGGAGTTGGAAGCCAGATCTTAAAGGGATTATCCCAGAATAACTGGTGTAATCCATCCCAGCCGATTTATTCTATCGGTCTGGTGGTATACATTGCACTGATCATTGCTTTTGCATATTTCTATACGCAGATTACCTTTAATCCGCTTGAAATTGCGAACAATATGAAACGTGCCGGTGGCTTTATCCCGGGTATCAGACCTGGTAAGCCCACCAGCGATTATTTAAATCAGATACTCAACTACATCGTGTTTATCGGAGCAGTTGGTCTTACTATTGTTGCAGTGATTCCAATTTTCTTTAACGGTGTATTTAAGGCAGATGTATCCTTTGGTGGAACATCCATCATCATTATTGTAGGTGTCATCATTGAAACCTTAAAGCAGGTTGAGTCACAGATGAGAGTTCGTTACTATAAAGGATTTTTGAACGATTAATTATGAGTTGGAGATACTGTAAAGAATGCAGTATCTCCATTCATACTATTTATAAAGAGAAGGGAGATTTATATGAAAATTATTATGTTAGGGGCTCCGGGAGCCGGCAAGGGAACACAGGCAAAGCAGATTGCTGCAAAGTATCAGATTCCGCACATTTCTACAGGGGACATTTTCCGTGCGAATATTAAGAATGGTACAGAGCTGGGCAAGAAGGCCAAGACCTATATGGATCAGGGAGCACTGGTTCCGGATGAACTGACCTGTGATCTGGTTATGGACAGAATCCAGCAGGATGACTGTAAAAACGGCTTCGTCTTAGACGGTTTCCCAAGAACGATTCCACAGGCAGAAGCACTGGACGCAGCGTTAAAGAAGATCAATGAGACCATGGATTTTGCTATCGATGTAGACGTTCCGGATGAGAACATCGTCAACCGTATGGGCGGAAGACGTGCCTGCTTAAACTGCGGTGCAACCTACCATGTTGTATTTAATCCGACGAAGGTTGAGGGCAAGTGTGATGCATGCGGAAGCGACACTGTGCTGCGTGATGACGACAAGCCGGAGACCGTGCAGAAGCGTCTGAGCGTTTATCATGAGCAGACCCAGCCGCTCATCGACTATTACAAGGCTCAGGGAATCTTAAAATCTGTAGACGGAACCAAGTCCATGGATGATGTATTTTCTGATATTGTCTCTATCTTAGGAGAATAAAATGAAAATAACAGTGAAATCTGCTGAGGAGATTGCACTGATGCGCCGGGCGGGAGAGATTCTCGCCGCGGTGCACCAGCAGCTGGCAAAAGAAATCAGACCTGGAATGTCAACGCTTGACATTGACCGGTTGGGAGAAGAGATGATCCGAAGCTACGGATGTATTCCTTCCTTTAAAAATTACTGCGGATATCCGGCATCCATCTGCGTGTCCGTAAATGAGGAAGTGGTGCATGGAATTCCGACGGACCGGCGGATCATAAAAGAGGGGGACATCGTCAGCCTGGACGCAGGAGTTATTTATAAAAACTATCACTCAGATGCAGCCCGTACCATTCCTGTGGGGACTGTCAGCCGGGAGGCAGAGCTTCTGATCGAGCGCACCAGGAAATCCTTTTTCGAGGGAATGAAAATGGCGACAGCAGGGAAACATCTTCACGATATTTCCGCGGCAATCGGAGGCTATGCAGAGAGCTTTGGATATGGTGTGGTCAAAGATCTGTGCGGACATGGAATCGGAAGCAGCCTGCATGAGGAACCGGAAATCCCCAATTACAAGCAGTGGAACAGGGGACCGAAGCTGAAGGTGGGAATGACACTGGCGGTAGAGCCGATGATCAACATCGGGACAGAGGATGTCTACTGGATGGATGATGAGTGGACCGTTGTCACGGCAGACCGTTCTTTGTCGGCCCACTATGAGAATACAATTCTAATTACGGATGGGAAACCGGAAATCCTGACTCTCACAGAGGAAGAGAAGGCAGCCGGATACCTGAATCTCTTTTAACAACAAGTGTTCAACAAGTACAGGAGGAAAGAAAGTTATGTCAAAAGCAGATGTTATTGAAGTAGAAGGAGAGGTTGTAGAAAAACTCCCGAATACATTTTTCAGAGTAAGATTGGAAAACGGCCACGAAATTCTGGCCACTATCAGCGGAAAACTTCGCATGAATTTTATCCGAATCCTTCCGGGGGATAAGGTAACGATTGAAATGTCTCCCTATGACCTGACCAAGGGAAGAATCATTTGGAGAGATAAATAAAAAAATTGTTGACTTCCAGGCAGCGTCTGTGTATAATGTTATACGGACACTTTTGGAAAAGTACCTAAAAAACGGCGTAAAACCGCATAAAAAGGGCTTTTATAGAGAAAGGAGGATTTGCTGTGAAGGTAAGATCATCAGTTAAACCTATTTGCGAGAAGTGCAAAGTCATCAAGAGAAAAGGAAGCATCAGAATTATCTGTGAGAATCCGAAGCACAAGCAGAGACAGGGTTAATTACCGGCTGGAGGTAAAGACCCCTGTCTAAAATCATTATGGCGGCTGCAATACACATGATTTGTGTATTGTTCATAATAAACAGAGGCATACTCTGGTTCCTGCTATAATACCGAGTGGCAGGGACGAATATGCGAATATGGCAGCCTGTTTTCCATGCACACATTTCAGGGCGTGCAACCGCAGCTGTATGGGGGTCAGGTTCGGGAACGTATATGGTTGCAGATATACAGAAGGCATAAATCAACAGGAAAAATATATGGAGGTGTAAACACACATGGCTCGTATTGCAGGTGTAGATTTACCAAGAGAAAAACGTGTAGAGATCGGTCTGACATACATCTATGGAATCGGCAGACCAAGTGCTGACCGTATCCTTAAGGCAGCAAATGTCAATCCTGACACACGTGTCAGAGACTTAACCGACGACGAGGTTAAGAGAATCAGTGCTGTGATCGATGAGACACAGACCGTTGAGGGTGATTTAAGAAGAGAGATCGCGCTCAATATTAAGAGACTTCAGGAGATCGGATGCTATCGTGGAATCCGTCACAGAAAGG
>CAMFDG010000073.1 GCA_945949045.1 uncultured Lachnospiraceae bacterium
CAAGGATGGACCTGTTGGCATGCGATCCCGGCAGCAGATAAAACAGCCCTTTTTGTATCTGCTCCCCGATAAACTGGACCGTGCCCCGGACAGTAGCCGGAACAACCAGCTGTAAAGCGCTGACCAGAAAGATCAAAAGCAGTGCAAGCAGCAGTAGAAAAATCTCAACTCCGCCTACCGATATTTTGTCCAGATATTCCGGGAAAAAATGTGTAAGCATAACGGGCATCACAAACTGGTTCAGCAAAAAAGTGATTGCGTACTCCGCAATTCCCACAACTGCCAGAATCTCGATAAATTTTTTGATCAAAAACCACTGCAGGCTTTCCTCTCTGTGCATCGGCTATTTCTCCAATCTGTATCCAAGGCCGCGAATCGTCCGGATATACGCAGCCGGATCTCCATCAAGCTTTGCACGCAGCTTGCTGATGCAGACCATAATATTATTGTCCGCCACCACGTACTCTTCTCCCCAGCCCTGCTCATAGATCTGCTGCTTGGTAAATACCTTTCCCGGATGTTCCATAAACAGCTCCATAATACGGTACTCTACCGATGTCAATTCGATGGTTTCCTCACCCTTTTTGAGAATACAGGCCTCCTCATCCAAAGCCAGATCCCGGACCTTAAGCACCTTCCTGTCTGTTTCTCTCCCGCCGGTTCCAAGAGCGTAAAAACGGCGGATATTGGAATTGACCCTTGCAACTGCCTCCAACGGGTTAAAGGGTTTCGCCAGATAATCATCAGCCCCCAGGTTCAGCCCAAGGATCTTCTCGGAATCCGCATCCTTCGCGGAGAGGATCATAACCGGCACATTGCTCTCCCTCCGGATCTCCTGAAGCACGTGAAATCCGTCCATCTTAGGCATCATAATGTCTAAAATGCACAGATCCGGTTTTTGGCGGTGCAGCAGGTCAAGTGCCTGCTGCCCGTCCTCAGCTTCTATAATTTCATAGTGTTCATTTTCCAGATAGAGCCGAAGAAGACTTCGAATCTCCGGCTCGTCATCTGCGATTAAGATTTTATAACTCATACATACTCCTGATTGCCCTGATTGGTATATACCGGTCCCTGTGGAACTTCGTAACGAAGGGTCTCATACAGCGCCGCATTTGTCTGATTCACATACGGAAGTACATAAAAGATACCCAGAATTCCAAATGTGAAACCGGTCAGGATATACCAGCCGAGGAACGACAGATCCAGTACAAAAGTTCTCCACTTCTGTCCCTTCATCATGCGTTTGCTCTCTGCAAAAGCCTGCTCCTTTGTCATCTGCGGATTGTCTGCCAGCAGATATGGGATCATCCGGTATTCATATGCCTTCACGATACCCGGAATGATAAAAAGCAGTGTCCAGAAAAAGGTGTACATATCCCGGAAAAACATCGTCTTTGCAATATTCTTATAATTATTGTCGAATGCGTAACCAATATTACCAACCTGTGCCGGTTCATGCAGGTTCCGCAGGAAAAAGCGTCTGCAGCCCACACCGATAGGATTCAGCACGAAAGCGGAAAGAACCGCACATAATGCAAAAACAATGAGAAATACAATCAAAAATATGAGAACTCCCATCGCCACCGCTGCAATAACTCCGGGTTTGCCCAGCTGCTGTCGAAGCTCGTTAAAATCATTCTCCAGTTCCTTTTCTTCAGCATCCGAATCTTCCTCCAGGAAATCATACGAGTCCGCATCATTATCCGAATAATCATAAGTGCTTTCCACATCCGAATTCGGTGAACTCTTCGAGCCCACATTCGAGCCCGCATCGCTCGCTGCAGAACTTCCGCCTCCTACAAGCAGTGTAAGAAGCAGGCTGACTAATACCGTTTTCCAATAATTACCTTTGAACGAGCCCTTGGCCCGCCTTTTCAGTTCTGATCGTTTCCACATAAGAATTCCTCCTTGAAATCAATTTGTTTTTCGTTTTATGGTCTTATCTTAACACGGAATCCTTAGCATCAGAATCGCTTAACCTTAACTTTATCTTAACATACTTTTATATAATGTTACCGGTTGGAATATCTAAATGCATATTGCCATATTTTATAAATATAGAAAAAATCCGGTCAGCACATAACATGCATAACCGGATTCTGTCGTTCTTAACTCAAATCTGCTCTATTCGCAAACGTATGGCATCATTGCAAGATGACGTGCTCTCTTGATTGCAACAGTAAGAGCTCTCTGATGCTTTGCACAGTTGCCTGTGATACGGCGAGGAAGAATCTTTCCTCTCTCAGAGATGTATCTCTTTAACTTGTTGATATCCTTATAATCAATGACATTGTCCTTGCCACAGAACACACATACCTTTTTTCTTCTACGCATTGGTCTTCTCTTTGCAGAAGCACCATCACGATCAGCTGTCTTATTGAAAGCCATGGTTTTTACCTCCTTATAAAATATAAGCTCTAATTAAATGGTAATTCCTCATCAATTCCGTCCGGAATATTCATGAAGCCATCTCCGGCAGCACCGCTCGGGGATGGAGCAGCCGGTGCTCCGCCAAAATCACTTCCGCTGCCGGAAGCGTTCTTGCTCTCTGCAAACTCTACGTTTTCAGCGATCACCTCGGTTGTGTAAACACGCTGCCCATCTTTATTGGTATAGCTGCCTGTCTGGATCCGTCCTTCAAGAACAAACTTCGTTCCCTTACGGCCGAACCGTTCCATAAACTCTGCGGTCTTACTAAAAGCCACGCAGTTAATGAAATCCGCTGTCTGCTCTTCACCGGCAGCACGATTGCTGCGGCTGAACCGACGGTCAACTGCCAGTGTAAATCTTGCAATAGCAGTTGCATTCTCCCCCTGTGAATAACGGATCTCTGCGTCTCTGGTTAATCTACCCATAAGAATTACTTTATTCATACGATCTCCTACTTTCTTATACTACTGCTCGTCTTTTCTAACGCATAAGAAACGAAGAACATTGTCCATGATGCGGACATCCTGCTCAACCTTAGCCGGAACATCAGATGCTGCATCGAACTGGATGAAGTAGTAGAATGCTTCGCTCATCTTCTGAACGTCGTAAGCTAACTTCTTCTTACCCCATTCTTCCACTTCCGTAACAGTACCGCCTGCACGAGTGATGTACTCTTTTGCCTTCTCAACGGTTGCTGTTCTCGCATCATCCTCGATCTTTGCACTAACGACGAGTGCTAATTCATACTTGTTCATGCGAAATTTTACCTCCTTTTGGTCTCTGGCTCACAGGATATGCCTGTGAACAAGGAAAAATAGTTATCACGAAAATACACTATACCATGGTTTTCGCCTGATTTCAAGCCTTTTTTCAAAAAAATCACTCCGGCTTGCGAAGCCCTCTCGTATTTTTCTCCACCAGCTTCCGCGTTACCATCATCTGGTGTCCGCAGCCCAGACACTTGAGCCGGAAATCTGCACCTACACGTAAGATCTCCCACTCATGGCTGCCACAGGGATGCGGCTTCTTCAGTTTCACGATATCTCCCACTTCATAATGATAAGAATTCAAAGCTTACACCTCAATCTTAGAGAATACGTTTCCGAGTCCATCCTGAATCAGCAGATCTGCCCGTGCATCCATCGGCGTCGCACTCTTGTTGATGAGCACAAGCTTGTGTCCATTGTAATAATCAATCAATCCTGCTGCGGGATAAACCGCGAGGGAAGTACCTCCCACAATGAGCACATCCGCATGACTGATATAATAAACCGCATCCTGCAGTGTCTTCTGGTTCAGTCCCTCCTCGTAAAGGACCACATCCGGCTTGACCGGACCTCCACAGACCGGACACTTCGGAACTCCCTCGGAATGCAGAATGTCCTCGGCACTCATAAACTCAAAGCAGCGCTCACAGTAATTGCGGAGCACACTTCCGTGGAGTTCCATGACATTCCTGCTTCCGGCCTTCTGGTGGAGCCCGTCAATATTCTGGGTCACGATTCCCTTCAGTTTTCCAGCCTGTTCGAGCTCGGCCAGCTTGATGTGTGTGATGTTCGGCTCCGCGTCCAGACAGAGCATTTTGTTACGGTAAAACCGGTAAAATTCCTCCGGATTCTGCCGGTAAAAGCTGTGACTCAAAATGGTCTCCGGTGGATATTTATACTGCTGATTGTAGAGCCCGTCCACACTGCGGAAATCCGGAATTCCGCTCTCTGTGGATACCCCTGCGCCACCGAAAAAAACAATATTATCCGATTCCCTCACCCACTGCAGAAACTGCTGTACTGCTTCCATCGCACTTCGCCCCTTTTCTATTTTTGTCTGGAAACTATTATATGATATAAGGGTCAAAAGTCAGAAATCGTTCCTGCTTGCAGGAAAAGA
>CAMFDG010000074.1 GCA_945949045.1 uncultured Lachnospiraceae bacterium
CAAGGAGTTTTTAAGGCATGATTAAAATATTATTTGTGTGCCACGGCAACATCTGCCGTTCCCCAATGGCCGAGTTCGTCCTAAAGGACATGGTTGCAAAACGAGGCATCGCCGATCAATTTGAGATTGCCTCCGCTGCCACCAGCACAGAAGAAATTTGGAATGGTGTTGGGAACCCGGTCTACCCGCCTGCCAAGGCCGAATTGGCAAAACACGGAATCAGCTGTGATGGCAAAAGAGCTGTTCAGCTGAAGGCGTCCGACTATGATCACTATGACTATCTGATCGGCATGGATTCCATGAATATCCGAAATATTGAGCGGATGACGGGACATCCCGGCGGAGAGAAAATCTATAAACTGCTGTCCTTTGCGGGAATAGGCAGAGACTGCAGAGATCCCTGGTACAGTGGTCGGTTTGATGAGACTTATCGGGATGTGGTGACAGGCTGTACCGCTTTTTTGGAGTTCATATGCGGGAAAAAGTAAAAGCAAATTCAACGTCACAAAGTTTACCGGTCTTTCTTTTGTGCCTGCTGCTGGCTGGCTGCAGTACACCGGAAAAGCCCGCGGGGGAGGCCGTTGTGGAACCTCCGATGGTGCAGGAAAGTGAAGCATTGACAAGGGAGACACAAGAAGCAGAACAGCCGGAAACACAGGCATCCGATTCTGACACCCCGCCCCTTGTGCTTTCGGATATTCCGGAATATGATGGTGAACCCTATGTGGTGATCCACGACAATATACCGGATTTTTCAGAACGGGATCTGACTATGGATTCCTTTGAAAAATACAGTGCTTTGGACGCACTGGGCCGGTGTGGTGTGGCCTTTGCCAATGTGGGAGCGGATCTGATGCCTACAGAGGAACGTGGGGAGATCGGGCAGGTCCGGCCTTCCGGATGGCAGCTGGCGAAGTATGACAACGTGGATGGAAAATTTTTGTATAACAGGTGCCATCTGATTGCATATCAGTTGGCCGGGGAAAATGCAAATGAAAGAAATTTAATTACAGGTACACGATACTTAAACATCGTGGGGATGCTGCCTTTTGAGAATCGGGTGGCAGATTACGTAAAGGAGACGGGAAATCATGTGCTTTACCGGGTGACACCGCTGTACGACGGAGATAATCTTGTGGCCTCCGGAGTAGAGATGGAGGGTCTGTCGGTGGAGGATGGGGGAGAAGGAATCTCCTTTCATGTATTCTGCTACAATGTGCAGCCGGGCATTCGGATCGATTATGCCAATGGGGACAGCCATCAGGAGAAAAACGGGGCAGTATCCCAAGAGGAGCATATCTATATTTTAAATACAAATACGCATAAATTTCATGATGTGGAGTGCGATAGTGTCAGTCAGATGGCAGACCACAACAAGAAGGAATATACCGGCAGCAGAGAAGACGTGATTGAAATGGGGTATGAACCCTGCCGGAATTGTAATCCTTGACACAGCCTGTTTCACATATGGTATAGAGAGTGTAATCCCATAAAAAAGGGATGCATGATGTGAAAAAAAGTGGTAAGATACGGGATATGACTTAGCCATTGAAAGAACAGAGAGGAAGTATGAATCATGGACTACAAGTATAATACAATGAATGAATTTGCACATTTTGATTTTTCCGAAGCGGTAATTGGAGATATTCAGCTGGCAGAGGGGATGTTTCGTGCAGTAATCGATAATGTAAAAATTCTGCCGGAAAATTCCTGCAACCGGGATATCCGTACAATGCGTACAAACGAGCTCTTATTGAAACTGGATGACGCGAAGCTTGTAACGCTTGTGGAGGAAGGTTACCGGGAATATGATGCGGACGGTCATTTGAAAAACACCTATGAGGATATCGTGGTGAATCCGGACCAGTATAAGCAAAAAGAAGAAGTGCTGGTTGAGGGAACGATTTATGAATTACAGCTGGCTGACGGTGTGTACAGTTTTGTGATCGATGGGACGGATGAGCGGACCTACACTCTGAAAGTGGCGGCCGACGGAGATGAGGAATCCTGGAACCGGTTTCTTGAGGTATAGCCTGGGGGGAGACGAATGCATGGACGATAAAACATATTCCTTTTTGAAAAATGCCAATATGGCTGTCATGATATTTTATATTATTCTCAGTGTAGTGACGGCTGTGATGGGGATTAGTTCAATTTTAGCCGGAATGAATTTAAATTATGTCTCGGAACACCTGTTGAATCTGCCGGAATATAGTCAGGACGATGTGACAGGAGGATTTGACGTAATTGCACGCCTCCTTGGGGGAGGACTCAGTATAGTGATTGCTGTGGTATTGATTCTGATTGGAATTGCAATGCTGTTTATGCTTGGCCTTTGCATCAGCATGGTTGTTTCCGGGATTCGCTGCAATGGAGTATTAAAAGTACCCGGCGCTCTGAATATGAAAAGAATACGAAATTCCAGTATCTTCAAGTTGGTGATCAATTCTTTGTTTTTATTGGGAAGTATCATCTTATGTGTCGGAGATCCTTCTGTTTTTGGAGGAGTGTGCATCACGATGATTTTGGGATTTGAAGTATTGTTGATTATCATGCTTGTAAAGCTGTCATCGAATGTTTCATCTGGGGTGGTATAAAATGATTAAAGCAGTTATTTTTGATATGGATGGCACCTTAATCGATACGGAAAAATACTATCATATCTGTTGGATGGAGGCGATCCGTCATTTCGGTTATGAGGTGACAGACGAGCAGGCGTACGGCCTGCGCTCTCTGGGAAGCCCTTTTGTACAGGAATATTTCCGGAAACTTTACGGGCCGGATTTCGATTATGAGAAGGTCCATGCCTACCGGAAACAGCTGATGGAACCCATGCTTCTGGAAAAGGGAATTGATCTTAAGCCAGGTGCAAAGGAGCTGCTGAGATACCTGAGAAACAAGGGCATCATTACAGCAATTGCCACGGCGACAGATATTGAGCGAACAGAAAAATATTTAAAGCAGCTGGGGCTGTATGCTTATTTTGAAAAGGTGATTTCCGCCCGGATGGTGGAATTTGGAAAGCCCGCTCCGGATGTCTATCTTTATGCCTGCAGACAACTGGGACTTGCTCCTTCAGAGTGCATGGCGGTGGAGGATTCCCCTAACGGCGTCACCAGCGCCTGTCGTGCCGGATGTAAGGTGGTGATGGTTCCCGATCAGACACAGCCGGATGAGAAACTGCTTTCCATGCTCTTTGCAAAAGTGGATTCACTGATAGAACTCATGGATTTGATTTGAGATATTCCAGTTTATGAATGATTCGGTATGGGTAGAAAGCAAATAAGTGCTTTGTGTTACCTATAATTTTTATGGAGAAGTAAATTTCATGTATCTATTCAGGAACCCCATGCAAATTAAATATGCAGATTAGTCATACTTTTTGATTGTTAAAGGAGGATTGTGTCAGGTTTTCTATGAAAACCTGACATGCAGCGTCGGTCCATTTGCCGAAGGCAAATTTTGCATGGACCGATGTTCAAAGCTTTGGGCATATATATGAAAAATCAAAATGTACTGCCCATTTTTGCTCCCATTTTCCTCTGAAATTCGATGCTTTGGGCGTGGGAACTAATAATTTGTTTTTTACATCCCGTTAAATGCCTAAAATGTGGGCGTGGAAAGTAAGCAGTACGAATCTATGAGGAGGGGGATGAACAGTTACAATTTCATTTTTATTTTCAGATAAAATCGTAGTTTTTTCTTGCAATCCTTGAGAAATTGTGATAAAACAGACATGGTTAAATGCGATGAAGGAGACTCTGGCAATCAGAGACCGACAGGAATACAGCGTCACCGACTGAGAGCGCTGTTCGGAGGAGATTGTAAAATGTATCAAGTTTTCCTGAAAACTTGATATGCAGCTCCAGCCCATTTGCCGCAGGCAAATTTTGCATGGGCTGGAGTTCACGTAGTAATAAGGAATCCTCCCGCGAAGCGGGTCCCCCTTATTACAAGGAGCACACGCA
>CAMFDG010000075.1 GCA_945949045.1 uncultured Lachnospiraceae bacterium
TTGCGGACAAACGGTTTTCAAGACCGCCTCGTTATGACCACTTCGATACCTCTCCCTATCTATTGTCTGCGCTTGAATCAGCGCAAGTCATATATTACCATCATTATTTATAAGTGTCAAGCTTAATTTTGTTTTTTTAAAAAACTATTTTCTTAATTTCAAAAAAGTCTCCGCGATTAATAAATCTTCTGGAGTTGTAATTTTAAGATTTGTATAATTTCCGGCAATAAGCCTTACTTTATGGCCGGTCATCTGTTCCACAAGCATCGCGTCATCGGTTACTGTCAGAAGCTCCTGTCCATTATCCCTCGCCACAAAGAATCTCCGGTACGCCTCCTCCAAAAGATCTGTGGAAAAACTCTGGGGTGTCTGCACCGCCCAGAGCCGGCTTCTGTCCGGTGTGGAGACAGAATACCCGTCCCCGTCTGCAACCTTGATCGTGTCCTTAGCCGGCACAGCAAGAACACAGGCCTTCTCCACGGCCACCGTTTCCATTGACAGGCGTATAGACGCAACAGAAAGCATCGGCCTTGCCCCATCATGAATCAGAACATAATCCGATCCCGAAGCAGCCTTAAGCCCCTCATAAACAGAAAAACACCTTTCACTGCCTCCGGCCACCACTGCCCGAACCTTGGAAAAATTATATTTATCGACAATCTGCTGTCTGCAGAATTCCACATCCTGTTTTCCCGCCACAAGGACAATTTCGTCCACTTCGCTTTCTTCAAACGCCTTCAGGCTATAATAAATGACCGGATAACCGCATAAATCCATATACTGTTTTGGAATCTGACTGTGCATCCGGCTTCCGGCCCCGGCCGAAAGTACAATCGCTGTATATTTTTCTTTTTCCATCATTCTCCCAGCTTTAAATTCGGAACTGCATTTAAATCCAATCCCGCTCTTTTTCCCGCCATAAAATCATAATATGCCGCCGCACCGATCATGGCCGCATTATCCGTGCACAAAATTGGTGAAGGACGATAAAACCTGACTTTCTCCTCCTCACACATTTTTTCCATAGCGGAACGAATCGTGCCGTTGGAAGCAACGCCTCCGGCGATTGCGAACTTTTTCATTCCATATTGGCGAATAGCGTGTCTTGCATGTCCCACCAGCACATCTGTTACCGACTGCTGGAAGGAAGCCGCAACATCCGCCTGATTAATCGGAATCTCCTTCATTCGGCAGCCATTCAGATAATTCAATACCGCCGACTTCAAACCGCTAAAGCTGAAATCATATTCCCCATCCGCAATTTTCGCCCTCGGGAAGGAAATTGCCTGCGGATTTCCCTCGTGGGAAACCTTTTCAATCTTCGGGCCGCCCGGATACCCCAGTCCGATTGCACGTGCCACTTTGTCAAAGGCCTCCCCTGCCGCATCATCTCTGGTACGTCCCAGAACCTCATAGCAGCCATAATCCTTCACCTTAACCAAATGGGTATGCCCGCCGGATACCACAAGACAGAGGAACGGTGGCTCTAAGTCAGGGTTTTCGATATAATTGGCACTGATATGCCCCTCAATATGATGGACGCCCACCAACGGTTTGTTCTTCGCATAGCTGATGGCCTTCGCCTCAGCCACGCCTACCAGAAGCGCCCCTACCAGGCCCGGGCCATAGGTAACGCCGATGGCATCAATATCATCCAATGTCATCTGTGCATCGAAAAGAGCCTGTTCTATCACCTGATTAATTTTCTCGATATGCTTGCGGGAAGCAATTTCCGGCACAACCCCGCCGTATAACGTGTGAAGTGCGATCTGGGAGGAAATCACATTGGAACGCATATCACGCCCATTCACCACAACTGCGGCCGCGGTCTCATCACAAGAGCTTTCGATTGCAAGTATTTTTATTTCTTTCTTTTCGTCCGTATTATTCTTCATCCTGTTCTGACGAATCTCCTTTGATCTGATAGTAATTGAGGATTTTCCACCTGCCTTCACTGTCCTGTCTGAGTACATATTTCTGGTAGGTCTTGTCAAACTCCTCGTTCTCCTGCACAAAATAGGAAGCCGTCACATAGGCCAGCTGGTCACCATTGCTCTTATCTGTCAGATACTGCACTTCATTTGTATCACAGACATCGGTCTGCCGGATTGTACGGGACCTGTTTTTATAATTGGCCACCTCGCTTTTTACCGCCTGCCGGTACTGGTCTGTGGGATTGTTCTCCAAAAGGGCATCATCCATCAGCAGTCTTGCCTGAACGGTCAGCTGTTCAAATTCCTCCTCCGTGTATTCGTTCTCATAATAAGCGGTGATAATCTGATTATAAAGCTTTACCACTGACCTTGGCGTCTTCGGATAACTATTTTCCAGATCCTTCATAATAATCTTCTGCACCTTGGTCAACTGTGCATTTTCCCCGGAATGGGTGTCTGTGCGCTGTTTTACCAGATAAAAACCTCCGCAGACCAATCCAGCACAAAGCAGTGCCGCAATGATAATTCCAGCTTTTTTCATAGACTAATCCTCCTGAAACATAAGCTCCACGGTTTTGCCGTCCTTCCCAAGATATGCGTTTGGAAAAATGTCCCGTACCTGTGGCATATAAGATTCCCCATGCACAAGCGATGGTGAAAAATGGGTCAGCCACAGTTCCGACACCTCGGCACGCTTCGCCATATCCGCCGCCTCGTAGAAGGTCATATGCTTATACTGCTTTGCCTTCGCCAGCTTCTCTTTCTCGGCATACATTCCCTCACAGATAAATAGGTCTGACTTAGCTGCAGCACTGACAATCGCATCCACCGGCCGGCTGTCCGTACAATAAGTAACCTTCAGTCCTTTTCTGGCAGGGCCCAAAACCATATCAGGTGTATAGATTACGCCGTCCTCTTCCATCGTCTCTCCCTTTTGAAGAGGATTCCAAAACTTTAATGGAATATTCTGTGCCTTGGCACGCTCCGCGGAAAATCTTCCCGCACGGCAAATTTCCACAGAATAACCATAACAGACCACATTATGTCTTACCCGAAAGGCATGGATCCGGTAACCATTCCGTTCAATCCATTCGTCCGGGCTTTCCAGTTCCACGCATTCAATTTCAAAGGGCAGCTCCGGCGCTATCGTGCGCAGTGCACTGACAATCCGGGTAAGGCCCCTGGGCCCGATGATAGTCAGTGGTTCTGTCCGCTCGGCATTTCCCATGGTAAGAAGAAGCCCCGGAAGTCCGCTGATATGATCCGCATGAAAATGTGTCACGCACAGCGTATCAATAGGTTTAAAGCTGAGCCCGGCCTCTTTCACCGCAATCTGAGTTCCCTCTCCGCAGTCAATCAGAAGACTGCTGCCATTGTATCTGAGCATCAGTGAAGTAAGCCAACGGTTTGGCAGCGGCATCATCCCCGCTGTTCCTAATAAACATACGTCTAACATAATTCTTCCTATCTATATAATGATATAAGGGTCAAAAGTCAGAAATCGTTCCTGCTTGCAGGAAAAGAGTTC
>CAMFDG010000076.1 GCA_945949045.1 uncultured Lachnospiraceae bacterium
GGGGTTGCCGTGACTTCACAGATCCTATGTATCTCCATCACTCTGAATAAGAGAAAAACACACAATATTCAGTTTGAAATCTTATGGAGATACCATACCGCTATTTTTCGCTGCTGTCAAGTCCTAATTATTGACAATTTCCGCAAAAGAAACTATACTTGTGTACTAGATATGGGGGGATTGAAAATGCGAAAGCTTGCACCTAGGGATTTGGAAATCGGAATGATCACAACAGAACCGGTCATCACACCTTCCGGTCAGACACTTGCACCGGAGAGAAGCGTTGTCACGCGTCAGCTCATCAACCGCATGAAACTGTACCGGATTCCTTATGCCATTGTCGAAGGAGAGGATACACAGGCAGATATTTCCGCCGAGGCTTCCTCCGTCACTTCGAAGCCCGAACCGGAGCCCAGCCCCCAAGAGCCGGCTAACGTCCCGGCAGACAGTCCACAACCCACTCAAAAAGTACCGAAGACCCACGCCGAGGAGAGTAAGACCCACTCACAGAAGGTGGCCGCCTCCTCCGAGTTCCGTGATTTTCAAATTCAGTACATTCAGGCTATCAGCCAGATGAAACTTTCCTTTTCTGCCGCCATTCAGGAGAATCGCCCCATTGATGCAGAGGTGCTTCTTTCCTCCGTGTCGGATCTGTTCCGCTCCCGCAGCACCATTGCAGAGCTGTTTGATATGCTGTTTAACATGCGTGCTCTGACCGACTCCGTCTATGCCCATTGTCTGAATGTCGCGCTGATTTCCCGTATGATCGGCCGCTGGCTTAAATATGAACGGCACGACCTGGATGTGCTTACATTAGCCGGACTCCTCCACGATATCGGAAAACTGATGATCCCAACCGAAATTTTAAACAAGCCCGGTGCCCTGAGCGATGAAGAATTTGCAAAAATCAAGGAGCATCCGAAGCTGGGCTACGAGATTTTAAAGCGGCAGACCACTCTGGACTCCCGCATCAGGAAGGCAGCCCTGATGCATCACGAGCGCTGTGACGGCTCCGGCTATCCCACAGGACTGACAGAGGACTTTATCGATAATTATGCAATGATTGTGGCCATTGCCGACGTCTATGACGCCATGACTGCTGCCCGTTCCTACCGTTCACCCATGTGCCCCTTCGAGGTCATCAGCTGCTTTGAGCGGGACGGTTTCCAGAAATACCACACCCGTTATATTGTGACATTTCTGAAGCAGATTGCCACCACCTACCAGAGTAACCGGGTCATTCTAAGCGACGGAAGAGGCTGCAACATCGTTATGATCAATCCGAACGCCCTGTCCCGGCCCATCGTACAGTTTGACGACAACACCTGTCTGGATCTTTCTACCGCCGGCAGTGATCTATATATTAAGGCAGTCATGTAAATGATCCTGTTTTGCGAATAAACATAAAAGGGGTTTTGAACAGTTCCAGTAAGGCACTGTTCAAAACCCCTTATCATTACGATACCTTCAATATGAATTTTTGAATTTCCTTCTCATCGGCAACCTTCTCGATCCTTGCTCCAATTCCCCGAAGCTTTTTCTCGAAGGCCTCATATCCACGCTCAATATAATAAATGTCATCCACAACGGTAATTCCCTCGGCCACCAGGCCCGCGATCACCAGTGCCGCGCCGGCCCGAAGATCCGGTGCATTGACTCTTGCTCCTGTGTAATTCTTCACCCCGTTGATGATGGCGATATTGCTTTCCACTTTAATATTAGCGCCCATGCGGGTCAGCTCATCCACGTATTTAAAGCGGTTTTCAAAAATGCTCTCTGTCACGGTGCTGGTTCCCTCCGCAATCCCCAGAAGTACAGCCATCTGTGGCTGCATATCTGTCGGAAACCCCGGATAAGGAAGTGTTGTCACCTGCGTATGATGAAGCTTTCCGTCTGAAATGATCCGCACTGCATCATCAAATTCCTCCACCTTGCAGCCCGCCTCCAGAAGCTTCGCCGTGGTAGCCTCCAGGTGCTTTGGGATCACATCCTTAACTAAGACATTCCCCCCTGCAGCTGCAACTGCAAACATAAAAGTTCCGGCCTCAATCTGATCCGGAATGATCGAATATTCTGTTTTATGAAGTTTCTCCACACCGACGATACGAATTACATCGGTTCCTGCGCCACGGATGTTAGCGCCCATACTGTTCAGGAAATTGGCCACATCCACGACGTGGGGTTCCTTTGCAGCATTTTCAATGACCGTCTTCCCCTCTGCCATCGCAGCTGCCATCATAATGTTGATGGTAGCTCCTACAGAAACCTTATCCAGATAAATATGGGTTCCGGCCAGATGCTCTGCCTCTGCCCTTACCAGTCCATGGGCAATTTCCACGGTCGCCCCCATGGCACGAAATCCTTTGATATGCAGGTCGATGGGGCGGCTTCCGATATCACAGCCTCCCGGAAGGGCAACCTCCGCCTTTTTGTATTTGCCGAGGAGCGCACCGATCAGATAATACGATGCGCGGATTCTGCGGATGAACTCATTGTCTACCGTCACATCCCGAATAAAAGAACCATTGATTTTCACCTTGTGCTCATTGACACGCTCCACTCTGGCTCCAATCTCCTCGATTGCCTGCAGCAGCACATTGATGTCACGCACATTCGGCAAATTTTCTATTGTAACAGTCTCATCTGTCATGATGGATGCAGCAAGAATTGCAAGTGCAGCATTCTTGGCACCTCCGATTTCAACTTCACCCTGCAGCGGATTCCCGCCCTTGATCACGTACTGTTCCATTTTTCACCTCAAAAACGAAATGCCCTACTATCTATACTATTCGTAACTTTCCCAATTGTTATTCGCGGACTATGATTTCAGTCTCTCAATAATCCGCTCCACCGTCTGCTCCACGTTAAGCCCGGCCTCCTCGATGGTGATATCCGCATACCTCTCATAGAGTGGCGAACGCTCCTCAAAGAGATTTCTTAAATTCTGCCCCTTTTTCAAGACAACGCCGCGTCCCTTAATGTCCGCCAGCCGTTCGTCCAAGGCCGGATAAGGAAGCTTCAGATAAATCACGGTTCCAATGTCACACAGATGAGCCATCGCCTCCGCTCCGTATACCACACTTCCTCCGGTGGCAATAATTGCGTGCTCCGCCTGAATGGATGCATTTACACGGTTTTCCACCTGGATAAAACCCTCGGTTCCTCTCTCCTCAATGATTTCCCTGAGGAGCTTTCCCTCCTCCTGCTGAATCAGAAGATCCGCATCCATAAACTGATAACCAAGCACCTTTGCAAGGATAACGCCGACAGTGCTTTTACCCACCCCCGGCATTCCAATTAAAACAATATTATCCTTCATCATTCCTGTGTACTCTGCACACTCTCTGTCTCTGTGGAGGCATTGGGATCCTGACCGGTCAGAGAATTCTTAAAGGAAATCAAAGCAACCTTCTTGTCATCAACCTTCC
>CAMFDG010000077.1 GCA_945949045.1 uncultured Lachnospiraceae bacterium
CCGCTCTTTTCAGCGCGCTTTGAGGAATTATATCCGCTCTTTTCAGCGTGTTTTCAAAAATTCGTATTCTCTCTTTGCCGTTTCATCATCAGGATAGGTCTTCAGATAATTGCCAAGAAGAACTGCTGCCTGCTTATACTCTCCCAGTTTTTCATATGCCACAATCTCATTCATTTTCAGCACCTGCATCATACCGTTGTCTTCCACCTGCATGGCCTGCTGAAATGCCTGAAGAGCTCCTTCATAATCCCCCATTTCCATCTTGCACAGCCCCATCTGGTTTAAGATCTCCGGGCAGTCTTCCCCGCTGTCATTTAAAAAGGTATTATAAACACTGATGGCATAATTGTAATCGCCCAGTTCTTCATGGGTTTTGCCGAGGAAAAGCACCGCCTCATAGCCGGATTCCTCCTTTGCCTTGTCGAGGTAAGTGCGGGCATTCTCATAATCGCCGAGATAATAGCTGATCCGTCCCTTTTCAAAATTGGTCATATATTTGGTGCCGCTTTCCATGGCGCTCTGCAGATAGGCCTGGCCGGATTCCTTATACCCGTTTTCACTTAAGACACAATAAATATCAATCAGTCTGTCATAATCTCTGATGTTCAGAGAAATCGTCATGTCAAAATCGGCAAGGGCCTGCTCCAGATTTCCTCTTTCCGTCTCAATCACGCCTCTTAAATAATAGGCATCCCTCTCCTCGGGCTTAAGAGCAATGATGGCATCGTAAACCTGCAATGCCTGATCCGTTTCTCCCTGCTTATAGTAGGCGGTGGCAAGATAATAATTCACATCGTAATCCATATCATCCACCCTGCCGTCACTGCAGGAAAGAGCAGTTTCAAAGGCAGTAACTGCTTCCGCATACTGTGTTTTTCCAAGATAAGCAATTCCCTCGCCTCGGTAGAGAAGTCTTTCATTCTCCCCCGCTTCCTTTGCCGCTTCAAAACTGGCAAGAGCCGTATCATAATCAAGTGCTTTGACAGCAGTCATTCCCGCTTCGATATTTTCATTTTGATTTCCAAATCCGCATCCGGCAAACAACAAAGCAAAAGCTGCCATGAGCGGCATCATTTTCATCCATCTTATGTTCATCCGTTATCTCCATCCGGCACCTAAAACCTACACTTTTGATTGTAGCACATTTTTCAGCCAAATACATTACCAATTTTTACGAAGTCCTTTCGGATAATGGTTTTTCATGATGCCGTTTGTCGCTTTCCCCCATCCCAGGCTGTAGCCCTCCACACTGATCAAACAAAAACCGTTTTTCCCTTTCGTCTCAAAGGTTTCCCCTCTCAGATATTTTTCCGCAAGACCGCTTTCAAGGGTCAGATCCTCTGCCAGAGATACCTCCTCCGACTTTAGGGAGAGAGCCAGTGCATGGGCCGGCTCAAACCTGTTTTTCTTTAATGTTCCGAGGTGAAGCCCGGGGCGGAGTACCTTCAGTCTGCTCAGAGATGGTGCGTCTTCCGGTGCCAGATAAAGCTGGTCCCCGAACCGCAGCAATACTCCTTTCAGATTCTTATGCAGAAATTCTATTTTAAACTCTGTAAATTCTTTACACTCCTTTTCGGGAATCCCCTGTAAAAGTCCGTATCTTCCGGCTCTCTCACCGGAAAGTAAGGTTCCTTCCTTCCTAAGTACCGCCGCAAAATGTCCCTCGCCCTTCAGCTTGTGAGGCCAGAGTCTTATGGTATGTTCGACTCCGTCTGCGGCTCCTTCCACCCATTCCGGATGTCCCGCTTCCATTCCGTCCCTGTATTCTACCGGAACAACGGAAAACTCCGGGTGCCTTTTCAAAAATCTGCTGACACTCCCCTCATCCTCCTCAGGGGCAAAGGTACAGGTAGAATAGACAAGTCTTCCGCCGACCGCCAGCATCTGTGCCGCATAGTCCAAGATCTCATCCTGTCTTTCCGCACACATTGTCACGTTTTCGGGGCTCCACTCAATGCAGGCCTCCTCATTTTTTCGGAACATCCCCTCCCCCGAACAGGGAGCATCCACCAGGATTCTGTCAAAATAAGCCGGAAAATGCTGAGCGAGAACATCCGGGGAATGATTCACCACGATGGCATTGGTGATCCCCATTCTCTCAATATTTTCCGATAAGATTTTTGCCCTTGCGGGGTGAATCTCATTGCAGATCAGGATTCCTTCTCCACCCATGGCTGCCCCAATCTGGGTGCTTTTCCCGCCTGGCGCCGCACACAGATCAAGCACCCTTTCTCCGGGCTTAGCATCCAGAAGCTGAGCGGGCACCATGGCGCTTGCCTCCTGGATATAGTAGACACCGGCCTCATGATAGGGATGCTTTCCGGGTCTGTCCTCCTCTTCATAATAGTAACCGTTCTCTGCAAAGGGAACGGGCGTCAGATGAAAGGAGGAAACGTCCAAAAAGCGCCCGCTATCCCCCTTTAAGGGGTTTAGCCGCAGCGCCTGATTTCTGGTTTCATTATAGCTTTGTAGAAAATCCGGGTATTCTTCCTTCAGCATTTTCTGCATCCGGTTTGTAAATGCCTCTGGCAGCATATATCATACCTCGTTATGCATTCTTGTCCTGAATATCAATTTTAATGTGAACATCGCGAAGCTGCTTTTCATCAACCTCGGAGGGTGCTCCCATCATCACATCCTGTGCCGTTTTGTTCATCGGGAACGGAATAATCTCACGAATACTCTCCTCACCCGCGATCAGCATTACCATACGGTCTACACCGGGTGCGATACCTGCATGGGGCGGTGCGCCGTAGCAGAACGCATTGTACATGGCAGGGAATTTGGCTTTTACATGCTCCTCATCGAGTCCCACGATCTGGAACGCCTTCACCATGATCTCCGGATCATGATTACGGACTGCACCGGATGAAAGCTCAACACCGTTACATACAAG
>CAMFDG010000078.1 GCA_945949045.1 uncultured Lachnospiraceae bacterium
TGTCTGGTATCGGATTTCGGCTCCTTTGATTATTTATGTTCATTCGACAGCCGGAGAATTCCGGCGGCAGGCAGAGTCGCACGAAAATCAGTGTGGGAAGTTTTTATTTGTAAGATTACGCAATGTGTATTTTCAATGCACCTGGCTCAGCATCGCAAGCAGCCCCTTTTCTTTCACGATTGCAATGCCCTGCCCCTCGTCCCCGAGGACAACCAGATTATCCCCGGGCTTAATATCAAAAATCTTACGGGCCTTTGCCGGAATCACGATCTGTCCCTTATCACCGACTTTTACAATGCCAAACATATGCTTTCCCTTCGGTGGTATCCTAAGTCCCGTTTCCCTGCTGTCATAATTCACCAGATCATCCAGAGAAACGCCAAACACCTCCGCCAGTTCCCTGCATTTGTCAATATCCGGCAGGGATTCCCCGGTCTCATACTTGGACAGTGTCTGTCTGCTGACACCAATCTTGTCTGCCAGCTCCTCCTGAGATAATTTATTCATTTTTCTAAGTGAAATCAGATTATCCTTAAACATTCTCACGCTTCCTTTCGTGGGTTTTACAGATTCCCAGGACACACCACCGCAGAACCGGAATGCGGCTGATGATTTCATTCAGCAGATAAGCCCCTCCAAATGCAGATACTGCGGTCAGAAGATAACAAAGGGCTGCCGGCATATCCGGCGCATAACGATGCAGATAGTAAGCACACACAGAAAGGGGCAGATAATGAAATACATAAAGGCCCCAGGATTTCTTACGCATCCACTCGGTAAATGCATTGTGAAAACTGCCCCGTTTTTTCATAAACGCCAAAACTGCCAGTACCGCAATCCACGCAAACAGATTACATAATGGTGTATCCAATACAGAATGCTCCGCATAGGGCTTTCCGAAATACCGTACAACAAACAAAATACCCAGGACAGTGGCTGCAATCACCAGCGGAAGCCACCATTTTTCCAATCGCTCCATTACTTCATCGTGAGACAAAACAAAATATCCGATCAGAAAGCCCAGCCCGTAAATGCCAAAACGATAGACTACGATCATCGGTGTGTTAAGTATCTGAGCACTTCCGTAAACGGCAACGGAAAGAAGCAGAAGCACCAGTGTATTGGCCTTTCCGCATTTTACATACAGTCTGTCCTTTTCCAGTTTCCGGATCAGGACCAGTAAAACGGAAAAAAACCACAAAAGCTGGATGTACCATAACACCCCGGTACCGCTCACGGCCATAATCAGATACAAGACAAATCCGGGAACCGCATCCGACATACTGTCAAAGGCTTGACTGATCGCCATGCTGTAATATCCCTGGATCCACTGAAACACCAAAAGTCCGATGGTGGATGGAACAAGCAGTCTTATCGTTCTGGCTTTCAAGAACTCCTTATGGGTGTGACCGGCAAGATAAAAACGGGAGCACATGCCGGACACCACAAAGAGCAGCAGCATAAACCAGGGATACACCAGATACTGAAAAGCGTCCTGGTACTGTACCTTCTGAAAAGGTCCGATCACACCGAACGTCTCTATACCGTTATACATATAGATGACGTGATAGATAACCACCAGTACAACCGTAATCCAACGAACATGATCCAAGTATGATTTTCTCATAAGTTTACCACCTTTGCAATTATTTTTAACATTATTGTAATCGGTGCAGCCTTATTTCACCACCAACCGGAGTTAACATCATCTGCCGCATTTTGTTATAATTTATGGCACTTTATAAAAATTTACCCTCGAAGATATCCTGCCACCTCAAGGAGCGAACCAAGAATCGCTTCCGTCAATTCCTCCATCTCCTCATTGGCTGGAAGCAGATCCGGGACCATAATGGGGCGAAGTCCCCCGACATGGGCCGACCGGATCCCATTATAAGAATCCTCAATTGCAAAGGCTTTTTCCGGTACAACATGTAATTCCTCACAGGCCTTTAAGAAAATGTCCGGTGCCGGCTTACTGCGCTCTACCATATCCCCGCAGATCACCGCATCAAAAAAATCCAATATTCCTGCATCCCTAAGCTGGCTCACCACCGTCTGTCTTCTGGTGGAAGAGGCAAGGGCAATCTTCTTACCCTCATTCTTCAAATAGCTTAACAGCTCCACCACACCCGGCTTCATAGGCAGACGTCCCCCATCATATTTCTCATGATAGCGAATAGAAGCCTCCTTCGCATAGGTATCATAGGGAAAATCCGGTCCATAGGTTTCCAGCATAATTTCCCTGGTTCTTTTCATCGTGGTTCCCACACAGGCGAAATAAGGCTGTCTGATATTTTCTATACTGTACTTTTCAGCCAGCTCCAGCCAGCAGTTCATGACTGCCCGCTCGGAGTCAAAAATGACTCCATCCATATCAAAAACTACTGCATCATAATCTCTCATTGTACTGTTTTACCTCTCCTGTCATATCCAAAGTGCAATTTTTACACTTTGCAAATTTTCTATTTCACTTTGTCCAAGCATGCCACTAATATGCATTGCTCGGTTATGAAGTTCATTATTTTCATCTAACCTCTCTTTTCGTGGGTTCAGACTGTTTTATATATTCCGGAGGAGTTCTCCTCGCTGCTTCCCAATCTTCCAACGTACGAACAGGGATGCCATCTGCAGTACCCACCGCCAGACTGCCGTCAGAAAGCTCCGTAATACATCTGGCAATTCCGCCACCTCATTCTCCCGGATATTTCCTTCATCGTCCAGAATCACCAATCCACTGTCCGTACCGCAATAGAAACAATCCGCATACCGCACCACTGCATTAAATGGCTTTCATGCTGATTCCACCTTTTGATGGATATGTCCCTTTTATTGAAACCGATATTTTCCTTTTCCATGTCCTGTTACAGGTACGATTACC